>NZ_JAKVME010000001.1:2306570-2636081 GCF_022483985.1 Acetobacter sp. | reverse complement strand
TCCAGGCGGTTCAGTAGAAAACAAACGGTTTTCCGGACCTCCTGCAGCGTTTCTGAAGTTTCTTCGAAACGGTCTGGCATGCTTTCAGCACGTAAATTAAAGCCTGTCGGTGAGCGGATTATCGCAGTCCTGCTGCAATGAGCGCCTGTGGCCAGACGTTCACACCGCCCTGTCTCTCCGCTACACTCAGCCCCATGATACGCAATCAACGCTTCCGGGTCCGCACCGCATTGCTCGCCGTGCTGACCTCCATTTCCCTGTTCAGTAGCCTGCCCGCCCGCGCGGATGGTGACTTCTCTCCTGCCCAGCGCAAGGAGATCGTGGACATTGTTCGCGCTGCCCTGAAACAGGATCCTTCCATTCTTGCTGATGCTGTGACGGCCATGCGCGCTCAGGGTGAAGCGGCGCAGCAGGAAGCCAGCCTGAAGGCCGTGCATGAAAACGCAGGCAAGTTCAGCGCCACCACCACGGATGTCGTGCTGGGCAACCCGCAGGGTTCCGTGACGGTTGTCGAGTTCTACGATCCCCGCTGCCCTTACTGCCGCAAGGTGCTGCCGGTGATCGACCGGCTGGTGGCCGAAGATCCGGACCTCCGTTTTGTCGAAAAGGTCATTCCGGTGCTGGGGCCGAACAGCCAGCTTGAAGCGCAGGCGCTTCTGGCCTCGGCCCGTCAGAATGCCTACATCAAGTTCCAGCACACCCTGATGCTGGACAGCCAGCCGCCATCCATTGACCGTATCCGTTCCATCGCCAGATCCGTGGGCCTTGATGTGTCGAGGCTTGAGAAGGACATGAAAGGTGCTGACGTCACCAGCCTGCTCAACGAAAACCTCGAACTGGCTCGCAAGGTTGGCGTCGATGGCACACCGACCTTCATCATCGGCGAGAAGACCGTCATTCCGGGTGCGGTATCGGAAGCGGACCTGAAAGCCGCCATCGCGGCAGTGCGGAAAGCAAAATAACCAGTGGGGACCGGATTTCACTCCGGTCCCGTCTCATACCAACCCGCCTTGACAGTGACATAGTGAAAGCTCAACACGGGGCCGCCTGCACTCCGATTTATTGATAATAAATACGGTTTCCAAAGGCCGATGACCTTTGGTGGGGTTCGGGGCAACACCCCTGAAAACGTCGTCACAAGAGTCAATCTTTTCCCGGGTTGGTATCAGGCCCCGTCTGGGGCTCCGTCCTGTGTATGTTGCCCTCTGGACAGAGACGACCTGCTTCCGAACCGGGTCACACCGGTCCTGTCAGCGACGATGAACGCCGAAAGATTCTGACAGTCCGTTTGAACACATACGGCGCAATCTGCGCCTCTGTCTGAAAATCTTCTGTTTTGCAGAGCCATTCTGATAAGGGGCGTCGGGCGGCTGTCACGGACAGCGCCTGTTCAGCCTTGATCTTGTTGCGATGGAAAAACATAATCCGCGCATGATGATCGCGCGGCTTTTCTGGACAGGTGCATGACGGAGATGATGGCGGGAGACGGCCTTTACGACATAGCGATCATCGGCGGAGGGGTCGTCGGCTGCGCTGTCTTCCGCGCCTGCGTGCTGGCGGGTGCGCGCACTGTTCTGCTGGAAAAAGGCGGCGATCTGCTGGAGGGTGCGAGCAAGGCCAACAGCGCCATACTGCACACCGGTTTTGACGCCACGCCGGATACGCTGGAAGCGGCCTGCGTGCAGCGTGGTTACGCCCTGTATCGTGAAATCTGTGCCGACATGAACCTGTCCGTGGTGAAAACCGGCGCCATGGTTGTCGCCTGGACAGATGAGGACCTCGCGCAGTTTCCGAAAATCATCGAGAAGGCGGTGCGCAATGGCGTGACGGTCAGGCGTCTGGATGCGCGTGAGGTGAGGGAGCGTGAACCCGCTCTGGCAGACGATGTGCGTGGCGCGGTGCTGGTCGAGGGCGAGCATCTGATCGACCCGTGGTCCGCGCCCATGGCCTATGCGCGGCAGGCGCTTCTCAATGGTGGCACGTTGATACGGCAGGCGCGGGTTGAGAACGGTGTAAGACGGGAAGGTGCCTGGCATCTGGACCTCGCGGGCAAACCAGCCATACAGGCCCGGACGGTCATCAACTGCGCCGGGAATTATGGCGATCTGGTCGAAGCCATTGCACGCCCCTCGCCGTTTCAGATTACGCCCCGCAAGGGGCAGTTCGTGGTCTTCGACAAGACGGCCTATGACCTGTTCCGCACGATCATCCTGCCGGTGCCGACGGCGCTGACGAAAGGCGTGGTCGTCACGCGTACGGTGTTCGGCAATGTCCTTGTCGGCCCGACCGCCGAGCCGCAGCAGGAACGCGAATTTCCTACAGTCGATCATGATAACCTTGAAGCGCTTCGGAAGGCCGCTTTTCGGATTATTCCCGCCCTGCGCGAGCATGATGTCACAACCACCTATGCGGGTCTGCGCCCCGCCACGCAGTTCAGCGATTATCAGATCGAAGCCCTGAAGACTGAAGGCTGGATCACCGTGGGTGGCATCCGTTCGACCGGTCTGACCGGCGCGCTGGGGATCGCCGAGCATGTTGTGGCGCTATATCGCGACACCTTCGCGGACCCTGCGCCGCTGCGGGATGTGACTTTGCCGCAGATGCCCAATCTGGTGGAGGAACTGCCGCGTCCATGGATGCTGCCGGAGCGTGGACCGATCGCCTGTCACTGTGAGCGTGTCACGGAGAAGGAGATCAAAACCGCTCTGACCGATGAAGTGCTTCCGGCAGGCACGCTTGGTGGTCTGCGACGTCGGACACGTTGCATGATGGGCCGCTGTCAGGGTTTTTACTGTACACGCCGGGTCATGGAACTCGCGGAGACGCATCTGCCAGGACTGGTTACTCCGATCAGGGGGAGCCAGAGGGGAGATGGGCGTGATGTATGATGTCCTGATCGTCGGGGCTGGGCCTGCCGGTCTCAGCGCGGCCCGTGTCCTGAGGCGCGCGGGCGTTGAGAAGATTGCCGTGCTGGAACGCACGGGTGAGCCGGGAGGCCTGCCGCGTTATTGCGGGCATCTCGGGTTCGGCATGCTGGACTTTGGTCGGATGTGGAGAGGGCCGCGCTACGCCCGCGCACTGACGGAGGCGGCGGGCGTGCCGATCCTCACCGATACGACCGTAACAGGGATTGAGCCCGGCGGTATTGTGCATGTGTCCACGGAACGCGGGCTGGAAACATGGCAGGCTCGTGCCGTTCTGCTCGCCACCGGCACACGGGAGACACCACGTGGGCCACGTCTTGTCTCCGGCACGCGGCCCTGGGGGGTGACCACAACCGGCGCGTTTCAGGAGATGGTGATGAAGGGCCTGCGTCCCTTCCGGAATCCGGTCATCATCGGCAGTGAACTGGTGTCGTTTTCCGCCCTGATGACGGCGCGGCATGGGCAGGTGAAGCCTGTCGCCATGATCGAGGAAAATACACGCATCACAGCACAGCGTCCGGCCGATGTGCTGGCGTCGATGATGTATGGCACGCCCATCCTGCTGAACACGACGCTCGTTTCGATCCTTGGTGGCGACAAGGTCGATGGTGTGGAAATTGAGCAGGATGGCGAGCGGCGGACACTGGCCTGCGACGGTGTCGTGTTCACAGGACAATTTGTGCCGGATGCCATTCTGGCCCGGACATCCGGCTTTGCGCTGGACGGTGGCACGCGGGGGCCGGTGATTGATTCGACCTTCCGGACACTGGACCCGCAGGTCTTCGCGGCGGGCAATGTGTTGCGGGCAGTGGAACATTCTGGACAGGCGGCGCTGGAAGGACGCGCCGCCGCACGGATGATCCTGCGGGCGCTGGAAGGCAGATTGCCAGACCCCGGTTCCGCCGTGTCGGTGACATGTTGGCAAGGGGTGGCCAACGTCTGGCCGCAGCGTCTCCATGCCGCGCCACGGGGTAGAATCGTCCTGCATGCGCGGATGGAAACGCCGCAGCGGGGCGTGCTTCGTCTGTCGGATGAACAGGGGCGCACCGTGGCGTCTCGACGTGTCAGCGTCCTGCCTGAGCGGCGGGTGGAACTGGCTGTTCCCGCTGCCTCGCTGTCGGGCGTGTCCACACTCCGGCTGGAGGTGGAGAAATGAAAAGCTGCCTCGCCATTGATCAGGGGACGACTGGCACCAAGGCCTATCGGGTCTGGAGCGACGGACGGATGGAACTGGTGGGGCGACGTTCGCACCAGCAGTTCCTGCCTGCGCCGGGTCTGGTCGAGCATGATGCGGAAGAGATTCTGCGTCACATCGAGGAACTGATCGCCGAGGCTGGACCGATTGACGCGCTGGCTCTGGCCAATCAGGGTGAAACTGTTGTGGCGTGGGATGCCGAGACCGGCGTGCCCATCGGTCCCGCCATCGTGTGGCAGGACACGCGCACCGCCGATGTTGTGGCGCGCATGAAGGAACAGGGGCTGGAGCCCGAGATCAAAGCGCGATCCGGTCTGCCGCTGGACTGTTATTTCTCGGCTTCCCGGCTACGCTGGTATCTGGACCACGTGCCGCAGGCCCGTCTTCTGCGTGAGCAGGGACGACTGCGTTTCGGCACCAGTGACGCCTTCTTTCTTGATCGCCTGTGCGGCGTCTTTGCCACCGACGTCTCCACGGCCTCGCGCACGTCGCTGATGAATCTGCGGACATGTGAATGGGATGAGACCCTCTGTCGTCTGTTTGACGTTCCCATGGACTGCCTGCCGTCCATCCGGCCGACTGTCGGCGATTTCGGGCTGCTGCGTGACCGGAACGTGCCGGTCCGTGTGAGCGCCGTCGATCAGCAGGCCGCGCTGTATGGACATGGGCTCCAGCATCCCGGTGATGTGAAGATCACGTTCGGCACAGGCGCTTTCGCTCTGGCTCTGGGAGGCGAGGGGTCATGTGAAGGTGGTGAAGGCGGCGTGCTTCCCACCGTGGCATGGCAGTTTGCGGGACAGTCTGCCGTCTATGCGCTGGAAGGCGGCATCCTGACGGCGGGGGCTGCGGTCAACTGGGTGGAAAGCCTCGGCCCGGATTTTTCCTGCGCGGATGAGAAAACGCTGGCGGCAGCGCAGGCGGCTGAAAAAGGCGTATTCTTTCTGCCTGCGTTGCAGGGGCTGGGCTGTCCGTGGTGGCAAAGGGACGCACGCGGAAGCTGGGTCGGGCTTGGGCTGGATACGCGTCCGGCGGACATGGCGCGGGCTGTGCTGGAAGGCATCGCGTTTCGCTCGGTGCAGCTTGTCAGGACGTTCGCTGCGGCAAGCGGGCGGACGGCCACCCGGATCTCTGTCGATGGCGGGCTGGTGAGCAATCACTGGTTCACGCAGTTTCTGGCGAACTGTCTGGGCGTCACGGTGCATGTGCCGGAGCTGATCGATGTGACGGCGGCTGGACTGGGGCGTTTCTGGCTGGAGGGTGAGAGCGTGCGGCCTGTTCCGGCGAGGGAGGCTGGCTGGCGCGTGGTCGAGCCCCTGTCTGGCGGAGCAGAGGCGCTCTGGCAGGATGCGTTTGATCAGGTGACCCGGCAGGCGATCGAAGGCCATGCAAAAAGCTGATTGCATCATTGCAATATCGTCATGATAATGCGGTGATCAGGGTCATCATGCCCCGACGACGGCCGACATGCCGGGACATGAACAGCAGAGGATCTCTCAATGGAGACCAACCACCATAGCGACGAGGACGCAGGCGTACTCGCTTCCATGGGTTACGCTCAGGAACTTTCGCGAAGCATGAAGGGCTTCTCCAACTTCGCCATTTCCTTTTCCATCATCTGCATTCTTGCTGGCGGCATCACGTCCTTCCAGCTCGGCTTTTCATCGCTGGGAGGCTTCGGTGTCGCCGTGGGCTGGGTTGTGGGGACACTCTTCGCCACCATCGTCGCCTGCTCGATGGGCCAGATTGCCTCGGCCTATCCGACCGCGGGCGGTCTGTATCACTGGTCGTCCATTCTCGGAGGGCGTGGCTGGGGCTGGGCCACGGCGTGGGTGAACCTGCTGGGTCTGATCTTCGTGCTGGCCTCGGTGAATGTCGGCGCCTACACGCTGTTCACGCAGCTCATTCTGGGCAAGATTTTCGGGGTTGATATCTCCGGCTGGGGCTACGGGCACCAGATCGTGGGCGTTTCCCTGATCGCGGCCTCACAGGCGCTGTTCAATCATGTCGGCATCAAGATCACGAAAATTCTGACGGATTTTTCCGGCTATCTGATTCTGTTCGCCGCCGTGCTGCTCACCATCATGATGCTGTATTGTGCGCCGGGCTTCCATTGGGAGCGGCTGGTCTCCATCGTGAACAACACGGGGGCTGCGGGTGGCGGCGTCTTCCCGCATTCCGACAGTCTGATCTATGCGTTCTGTCTGTCCCTCATTCTCCCGGCCTACACCATCACAGGCTTTGACGCTTCCGCGCATGTGGCGGAAGAGACGATCGACGCAAGGAACGTCGTGCCGCGCGGCATGATCAACGCCGTCATGATCTCGGGACTGTTCGGCTTCGTCATGGTGTGCTCGTTCGTGCTCGCCATGCCGGACCCGACGGCGTCGGCTTCGCAGGGGGGGGACGTGTTTTTCAACCTGCTCGCCCAGCTTCCCGTGCCGGGCTGGCTGCGCAGCCTGATGTACGTGATGATCGTCGTCGCCAACTATCTATGCGCGCTGGCAGGCATGACCTCCACCTCCCGCATGGTGTTCGCCTTCGGTCGTGACGGCGGACTGCCGGGCTCGAAGCTGTGGCGCTATGTCAGCCCGACCTACCGGACGCCGGTTCCGGCCATCTGGCTGGTGGCGTTCCTGTCCTGCGCCGTGACGCTCTACTCGTCCGCTTTCGCGGCGCTCGCAGCGGGTTGCGCCATCTTCCTGTATGTTTCCTACGCCATGCCAATCGGAGCGGGCATTCTGGCGCAGCGCAAGCGCGATGTGATGACGGGACCGTTCCGTCTGGGGGCGCTGTCCACGCCGTTTGCGATCGTCACAGTTCTGGGCTCGCTGGTGCTGGTCTGGATCGGCATCCAGCCGCCCAACGACATTCTGATCAGTTACGTGGTGGGGATTGTGGTCGTGCTGCTGGCAGGCTGGTTCCTCGTCGAGAAGAGGCGCTTCAAGGGACCGCCGCTGGGTGGTCTTGCGCCGACAGTGACCGAGAGCATGCTGGAGGAGGAGATCGCCGAGGAGCTGAGTGTCAGAAGCTGAGGCAGGATTAGAGCGGTATCCGTTCAGACTGGATCACGGATACCGCTCTAACTCATTGTTTATCGAGCAACTTTATCCGACCAGACGATTCCGTCTGATCAGATGTTGCTCTAGCCTGCCGGATCATGGATGGTGTGTTTCTGATCTGACGGGTGTTACCAGTCTGTCCTTCAGGTAGGGTCTCTTGTTTCCGTACGCTGGCGGGTTCCGATTTTGAAACCCGCCAGCGCCATGGTTTTTCAGATAAGAGCTGTCAGTGACAATGGAGACCAGCTGTGTGCAGGTCTCTGAACCGGTCACTCCATCGTGGGAATCTGGTTCAGTAGTGACCCCGGATTGTAAAGTTGAACGTCCGGGGTTCTCCAAAAATCATCCCGTCATAGAAACCGGCCTGTCTGACGTAGGTTTTGTCGGTGAGGTTGGTGATATTGCCGGCAATGTCCACCCAGTTGTTCACACGGTAGCGGGCCATCAGATTGATGAGCGCGTAGCCCTTAACACGAAGGTTGGAGGCGTCGTATCGTCCGTTGCCCAGAGGGCGCCCGGGGTTGGTCGACCATTCGGTGCTCGTCTGGCTGGAAATGCCGCCGCCTATTGTCAGATTGTGCAATGCGCCGGGCAATGTGTAGCTGGTTGTCAGACGGACAAGATGATGCGGGTCCTGTCGATAGCTCAGGCCTTTTTCGTAAAGATAACTGTAGCCAAAGAAAACATTCCAGCCGGGAAGAAGCTCTCCTGACGCGTCGAAATCAATGCCTTCGGTTTTGACGCCATTGACCGAGCGGTAAATCGACTCACCCGTCGCGGTATTGGTGGCGCCTGTCGCTTCCGCCACGTTGCTCTGTCTGTTCAGATAAAAGGCGAGAGACGTGTTCAGGCGCTGCCGGAAGAACGATCCCTTGAGCCCTGTTTCATAGCTTTTCCCCATGACGGGATCGAGAGGATGATCGTTTGCGTCCCGCAGGCTGGATTGAGGAGTGTAGATATTTGTATAACTGCCATAGACTGACATGGTTTTTGTAAAGTCGTATACCATTCCGGCGTAAGGTGTCAGAACAGCGTTCTGTCGTCCCGTGCCTGTTGCGCCGGAATACTGGTTCTGTTTGTCGTAGGTGCCGCTATAGGCCTCATAAGTGCTGACACGGCCACCAAGGATAAGAGAAAGACCTTTGGCGAGGATGAAACGCCCGGAGGCGTAGGCGCCGTAATTGCGCGTGACATCGACTTCGCGTGCCTTCGTGCGGTGTGTCACGAAATTGGGGTATGATCCATCCCATGTCTGCCAGTTGGATACGGGCAGGCCTGCCGAACGATACTGACAGCCGGAGTAGGGGGCGACACCGGCGATGTTGCAATTTCCAAGAGCATTACTGAAGGTATACTGTGTCAGTTCGTCATTGTAGCCGTTAAAGCCGACAACGATCTGATGCTCATGGCCGAGGAAATGTATGGGGCCAGAGAGACGGACGTCGGCATTGTCACGTGCATCCGCATATTCCGCGTGAAGCGCATTGAGATAACCTCCTGTGCCGTCCTGATTCCAGAAGCCCGCGTAACCGCCGACATTTCTGGCGGCGTTATTGATCTTGGCGACTCCCAGATTGTTATAGGAACTGCCCTGAGTTCTCATGTAGCCGACATTCAGATGCCAGCCTGCTGAAAAATCATGATCGTAATTGATGAAGGCTGTGTACTGGTCGCGTGTCGCCTGACTCCAGTCGGCCGCCGGATTGGTGCGGCGTGAAAGATGGGTCCTGCTTCCATCCGCATACCAGATGGGCACGTTTGTTCCCCATGACGCGCCGTCATTGCGGGTTCTTTCGTACTGAAAACCGAAATTCAATGTGTCGTTCGGAGAGATGTCTGCGGCGAAATTGGCCAGGGCGCCAAGCCGGTTGACATGTTCGCGGACACGAAACGTATCGGTATCGTCCCAGGTGAAGATATACCGGCTACGGATCGTTCCTGACTGGTTCAGCGGTGTATTGATATCGGCCATGACGCGATGCTCATTCCAGTTTCCCAGTCTGAGCAATCCATTGGCGGAAAATTCCTTGTGAGGCGCCTTGCGCTGAAGATAGATGGTCGCGGACGGATCGCCTGTACCGCCAAGCAGGCCGTTGGCTCCCCGCACAATCTGAACATTGTCGTAAAGATCCATGTTCATGGATGATCCGACGCCACCAAAACTCGTGGTGGCGTCAATCTGCATCCCGTCAATCTTGTAGTTTGTGATGTTGAATCCGCGTGCGCGATAGGTGGTGCGTCCTGCGTTGTCATTGGCATAAGACGTGACGCCGGGCGTCATGTTCAGAATATCATCCAGACTGTTGACCTGCTGGTCATCCATGATCTGTCGCGTAACAACCGTTACAGTCTGCGGTGTTTCGCGCAGGCTGAGAGGCAGGCCCGTGGAAGCGCTGCTCGAAGATGCCGTATAGCTGCTTCTCTGCCATCTATGGGACCGGACGAGGATGTGTTCTGTCGCTGGCCTATGTTTTTTCTGCTCTTCTGATGAGGAGTGTTCCTTCTCCTGTCCGGAGTGTTTTTTCTTTCTGGATTCAGGACTTTTTCCGGTTTTTCCAGAGAGAACGGCAGTGTCGTTCGGCTCCGTGGCATAGGCCGGGATCAGAATATCGGGTGCAAGGACTGTAGACGTGAGGAGGGCGGCCATGCCGTAACACATTCGGATTCGCAGGTTCACGTCAGATGTTCCGCTCAGGTTGTTTCAATTGATAATCATTATCATCTTTGGCGGATAGCAGGAGTGTTCTGAATTGAAAAGAAACTGAATAGTTACAAAATATGTCAATACGTGAGTGGATATTTCTTCTGAAAGTATTGTTTTTTATTTTTTAAATTAACTAAAGTAATATTTTATTTTTACTGTAAAAATACTTTAAATATTTTGTTACATTATAATTTATCTGATTATTTTAAGTATTTATAGGGTTATTCTGATTTTGTCTGACGTCTTTTATTTCCAGAAATGTCCTGAAATTCGTCCTGTCAGGGCGTTCGCCGCGTTTTCACCGGGGCTGGAGGAGCGAAATCAGAAGCCCTGCTCCATCTGCCCCATACGGCTGTTTTCGTGTCAGGCAATACCAGTTCTCTGTCGCCCACTTCCTCTCTTCGCAGAGAGAAGTGAATGGCACAGGCTGGTATTGCTCAGAACTCTTTAAGGCAGGTTCTTAAACAGTAAAATATTTCGCCCGCGGGTTCAGAATCACCAGAGCCGAAGTCGACTGTTCCGGATGCAACTGATAACCGTCCGACAGTGACACACCGATCTTCTCCGCATCCAGCAGCTTCAGGATCGGTTCCTGATCTTCCAGACGTGGGCAGGCAGGATAGCCAAACGAATAGCGTGAGCCGCGATAACCCTGTGACAGGAGCTTGTCCATGTCACGCGCATCCTCGCCAGAGTAACCGAGTTCGGCGCGGATACGCTTGTGGGTGTATTCCGCCATCGCCTCGGCTACTTCGACCGACAGGCCGTGCAGATAGAGGTAGTCCTGATAACGGTTTTCCTCAAACCACTCGCGGGCCATGTCGGAGGCTTTCTGCCCGACCGTCACCACCTGCAAGCCGATCACGTCGCGCTCGGCGTCATCAACGTCACGCACGAAGTCAGCGATGCACTCGCCATCCTCACGTGGCTGACGCGGCATGGTGAAACGGGCGACTTCGGTCTGCCCGTCTTCGGCGAACAGGATCAGATCGTTCCCCTGTCCGGCGGCTTTCCAGTAGCCATAAGCGGCGCGCGGCCTGAGAATGTTCTCCGCTTCGCACAGCGTCAGCATCCGGCGCAGGACGGGACGCAGTTCCTGACGCGCCCAGCCGAGGAAGTCCTCCAGCGTGCGGCCCTGTTTCTTGAAACCCCACTGGAACTGATAGAGCGAACGCTCATTGAGGAACGGCAGCACGGCGTTTGTTTCGGCCTCGACCACGCGTGGCCCCCAGAAGGGCGGCGTGATGACCGGCTCGTCTTTCGTGACCCGATGACGACGGGCCTGTGCTGCGGCCACATCCACCGGTCCGAAACCGCGCTCCTCGGTGACTTCCGGCGTGCGAGGGGTGGAACGCTTCGCCTTGCCTTCACGACGCTTGGCGATGGCGGCGGCATAATCGTCGAACTTGCCCTGCGCGACTACATCCATCAGCGAGAGGCCGTCGAACGCATCGCGGGCATAGGCCACACGGCCATGCGTTCCATAGGCGGCGGCGCAGTCGTCCTCGACATAGTTACGGGTCAGTGCGGCCCCTCCGAGAATGACCGGAAGCTCAAGCCCCTGCCGGTCGATCTCCTGAAGATTCTCACGCATGATGACCGTGGACTTCACCAGCAGGCCGGACATGCCGATGGCGTCGGCCTTCTCGGCGCGGGCGGATTCGATCATGTCGGCGACCGGCACCTTGATGCCGAGATTGACCACCCGATAGCCATTGTTGGTCAGGATGATATCGACCAGATTCTTGCCGATATCGTGCACGTCGCCCTTCACGGTCGCCAGTACGATGGTGCCGCGCGCCTGTCCCTCGGCGCGCTCCATGTGTGGCTCAAGCCATGCGACGGCCGCCTTCATCGTCTCGGCGGACTGAAGCACGAACGGAAGCTGCATCTTGCCGGAACCAAACAGTTCGCCGACCACCTTCATGCCGTCGAGCAGCACGTTGTTGATGATGTCGAGTGGCGGCATCTCCTGCATGGCTTCCTCAAGGTCGGCCTCAAGCCCCTTGCGGTCACCATCGACAATGCGGTCTTTCAGACGTTCCGGCGCGGTCTCGGCTTTCGCCTTCTTCGCAACATCCGTCGCTTTCCGTCCCTCAAAGAGTGACAGGAACTTCTGGAGCGGATCGTAGCCTTCGGTACGACGGTCGAAGATCAGGTCTTCCGCGACCTTCACTTCCTCGGCGGGGATCAGGTGCAGCGGACGGATTTTCGACACATGCACGATCGCACCCGTCATGCCCGCCTTCACGGCATGATCGAGGAACACGGAGTTCAGCACGGCGCGCGCCGCCGGGTTCAGGCCGAAGGAGATGTTCGACAGGCCGAGGATGATCTGGATGTCCGGGAACTTGTCCCGGATCATGCGGATGCCTTCCAGCGTCCACTGACCCAGCTTGCGATCATCTTCCACGCCGGTGGCGATGGTGAAGGTCAGCGGATCAATCAGCAGGTCCGACTGCGGCATGCCGTACTTGTCGCAGGCGAACTCCACCAGACGCGAGGCGATGCGGAGCTTGTCTTCCGCCGTCTTCGCCATGCCGACCTCGTCGATGGTCAGCGCCACGACAGCCGCGCCGAACTTGCGGGCCAGCTTCATGCGGTCGTGGGCGATGGCCTCGCCATCCTCGAAGTTGATCGAGTTGATGATCGGCTTGCCGCCATGCAGCTTCAGCGCCGATTCGATGACCGGCGTTTCCGTGGAGTCGATCACCAGCGGCGCGTTCACCGAGGAGGTGAAGCGGCGGATGACCTCGTCCATCTCCGCCTTCTCGTCACGCCCGACGAAGGCTGTGCAGACATCCAGCGAATTGGAACCTTCGACAACCTGCTCACGTCCGACGGCGACGCAGCCGTCCCAGTCATGCGCTTCCTGAAGTTCACGCCATTTCTTGGACCCGTTGGCGTTACAGCGTTCGCCGATGGAGAAATAGGCGTTCTCCTGACGCAGCGGTGTCTGGCTGTAGAGGCTGGCGACGGAGGGCACCCATGTCGGGTTGCGCTTCGTCGGTGCCGGACGATGCCTGCCGGACGGTGCGCGACTGCGGAGCATGGCGTCGAGTGCTGCGATATGCGGCGTGGACGTGCCACAGCAGCCGCCGATCATATTCAGCCCGTCCTCGATGATGAAGCGTTCCATCCATACGGCCATTTCTTCCGGGCTGAGCGGATAGTGCGTCTGGCCGTTGACCAGTTCCGGCAGTCCGGCATTCGGGAGCACGGAAATCAGGCGCGGCCAGTTTTCGGCCAGCCAGCGCACATGCTCGGCCATTTCCTGCGGACCTGTGGCGCAGTTCAGTCCGATCAGATCCACATCGAGACTCTCCACCACCGTCGCGGCGGCGGCGATATCCGGACCGACCAGCAGGGTGCCGGTGGTCTCGACCGTGACCTGCACGAAGATCGGCGTGTTCACGCCCATCTCGGCACGGGCGATCTTCATGCCGTTGACGGCCGCCTTGATCTGGAGCGTGTCCTGACAGGTCTCGATCAGGAAGGCATCGACGCCACCATCGATCAGCCCGCGTCCCTGCTCGGCCAGACCGGCTTCCAGCGTGTCGTAGTCGATGTTACCGAGGGAAGGCAGCTTGGTGCCCGGGCCGATGGAGCCGAGCACGTAACGGTGACGACCGTCATCGAACTGGTCGGCGGCCTCGCGCGCCAGTGTTGCGGCTATACGGTTGATCTCGCGCGCGCGGTCCTGAAGGTCGAATTCCGCCAGCGTGATGGGTGAGCCGCCGAAGCTGTTGGTCTCGACCATATCCGCACCGGCCTCGAAATAGCCGCGATGGATTTCACGCACCAGTTCCGGACGGGAGAGGTTGAGAATCTCGGTGCAGTTCTCCTGCCCCCAGTAGTCCCGCTCGGTTTCGAGATCGAGCGCCTGCACGCGCGATCCCATGCCGCCATCGCACAGCAATACCTGTTCCTGCAGGGCTTCGAGCAGCGGGGGACGGGAAGAGCTTGAGGAGGTCATGTCTGGACTACCGGATATTCGGAGGAGGCAACCCGCATGAGGCGGGAGGGGGACGGCGGTTATTCCAGAGGGTCTCTGTCCTGTCCAGAGAAACGACCATCCAGTGAGCGGGCTGGTTGGATGGGCTGGTCTGGTCCTGTGACAAAAGCCGGACAGGATGCGGTTCCGGCTCACCGATATCTGGTGGTGTCCTGCTCTAAATTTCCAGTGTGGAAGCAGGGCGGCAGTGCTGTCGGGAGAGAGTTTCGGAGCGCTGTCCCGAACTCCATCAGAGGCGCGCCTTTGGGAGCCATTTTACTTATCGATAGACCGGGGCAGGGGACTGTGGTCCCTTGCGGGTGCGGGTCAGCCCGCATCAACCCTGAAAAACGTCCTCTTCGTCAGGAGGGTGTATGAAATGAACAGGATTTCAAGCTGACCCCTCCCGGATTTCCGGGATATTTGAAGCGGGGAGCGGAATACCTTATCTTCTGCCCGGAATGTCTTTCCTGATAGACAGAATGACCGGCCCTTGATTCCTCTGACCATCACCAGTCCGACCGAAGCCGCGTTGTGGCCAGAGGACCTACGCCGTACCGCTTTTCTGCTCGATACAACGGAAGAGGGGTGTTCAGGCGCAGGGTGGGCGCAGAGTGAGCATCTTGCCTCCGCAAACCTTCTTTCGCCTGTCACGCCTGTCACGAAAACGTCTTTTTCCTTAGTGGGAGTCTCTGACGGGGGGAGCGTGTCCGCTGCTGGTGCGCTGCGGCGTCATGGCAGTTCGTGCGCGTGCTGCGTGGGACGACCGGTGCTGGTGGACCGCCTGCTTTCTCTCATTCAGGAACGGGCGCGGGGACGTTGTGCATTCTTTCGCCACATTGCTCTCGTTGTGTCTCCCGGACAGCAGTGTGGCGTGGCGCAAGGACTGGAAATCAGCCCGTTTCTGGAAAACATGTTCAGTCTCAAGGTAGAACAGTAACCAAAAATCATTCTTTCATGCGCTATATGGCTTCAATGACTTTGTGGAACTGCGCGATTTAATTTCCGGAAGTAAAATTTCCGGGAGACAGGAAATCATCCGCACGGCATATCGAGGGCAGCGGTCACACGCTTTATGTGGTAGAGGCCGTTCAGCGTTTCCTGCACAGTGAAACGCGGGCACGTTTTATAGAGGACGATCTGTGGCTTCAGTCGATAACGCGAACGGCACACCCAATCCCCAGACCGACAGACCGGCGCCTTCCATTATCCGGTTGCAAGCCACCATCGCCGCAGCCCGTTTCCACGGTCTTGAACTGGACATGCGGGATTTTGCCGGCGAGCCGGGTGAAAGCAGCCCGTCTCCGGCAACCCTCGTCCGCTGGCTGGTCGATCAGGGCGCCGTGGCGAAGGGGATGAGCATCAAGTGGCGATATCTCGTCAAGATGAGCAACTCGCCGCCGATCGTCCTGATGTTCCGCGACGGGTCCGCAGCACTGATGGTGAACGCCGACGCCGCCCGGGGGATCGTCTGGCTGCGTGATCCGCTGGCCGGAGAGGGTGTCTCGCCTGTCCCGGTCGATGAAATGCGGCTCAATCAGGTCTGGACCGGTGATATCCTCCTGATCAAGCGTCGCAAGGACCAGTCGGAAGCCGATGCGCCGATCAATGCCTCATGGCTCGCCAAGATGGTGCTGCGTGAGAAGAAGTCCCTGCGCGATATCGCCATCGCCTCGATGACGCTGAGTATTCTACAGATTTTCCCGCCGCTCATCGTCATGCAGGTCATCGACCGCGTGGTGAACAACCGCTCCATGGCGACGCTGGTCTCGATTACCGCCATCGTGCTGGTCCTGTCGTTCTATGAAGTCCTGCTGTCCTATGGACGACGTGAGCTGACGCTTGTCCTGACGACCCGTATCGACACCCGGATTTCCCTGCATCTGTTCAATCGTCTGCTGGCCCTGCCCCTCGAATTCTTCGAGCGTGAGCAGGCCGGTAACGTCATCGGTCGCGTCATGGCCATCTATAAGGTCCGTGACTTCATGACCGGTCGTCTCATGTCGACCTTCCTTGACATGTTCACGCTGGTCGTCATCCTGCCGTTCCTGTTCTATCTGAGTTCGACTCTGGCCTGGATGACCATCGCGGCCTCGGGCCTCATCGGTCTCTTGGTCGTCGTCTTCATGGGGCCGGTCGGTCGTCAGATCGGCAAGCTCATCAAGGCCGAGATGAAGCGTTCCGGCGTGATGTATGAGACCGTCGCCGGTATCCGCACCATCAAGACCCTCGCTCTTGAGACGTCCCGCAAGGAAGAGTGGGATGAGTGTACGGCGAGCGTGGTGCAGGCCAAGCTTGATGTCGGTCGCATGTCCAACTGGCCGACCAGCCTGAGCATGCCGCTTGAGATGTTCATCAACCGTGGTGTGATTCTTGTCGGTGCCTATCTGGTGCTGACAGATGCGGCGTCCGTCGGCGCGGGCGCGCTCGTCGCCTTCATGATGCTCGGCGGTCGCGTCGCTTCCCCTCTGACGAATCTCGCCAAGCTGCTGGACGATCTGAACGAGGTCACCGCGTCGCTGGCGGAAGCGGGCACCGTGCTGAATCAGCCGACCGAAACCAAGGCGCTGACGACCGGCATGCGCCCGCGCATCAAAGGCGCCCTGTCCTTTATTGACGTGAACTTCGTTTATCCGGGGTCCACCGCCAAGGCGCTGAACGATGTCAGTTTCGAGATTCCGGCAGGCACCATGCTGGGTCTGGTGGGGCGTTCAGGGTCAGGAAAATCGACCATTACCCGCCTTCTTCAGGGCGTCAGCCGGACCTATACCGGCTATCTGAAGCTGGACGGTGTGGATCTGCGTGAAATCAACCTGAACCATCTCCGTCGTTCGTTCGGCGTGGTGTTGCAGGACAACTTTCTGTTCCGCGGCACGATCCGTGACAATATTTCGGCAGGGCGTCCCGGCCTGACCATTGATGATGTCGTCCGTGCAGCCCGTCTGGCTGGCGCCGAGGAATTCATCGAGCGCATGCCCGCAGGGTACGATACGTGGATCGAGGAAGGCTCCACCAACATTTCCGGTGGCCAGCGCCAGCGTCTCGCCATTGCCCGCGCCGTGATTTCCGATCCGAAACTGATGATCCTCGATGAGGCGACATCGGCTCTTGATCCGGAGAGCGAGGCGCTGGTGAACGCTAATCTGGAGCGAATCGGCAAGGGACGTACGATGGTGATCGTCTCCCATCGTCTGTCCTCTCTGGTGAACTGCGACATGATTCTGGTCATGGATCGCGGTCGCGTGATTGATATTGCTCCTCATGAGATTCTTCTCGAACGCTGCACGATTTACCGGACACTCTGGATGCAGCAGAACCGCCACACGGAAGGGCGGTCCGGTTCCAGCGCCCCCGCCGATGCTCCGCTGATCGCGGAAGGAGAGTGACCGATGACCCAACAGGACGTTGTGCCCGCTTCCGGTGATGAGGAAAAAACCCAGGATTTCCTTCCTGAGGCGACAGATCCTTTTGCTCCGAATGACCTGCCACCGGCGCTGCTTGAGTTCCACTCGCCAAGCGCGGCGCTGGTCAACATGCCGCCTACGGCGACGGCCCAGTATATCACCTGGCTGATCGGTGGACTTACGATCGCCAGTGTCGTCATCATGAGCGTCTTCCCGCTTAACCGTGTGGTGACGACGCCCGGCAAGATCGTTTCGACCCAGCAGACGCTGGTGGTGCAGCCACTGGAAACGTCGATCATCCGCAGCATCGACGTGCATGAGGGTGACTTCGTCCATAAGGGACAGGTGCTTTCACATCTTGATCCGACGATCAGCGACGCTGACATCGAGAACATGAAGGCCCTGAGTCAGAGCTATTCCGCCGAAGTGGACCGTCTGAGCGCCGAAGCGGAAGGCCGCGATTATGTGCCTGATCCGGGTAATCCCGCGACAACGCAGGAGGCGGCGACTTTCCTACGCCGCAAGGCCGAGTTCGACGCGAAGGTGAACAATTATCAGGAGCAGATCGCGTCGCAGACCAGTGATTTGCAGGGCTTTCTGGCCAACGCCGCGATGTTCGGCGCCAAGGCCAGAGTTGCCCGCGACGTGCACACCATGCGTCTGCGTCTGCAACAGGATCAGGTCGGCAGCCGTCTCTCCACGCTGGGCGCGCAGAGCGAGCTTATGGAAAACGAGCGCTCACAGATTGGCGCGCAGCAGCAGGCCGCCAGCGCCCGCAGCAAGATTCGTGCGCTGGTTTCCGAACGACAGAACTATATCGAGACATGGAAAGCCCAGATCTATCACGATCTGAGTGACGCCCAGCGGCATCTCTCCGAGGCGTCAAGCAATTACAGCAAGGCCAGACTGCGCAAGAGCATGACGACGCTGGTCGCCGGTGAGGACTCCATCGTCCTGACGATCGCCAGACTGTCGATCGGCTCGGTCATCACGACCGGTAACGAACTCATGACACTGGTGCCGGTCGGTAGCGGTCTTGAGGTCGAAGCGCATCTCAATGGTTCGGAAGCGGGATTCGTGCAGCTCGGCGACAAGGCCCTGCTGAAATTCGCGACTTTCCCCTTCGCCCAGTATGGTGGAGCCGAAGCTACTGTGCGTGAAATCAGCGCGGACTCTTTCAGCGCGCAGGGCGGCGGCGCAGGCGGCGGCGGTGGAGGGACACCCTCACAATCTTCTGATCCGAGCGCCGCGCAGCAGGCCTATTACCGTGTTCGTCTCCGTGTGGATCGCTATACACTGCATGGTGTGCCGTCCTTCTTCCATCCGCATCCCGGTATGCCGGTCACGGCGGATATTCAGGTGGGCAAGCGGACCGTGATGCAATTCCTGCTCAACAGCATCCTGCCTCTGGTCACGGACGGCATGAGGGAACCATAACGCGTTTCAGACCTTGTCTTCCTGCTCCGGTCGTCTCACCGCTCACGACCGGAGCCTGACTGCCCGGAGCGGTTTTATCTGACAGTCCACGCAGGCTGTCACACACGATGATAACCCAGCGGTATTCTGCCGATCCAGCCGTACCCGGGGAGGACTGCTTTTGAGTCTGCTTTCACGCCTGTTTACCCGCCGCTCTCCAGAGAAACGGCTTCAGTATGGTCTTCAGCTTATCGAAGCCGAGGACTTCGCCGGGGGCTTTGCCGAGATCAGCGCCGCAGCCCAGACGGGCATGCCGGAAGCGCAGTTCCGTCTTGCCCGTCTGTATCTCGACGGTGTCGGTATTCCGCGTGATCTGGTGGAAGGTGGCCGGTGGCTCCGCAGAGCGGCGGAAGCCGAGTGGATCGAAGCCCAGTTCGTGCTGGCGACACTGTATCTGGTCGGCCTGCCGGAAGCCGTTGAGAGCGATTCCTTCAATCTGACGGATGTCGCGCAGAATGTGACCGGTCAGCCCAACTTCCATCGGGCGGCGCATTGGGCGAAGCTGGCGGCTGATGCTGACAACCCGGATGCTCAGGCTCTTTATGGCTATGTGCTCAATGCCGGGCCGGATGATCTGCGTAATCCCGAGGAATCCCTCGTCTGGTATCAGCGGGCCGCCAAGGGTGGCAGTCCGCAGGGTTATCTGGGCCTCGGTCTGGCAGGACTGCATTCCGCCCGGTCCGACGCGGAGCTTGCCGAGGCGATCGGGCATCTCAGGATCGCGGCTGACGCCAATGTCGGCTCGGCGCTCTATCTCATGGGCATCGCTTATGAGCGGGGCGCTGGCGCACCTCATGATCCGGTTGCGGCCACCGTATGCTATGGCAAGGCGGCTGTTCACAATGTCCGCTCCGCTCAGGCCCGCTACGGGCTGGCCCTGCTTGAGGGGCGGGGCATTGAAAAGGATCCCTCAAAGGGAGAGACGTGGCTGCGCAAGGCGGCGCTCGCCGGAGATCTGGAAGCCAGTGCCCTGCTGGGTGACATCCACGCGCGCGGCGGCGATCTGCCGCCCAACTATCTTGAGGCCGCGAGCTGGTATCGCCGCGCCGCGGAGGGAGGGCATGCCGCTTCCGCCCGCGCTCTCGGGATGCTGTATCTCACGGGCGCAGGCGTCACCCGTGATGAGGACGAGGCGGCCAAATGGTTCCGCTACGCCTCGGAAAAGGGTGATAAGGCCAGTTCCGCCGATCTGGGCAATCTGCTGCTGATGGGCGGCGGCACAGCCGAGGACAGGCTGGCGACGCGTACCCTGTATGAAAAGGCGGCTCATTCGGGCGACCTGATCGCCGCCTTCAATTTCGGCGTCTGCCTCGCCGAGGGCGTCGGCACGGAACGGGATGAGGAGCAGGCGGCGCACTGGATGCGCAAGGCGGCGGAAGGAATCATCAACGCGCAGTACTGGTATGGCCGGATGCTGATTGATGGACGCGGCGTTCCCGCCAATCCCGAGGAAGGTCGTGGGTGGATTCGCAAGGCGGCGCTCGAAGGCATGGTGGAAGCCGAGCATTATTACGCCCAGCTTCTGATTGATGGAGAGGGTGGTCCGGCTGACCACGCGGAAGCGTTCGTCATGTTCGAGCGTGCCGCGAAGCAGGATAACGCCAACAGCATGTTTGCATTGGGCGCCATGCTGGGTGGTGGCCATGACATCGCCGAAGATCGGCAGAAGGCTCTGGAGTGGTTCCGGCAGGCGGCGGAACGCGGGCATGTCGGCGCGCAGCTGATGATGGGGCGTTACCTGACACGTGGCCTTGTGGGCGAACCCGACATGGAGGAGGGGCTTGTCTGGTATCGCAAGGCCGAGGCCGCCGGACTGGCGCAGGCCAGCGCGGACATGGCGCAACTGAAATTCCCGTTGCGGGAGCCGAAGCCTGAAGGAAACAGGAGCGCGGAAGAGCCTGCCGAGATGCATCCCGCCGACTCTCACCCGGCTGTTGGTTAGCAGGGATCTTTGGCCAAACGCGCGACAGCCGGAAGTCGCTCCCGGTCTTCTTCCCGGATGGCGGCGGCGGAAGCTCTGAGCGCAGAGCGCACGGATGACGATTCGACCGTAGTCGGTCTCATAACGCCGCAGGATCGGGAAAACTGGGAAAAATGGGCGAGTGAGCAGGCCCAGAACTCTTTCGACAGCGGAGAGGCCTGCTGGAAGGCCGGCGATACGGTCGGCGCACTCGGCTGGCTGGAGCGCGCCCATCGGATGGCGCCCGACAGTCCGAATGTGATGCTTCTTCTCGCCGTGGTCCGACAGGCCTGCGGAAACGGGCAGGGAGCGATTGCCCTTCTCGAAATCCTGACCACCCGTCATGATGTGGCCGGACTCTGGTGCATGCTTGCCGCCGCCTGTCTCAGGCAGGGGCCGGGGCAGACTGAGGCGGCGGTCGGCGCGTTGAAGCGGGCGCTCTCAGGTCATGTCTGCACCGACGATATGGCTGTTCTGGCTGACCGGATCATGACGGCGGCAGGCTATCCCGGCTGGTGCGGTCTGGATAATCGGGGCGGCGTCAGAGTGGGCGGTGATATCAGTCGTCTGCTTGCGACCGAAGGCGATCATCGTCCGGGCCGTCGTAAAAAGCAGCATGCACCGGTATCTGGACGGCTGACTGCCCGTGCCGATGGAGAGATATGCTCCATCCTGCGCGATGAAACCGGCCTGCTGCGCCCGGATGCGCCGGAAGGATTCTGGCATACGGATCGGCTCGACATTCTGTGGGACGGTCATCCGCTACCCGCCAGCCCGCTTCGTCCTGCCGCCGCCATGCGGGTCGAAGGGCTGGTCGAGGCGTCCGAAGGGAGCATCATCGGCTGGGTGTGGCATCCGGCCAACCCGGATCGGGCGCCACGTCTGCGGGTTCTTGAAGCGGCCACAGACCGGGAGATCATGAGCTTCACGGCGGAGGATTTTTCGTCGGACGTCAGCTCCGACATCCCGTTGTCACGGTTCCGGCAGATCGCTCTTTCCAGCGAAAATCTCCCCGTCGGTCCGGTTCGGATCGTCGATGAGACCGGGCGGGATCTGACGGGCAGCCCGCTTGAGGCGCGTCGTGATTGTCCGGTCTCCGGAGGAAAAAAACAGGGCCCCCGCAAGGCCGGTCGTGTGGGCGCCGCTGCGCTGAAACCTGCCGCGACAAAGGCCCGGAGCGGCGCCTCCGTGCTGATCGTCATTCCGGTCTACCGGGACGTGACGGGCACGAAAGCCTGTCTTGAAAGCGTGCTGACGTCGCTCCCTGTGGCGTCCCGCAACAGCCCCCGGATTCTGGTCATCAATGATGCGTCGCCGGACCCGGATATGGCGACCACGCTGCGTCGTTTCGCAAAAGATTCGCGAGTCACCGTGACGGAGAAACCGGCCAATCGCGGATTTGTCGCGACGGCCAATCTCGGTCTTGTGGCCGCTCTTTCCGGGCAGGCCCGCGCCCGGGATGTCGTGCTGCTGAACAGCGACACGCTTGTCGCCGGTGACTGGCTTGAAGAATTGCGTGCTGTCGCCTGGAGCGCGCCGGATATCGGCACGGTCACGCCGCTGTCGAACGATGCGACCATCCTGTCCTATCCGGATGTGGCGGGATCAAATCCGACACCCACGCTCGACCAGACGGCCATCCTGATGAAGTTGGCCCGGTCCGCCAACAAGGGCGTGGTCATCGATATTCCGACAGGACACGGTTTCTGTCTCTATATCCGTCATGACTGTCTGGAGCAGACTGGTCTGTTGCGTGCCGACCTGTTCGCGCAGGGCTATGGCGAGGAAAATGATTTCTGCCTGCGCGCCTCTCGGGCCGGATGGCGGAATGTCGCGGCTCCCGGAGCCTATGTCGCGCATGTGGGTTCTGTCTCGTTCGGGGCGACCCGCACCGGCCTGCTGCGGCGCAATCTCGCTCTGCTCAACCGGCTTTATCCCGATTACAACGCGCTGATCGCAGAGCATGTGGCCGCAGACCCGCTATTCGAGGCGCGACGGAAAATCGATCTCCTGCGCTGGCGTCGGGCGGCCCGTCTGTTTGCCCGTGACGGTTCTTCCGGTGGCGCGCCGCCGGTGGTGCTGATGGTGACGCATGATTATGGCGGCGGTGTCGAGCGGGTGGTGCGCCAGCGTGCGGCGGCGCTGAGGGGGGCAGGGGTTCGACCGGTGCTGATCCGCCCGGTAAAGGGGGGCTGTCGTCTTGAGGGAGGAGCGGAAGCGGAAGATCTTCTGGCCGCTTCCTTTCCGAATCTGCGTTTCAGCCTGCCTGTGGAATGGCCGCGCCTGCTACGCCTGTTGACGGCGGACCCTGTCGATCACATCGAATGGCACCATGCCAGTGGCCATCACATGGCCATGCGGGAGATCGCCTCCGTAATCGGTGTGCCTTACGATGTGTATGTGCATGATTATATCTGGTTCTGTCCCCGCATCTCTCTGGTGGGCAGGACCCGTCGTTACTGTGGCGAACCGGATGCCGCCACCTGCGATGACTGCGTGGCGACGCTGGGTCGGAGCGTCGATGATGACATGCCGGTCGCTGATTATGTCGCGCGTTCGGCGCGTGAACTAGAGGCGGCCCGTAAGGTGATCGTCCCGTCGGACGATACGGCGCAGCGGATGCGACGGCATTTTCCTGCTCTAAGGCCGGTCATAGCGCCTCTGGAGGACGATCGTCCCGACCTGTCGCTGGCGCATTACAGCAGGCTTTTTCCGTCATCGTCTCCTTCTGGGTCTCCTTCTGGCTCCATCATGGGTCTGCCGCGCATACCCGGCCGTTTTCGGGTCTGCGTGGTCGGGGCGATCGGAAAGGAGAAAGGCTATGACGTTCTGCTGGCTGCGGCGCGCGAGGCCCGGGAGCAGGGGCTGCCACTGGAGTTCGTGATTGTCGGCCATACGCCTGACGATGCCTCCCTGATGGAAACCGGGCATGTCTATGTCACGGGCTGTTATCGCGAGGAGGAGGCGATCGCACTGATTCGGGCGCAGCAGCCGGATTATGGACTTATTCCGTCAGTATGGCCTGAAACATGGTGTTTCGCGCTGGGCGTGACGTGGCGGGCGGGCCTGAATACGGCGGCTTTCGACATCGGCGCTGTTGCCGAGCGGATACGGGCAACAGGGAGAGGTCACATACTGCCGCTTGGTATATCGGCAAGCCAGCTTAACGTGATATTGATCTCTCTCTGTCAGCACTCAGGCGAAAGGATATCGTGAAGAATTGTATTCAAATACAGATCGATTGTCGTCTTGTCTGCCTGCTTTGGTCGGCAGAATATCCCCGGAATAGCTGAAACCTTATTCAGAACAACCTACGGAACGAATTTATGTCCCAGAGTGGCCAGTCCCAGAATCAGAATCGTGTCGTTGACCTGAAGGTGTCAGGACACCTGATGACACTTGACCAGGGATTATTCTGCGTCTTCCACGTGCCGTCCCAGGAGCCGCCCAGCCCGCGCGGCCTTCCCGGCGTCCGCCTTACCCAGCCGCCGCTTGTGAACGGGGCTGTGACAATCTCGACCTTTGACGACACAGGCTGGCTTGGCGGTCAGAATAACGCTGCCCTGATCCGCGTCACGCAGGGTCCGGCGCAGGTTCTGGTGACGATCTATCAGGAAGCCGGCAGCCCGCATGAAGCGCCGCGTCTACAGGTTGTCCGCCTCAGCGATGCCACGGGCGCACCGGTTGCTGCTGCGTACGCCGCCGCTGCCCCTCAGGGTCAGGCTCCGGTGGCCAGCATTCCTTCTTCTCCAGCGCCGACAGGCACTCCTGCGGCTGCGGGTCAGCAGTTCGAGGTCGGTGCGCATATCCAGCGTCGGGGCGATGTCGGCGTGATGATCGGCGAATGGATGGGTAAGCCCGGCAGCCGTTTCTGGATCGAGGGCTTCGGCATTTCTCCCGGCAAGCTGATTGCGGCAGAAGACATCGAATATCAGGCTGTTCTTGGTAAAGGCTGGCTTTCACCCTGGACGGAAGGTGGCAAATACTGCGGTAGCCGTGGCATGGCGCTGCCTATTCTCGGGCTGCGCGTAAGGCTGAAGGGCGCTGCCGCGGAGGACTATTTCTGCGAGCTGGAGGCCACCTTCACGGACGGCACGGAAATTGGTCCGGTCGGTGAGGATGAGGCGGCTGAATCCGACAGTCTGGCGCCGTTGGAAGCCTTCCGGATTACGATCGTGCCACGCGACCCGGCGATGGCCGCCGCCCGTCGCGAAGCGGAAGAGCTGGAAGAGGTTCTTGAGGAAGACCTTGCTCTTCTTGAAGAAGAGCAAGACGCAGCACCTGTCAGGAAGCCTGTGAAGCGTGGACGCCCTGCCGTCAGAACAGCGGTAAAACCGGTGGTGAAGGCTGCGGTCCCCGCCAAGGCTCCTTCAGGCAAAGCTCCCGTAACACAGCCGTCAAAAACGGCAAAAGCTCCGGCGAAGGCTTCGACACTCCGTAAGCCCGGTCGTCGCTGACGCCATCTGCCTGTGAGAAGAGAGGCTTCGCTTCTCACAGGCATCTGTCATTTTTTCCGGTACGAGGTCAGTATTTGATTTCAGGACCTCCTGCCATCAGAATCCAGTAACGTCGGCCACCATCAGGAACGGATTGCCGACCTTTATCGCAAATGGATACCGGTCTTGAAATTTCTCTTTGTTCACCAGAATTTTCCTGGGCAGTTCCTGCATATCGTTCGCCATCTGATCCGGTCGGAGGCGCATGAAGTCGTTTTCATCAGCGAGAGCAATGAGAATATCATTTCGGGTGTGCGCCGTGTTATCTATCGGAAACCCGTCGCCCCACCGGAAGCAACTCATCCCGGCGCGCGTGAGTTCGCGCTGGCTCTGAGCCGGGCCGACGCGGTGGCGCAGGCAGCCTCGACATTGAAGGATCTCGGCTTCGTTCCCGATATTATCATCGGGCATCATGGCTGGGGCGAATTGCTCAATTTGCAGGATATTTTCCCGGCTTCTCCAATTCTCGGCTATTTCGAGTTTTTCTATCATTCCGATGGATTCGATGTCGGTTTCGATCCTGAGTTTCCGACAGTGCCGGACATGCTGCCGCGTATTCGGGCCAAGAACGCCGTCAATCTGGTGGCATTGAACAATCCCGGCTGGGGACAGACCCCGACACTGTTCCAGCGCAGCACCTATCCTTCATGGGCGCTCGACAAGATTTCGGTCTTGCGTGAAGGCGTCGATCTGGAACTGTGCAGCCCTGATTCCAAGGCGGCACGACACACGCTGCATATCAAGGACGTGACGATTTCTCCCAAGGACCGTCTGGTCACCTATGTCGCCCGGGATCTGGAGCCCTATCGCGGCTTCCACGTTTTCATGCGTTCGCTGCCACGTATTCTGAAGGAATGCCCGAAGGCCCGTATTGTCATGGTCGGCGGAGATGGCGTCAGCTATGGCGCCCGGCTGGCACATACGACCTGGCGGCAGTACATGCTGTCCGAACTTCAGGGCCAGATTGATCTCGATCGCGTCCATTTTGTCGGCAAGGTCACCTACGATGAATTCCGCGCGCTTCTGAAACGCTCTGACGCGCACGTCTATCTGACCTATCCGTTTGTGGCGTCATGGTCCTTGCGGGAAGCGATGGCGATGGGCTGCGCGATTGTGGGAAGTGACACAGACCCGGTCCGCGAATTTATCGAAAGCGGACGTACCGGCCTGCTGGCTCCGTTCCTTGAGCCCCGGAAGATCGCGGATGCTGTCCTTACGCTTCTGGACAACAGCAAACAGGCAAAAATTTTACGTGAAGGCGCACGCGCTCAGGCGGAAGCCACGCTCTGCCTGAATGACTATCTCATGCGCTATGAGGATCTGATCGAGCAGGTGAGCGGACTGTCACCGTCTGCCGATGCTGCGCCGTCCCCCCGGAAACGTGGTTCACGCAAACCGACCCAGCAGAGCGCGGCGGCATCCAGAAAATCCAGACCAGCCCCTGTCACTGCAAAAACGACTTCGACTGCGAAGACCCGCTCAAAGGCGCTCTTGCCGACCTGAGAGAGGGGGTAGTTTCGTCCGTTATGAAGCACGGTTTGCGAATACGGACGGAGCAGCTTCTCAGGACTTTGGACTGAAAAGACCGGAAAAGCCGGAGAGAAGCTCTCCGGCCGGAAAGGATGGTCAGACCAGTCCCTTGACCCAGTCTTTCAACTGGCTCTTGGGGAGCGCGCCGACTTTCGTTTCCACCGGCTTGCCGTCCTTGAACAGGATCAGGGTCGGGATGCCGCGAACACCGAAGGTATTCGGCGTAAGGGGATTCTCGTCGATATTGACCTTGGCCACTTTCAACTGGCCTTTGAACTCAGCCCCGATTTCGTCCAGCGCCGGAGCGATCATCTTGCAGGGACCGCACCACTCTGCCCAGAAATCGACCAGAACCGGGCCGGATGCCTTCAGAACATCGGTTTCGAAAGTGGTGTCGCTGACCGCGACAGTGTTTTCGCTCATATGCGTCGTCCTTGTAATAGGTGTGTCTGAACAGTTGGGTGGAGTTGGCGTCAGGTCAAGCCCCTCCTCCCCCGGACCCGGTGGTTTTGCGGGCGTATTCTCTGATGAAATCGCGGCTGCACAGAATTTTAGGCTCAACCTCTCAAGGAGGTTCGATCCGGAAGTGTTATTCTGACATGTCAGCAGGAGAGGCGACCGGGAAGTCCAGCGGGATACAACAGTGTCGCCTATCAGGGGAAGCTGTGTTGACGTTCCACAGGCACAGTCTTTTTTACTGAAAACGGCTCTGTGGTTTCAACAATCAGGCGGACCGGCTGTGCGCTTCGGAGAACCGCGCTGTTCAGCTTCATCAGCCAGATCCTTGATATAGCTTAGGAGAGAGGCTGTGCGCGTCAGCGTAAAGCCGAGGGCGGCGATTGTCCGGATGGTCTCCGGAGTCAGGCCGGCTTCCTGTTGCAGAAGTTTTTCATCCTCATCACTCAGGTCTGCCATCGGGGTCTCGTCTGGATGCGCGGTGGTACGCCGCATTCAAAACGGGAAGAGTGAATGTATGATGAAAGCTCTCACGGAAATCCGGGCATAAAAAAACCGGCTTTCCTGAGAAAGCCGGTCTGCCCTGAGTGAGAGCGAAGCGCGATTAGAAGCCTTCGCGCTCGATACGCTTGCGCTCCATCTTGCGGGCGCGACGCACAGCTTCCGCTGCTTCACGAGCGCGACGCTCTGAAGGCTTCTCATAGTGGCGGCGGAGCTTCATCTCACGGAAAAGCCCTTCACGCTGCATCTTCTTCTTGAGTGCCTTAAGAGCCTGATCGACATTGTTGTCGCGAACGAGAACCTGCACTGGCTGGTCGTCTCCCGAAAGAACCTGCTGACCTCGGTCATGCTGGGTTCATGAGTTTCCATAGGGTGAGCGCGACTCCGCACGGAAGCCTCGCCTCTGAGTTAGCCGCGTCCTTAACACACGCCCGCAGGAAAAGACAAACGAATCCGTGGTTCATTGAGCCGGAAAGAACGACGTTTCTGTCACATCGCAATGCGGCGTATCCTGAGGGACGGTTCTGGAGAGGGTGAGCATGACATTACTGAAGATCGCGCGCATGGGGCATCCGGTCCTGCTGAAGCCCGCCGAACGGGTGGAAAACGTCGTCGATCCGGTCGTGCAGACCCTGATTGACGACATGATCGAGACCATGCGTGACGCTGGTGGTGTCGGGCTTGCCGCTCCTCAAGTGCATGTTTCGAAAAGAATTTTCGTTTATTATGTACCCTCGGTCCGTCTGGAGGAAGGAGAGATCTCGCCGGAAGGCGTGCAGGTGCTGGTCAACCCGGTGATTGAACCGGTTGATGACGAAATCCGTCTCAGAATGGAGGGTTGTCTGTCCATTCCGGGATTACGGGGCTGGGTTCCCCGGTATGCGCGGGTTCGATATCAGGGACTCGACCGGATAGGGGCTCCTGTTTCCGGGATTGCGGAAGGATTCCACGCAAATGTGATCCAGCACGAAGGGGATCATCTGGATGGTGTTCTTTACCCGATGCGGATGACAGACCTCGGTCTGATGGGCTTTGATACGGAAGCAGGCCGGTTTCTGACGCCGGATATTATTTTGGGACGCAGTGAGCAATGAGTGGCAGGGACAGGATTCTTCAGTTTGCGGCTGGCGCGGGCTACGGGCTGCTTCAGGGAATGACACCACCATCCGTTGAGCATTCTGGCGAGCGTGATCAGGCGTTGAAGGCGCTGGCTGCTGTGGCCGGAGAGAAGGGGTGGACAGTGACTACCCTGAAGGACGTGGCGGGGCCGGACGCCGATCTCCTGTTTCCCGGAGGTCGCATCGAGATTCTGGAGGCATGGGCCGATCTGGCTGACCGTGAAATGACCGAGCGTGTTCTGCTGGCCATTGATGAAGGCGAGTGTCCCCGTCTCAGTCAGAAAGTCCGTAGGGCTGTTCTGGAACGGCTGGATGGTCTGGAGCCCTACCGAGCGGCGGAACGGCGCGCCGCGACAGTTCTGCTTTCGCCCTGCGCGGGAGCAGCATCGGCCCGTATCCTGTCGCGCACCGTCAACGCCATCTGGGACGCGTCCGAAGACATGTCGGGCGGCGTGACCTGGGCTACGAAAAGAATCAGCCTTACCGGCATCTATGTTCCGACCTTTCTGGCGTGGCTGGGAGGTGCTGATCGTGACAGGGTCGAACAGATTCTTGATGCCGGACTGGCCCGCACCCGGCGTCTGGGTGAGCTGAAACAGCGTCTGTTCCGGCCAAAGGGCCTGCACGCAGCGTGAAACGATTCGTCGAAGTCCGGACCGGCGGGGAGACCGTCGCAGGCGATGGCGTCCTGTTCCTGCGGGAGCAGCAGATCAGGCTCGCACAGGAACTGCTGCTGCTGGTCTGGCTCGATATGGGGCAGGCGGCTTCGCCCGTACTGACGCAGTTCGGCCTCGGGGCGGCCCAGCACAGGGTCCTGCAAATGCTGGCGTTCCAGCCGGGGCTGACGGTGGGGGAATTGCAGGGCGTTCTGGGCGTCACGAAACAGAGTCTCGCGCGCACATTGACCGAGTTGCAGGAACGCGCCCTCGTCAGGACCGAGCAGGGACGGCAGGATCGTCGTCAGCGCTTTCTTTTCCTGACCGCAGAAGGCGTTGAAATCGAGGCGCAGCTTTTTGCCGTGCAGCGGGAGCGTATGGTGGCGGCCTATCGGGAGGCAGGAGGCAATGCCGTGCAGGGTTTCCGGCAGGTCCTGCAGGGAATGCTGTCCGAGGACAGTCGCGCCTTTCTCGCACGGCGGGAAAGGCAGACCAGGGAATCAGTGAGGGGAGCACGACGGGATGGTCAGTGAAGCGACGCATAAAACCGGCAGGGACGACGTTGTCCTGTCCCCTGAAGACGAAAACAGCACGACTCATGTGCTGGTCGTGGATGATGACGCCCGTCTGAGGCGGCTGCTCCAGCGCTATCTCAAGGAAAACGGTTTCCGGGTTACCGGCGCGGCTTCCGCCGCCGAGGCGCGGCAGGCGCTGGGCTTCATGCTGCCGGACGCTCTGGTGCTGGATGTCACCATGCCCGGCGAGGACGGGCTGGAGCTGACAAAATCCCTGCGCGGGCAGGGCTTGGATATCCCCATCCTGCTGCTTACCGCCCGTGGAGAAGCGGAGGATCGCATTACCGGTCTCGAAGCCGGTGCGGATGATTATCTCGGCAAACCGTTCGAGCCGCGTGAGCTGCTGCTGCGGCTGAAAGCCCATCTGCGCAAACATGCACCGCCGCCGCCGTCGGATAATCTGCGAATCGTTCGGCTGGGGACGCTCGAATTCGATCCCAACCGGGGCATTCTTTCCGGCCCCGAGGGTGTTGTGCATCTGACCGGCGGCGAGGCGGCCCTGCTGGCGGTGCTGTCCCGTCATCCCAACGAGGTGCTTTCGCGCGAGGATATCGCGAATGCGCTGGATATGGCGGAAATTGGCGAGCGTGCGGTTGACGTGCAGGTGACCCGTCTGCGGCGGCGGATCGAGGTGGACCCGCGTGAGCCGCGTTATCTGCACACGCTTCGCGGTAAGGGTTATATGCTGAAGCCGGGAATCTGACGTCGGTCATGCGCGGATGGCGCACATTCTGGGGTGATGGCAGGCTCGACCGTTCGGTGCGGCGTGTCCTGCCGAATTCTTTTCTGGGTCGATCCCTGCTGATTGTGCTGATCCCCCTGCTGGTCACGCAGGGAATCGCGCTGGAGCTGTTCTACGGCAATTATCTGCACGTGATGTCACGCCGTATGTCTGAAAGCGTGGTGTCTGAAATCAGCCTGTCGCTGGATTTTCTGGAGCGTTACCAGACACGCGCGGATCGGGCGTGGCTGACCAGACAGGTGCGGTCACGCACTCAGCTCGTTGTTGAGTGGCATCAGAATGCGAAGCTGACCAAATTTGGCTCGACACATGTTGTCGGGCCTATGGATGAGGACCTCGTTCGCACGCTTCAGGCCTTTATTTCCTATCCGTTCTTTGTGGACTGGCTGACGGACGAGCATCATGTGTTCATCATGATTCAGTTGCCGGATGGGGTTCTGAAGATCGATGCACCCCGTAAGCGGCTGGATGTCGGCCAGATCTGGCTTTTCGTATTCTGGGCGCTTGGCAGTTCACTGCTGCTGTTCGTTGTGGCTGCGCTCTTCATGCAGAATCAGGTGCGCGCCGTAAGACGTCTGGCACGCGCCGCCGAGCAGTTCGGTCTGGGACGGGATGTCGGTCCCATTCGGCCGGAAGGCGCTCGTGAAGTCCGGAAGGCCGCCGTGGCGTTCAACCGCATGCAGGAACGGATTTCCCGATTCGTCATGCAGCGTACCGCCGTGCTGGCGGGTGTGTCACACGACCTGAGAACTCCGCTGACCCGACTGCGGCTTTCTCTCGCCATGTTCCCTCAGTCCGGTGTGGTGGATGCCGGACATCTGCGGGATGACGTGCATGACATGATCGGTGATGTCGCTGAAATGGAGCGGCTGATCGAGAGTTACCTCTCCTTCGCCCGTGGGGAAGGGGCCGAAGCGCCGGAGAAACTGGATGTCGCTGTGCTGCTGGAAGATGTTGCTTCCGCCATTGCGCGGGCCGGTGGCCGGGTTGGGGCTGTGATCTGTGAACCGGGTCTGGCTATCGAGGCCCGGCCGGATGCGATGCGGCGCATGTTGAACAATATTCTGGAGAATGCCCGTCGTCTTGGCGCATCTGTCTGGCTTTCCGGACGGCAGGAAGGGCACAGCATCATCATTGAGGTGGATGATAATGGGCCGGGGATTCCGCTGGAACGCCGGGAGGAGGTTTTTCGTGCGTTTTCAAGCGGCAAGAAGGGTGGGACCGGACTGGGCCTGACGATTGTCCGCGACATCGTGCGGGCTCATGGCGGCGATATCCAGTTGGGAGAAAGCCTGCGAGGCGGGCTGAATGTGCGCATTACCCTGCCGTGCTGAACGGCGGGTCTGTTTGCCATCCGGTATAACGGGTATCCTCACATGATGAGTGAGCCTACCATCTTAATTGCGATCTGCTCTGGCTGGCTCGTGCAGAAGCCGATGCGGAGGCTGCCTACTCCCGGAAGGGACCACAGGCCCTTCACCCCGATACATTGATAATAAACTGTTGCCAAAGGCGCGCCTTTGGCGGGGTTCGGGGCAGCGCCCCGTAAACCCTCCCGGCAGATAAGGTCAGGCAGAAGAACGGCCGGGATCACTCAGCAAAGCCGGGCGTCTCAGGCCAGAATCAGGGCAGGCTGTTGCCTGCGCCGCCATGACCCGGGCCGTTGCTCATGCCCATGCCGTTGTTGCCGCCGCCAAAGGAGCTATTGTTCATCATGCCCTGCATCGGGTTGTAGCGTCCGACGTTGCCGATGATTTCCTGAAGAATATTGATCTTGGTGCCTGGTGTCGGAGTGCTGCCGCCGACCATGCCCGGATGTTTGGCGTCTTGCGGCCCCAGTGTTCTGAGGGAGCGGAGCGTTCCGGCCTGATCGAAATTCAGCACGACGACCTGCTGTTTCGTGACGTGCGGGAAATTCGCCGGGGTCGGCGCCGTCATCATCGAAACATAAATCCATGTGTTATCGTCAAAGGTCGCCTTGGAGGTCGGCGAGCCGAGCAGATCAAGCGCATCGGCGCGATTGCTCACGCCGGGCTTGAGCTGGTTGTAGTCGTCAGCCTCGACGAGCGAACCACGCGGCATGGGCGAGTTTTCGAATACCGCACAGCCGGAGAGAACAAAGAGGCCTCCCATCAGGCCCAGAGCCCTGAGCGCCTGTCTGCTGCGCCGTCCTGCGGCTGGCCGTGGTTCAGTCCGGGAGAAAGGCTGGCATTTTGACATGACGGTAGTCTGTTCTCTCCACGGATGGCGCAGTAAATATCGTTACCATTAAAGCACAGGGAACGAATGTCCGATAGAGTGTTTTCTGTCACGCTAAAGGCGCTATCATCGGACTTTGCGTCGGGAAAGGATCTATAAAGTGACTGCTTCCGGAGTTTCCGAATTCCCCCGCCCCGTTCTTGTGAGGACATTGCGCGGTGCGTCCACCGACTCTCCCCGTGAAATCTCGGTAACCGCCACCGAAGCTGAATGTGCCCGTATCGCCCAGCGGCTTGGCCTGCCGGATGTGGCGAGCCTGTCATGCCGGTACGAGCTGTTCCCCCAGACCGGCCATACGGTTCAGGCGACAGGGTCCATGACCGCCCGACTCAGCCAGCTCTGTGTGCTGACTCTGGAAGTGTTCGAGGACGTGATCGCCGAGCGCTTCGTCATTCGATTCGTACCGGCGTCCGACCATGATGGATCGTTCGATGAAAATGGCGAACTGGATGAAATCGACGATGTCCCCTATGATGGAGATGTGGTCGATCTGGGGGAGGCGGCAGTCGAGCAGTTGTCGCTTATCCTTGACCCCTATCCACGGCGTCCCGGCGTGGCGCGGCCTGCGGCGATTCTGACCGAGGAAGAAATTTCCCGGCAGGAAGTGGAAGAAGAGGTCGAGGAGCGTCCCAATCCTTTTGCTGCTCTGGCCAAGCTTAAACGGGACGGTTCCTGAACGTCTGCGTGCCGTGCGGACCTGTCAGTTTCCGATCGGTCCTTGCGGAACCGTTGCTGGTCTGGTAGAGCCCCGCCCTCAATTGTAGTTATGTCCAGGTTCCGTCTTGTGGCGGTTCCGGGATGCCATCATTTCGGAGGGGCTTGGACCCATGGCTGTACCTAAAAGAAAAACGTCTCCTTCCCGCCGTGGTATGCGTCGCAGCCATCAGGCTCTGACGGTTGAAGCCCACGCCGAGTGCGGCAACTGCGGTGAGCTGAAGCGCCCGCACCACGTCTGCAGCCATTGTGGTCACTATGATGGCCGCGAAGTGATCGCAGCCGGCAAGGCCCTGAAAGTTGCAGTCCGCGCCTGATCACGGTGTTGTAACGTGGCACGCGGTATCCCTGATAAGGCAAGGCGTTCTTTGTTCATGAAGGCCGGATCGCATTCATGAGCGCAGCAGAGCACTCCGCCGCAGAGACTGCCCAGAGTCCGGAACCGTTTTCCCTCGCTGTTGATGCTATGGGGGGCGATGGCGGTCCTGAGATGGTCATTGCGGGTCTCGCTATCGCTGCGGACCGGCATCCGGGAGCCCGGGTGCTGCTTGTTGGGGACGAACAGCGTCTGCGTGGGCTTCTCGCCCGCCATCCGAAGGCTGCCGCCATCTGTACGATCAGGCATGCCTCTGCCGCTGTCAGCATGGATATGAAGCCTACAGCCGCCCTGCGGCTGAAGGATACGTCCATGCGCGCGGTCATGGATGCCGTGGCCGGTGGAGAAGCGGCGGGTGTCGTGTCGGCTGGAAACAGCGGTGCGATGCTGGCTCTTGCCAAGATCGTGATCAAGACGCTTCCCGGTATTTCCCGTCCCGCCATGGCGGCCATCAGTCCCAGCATGAAGGGCGATGTCGTCATGCTGGACCTCGGCGCCAATGTGGCGTGCGACTGGCGTAATCTGGTCGAATTCGCCGTCATGGGTGAAGCCTTCGCCAAGGCTGTGCTCGGCCTGCCGTCTCCCACGATCGGCCTGCTGAACGTCGGGGCGGAAGAGCTGAAGGGTGACGAGAAACTGCGTCAGGCCGCCGATGTCCTGAGAGACAGTCCGCTTGCCGGGCAGTTTCACGGCTTTGTCGAGGGACATGACATCACGGCGGGTACGACAGATATTGTCGTGACGGATGGTTTTACGGGGAATGTCGCGCTCAAAACAGGCGAGGGCGCCATGAAGATGGCGTCCGGCCTGTTCCGGCAGGTGTTTACGAGCAGTCTGGCTGGCCGTCTGGCTTATCTCCTCGTTCGCCCGGCTCTGGAGCGCATGAAGGACTGGCTTGATCCCCGCCGCTATAACGGCGCGGTTTTCGTCGGGCTGAACGGTGTGGTTGTGAAATCACATGGCGGCACGGATGCGGAAGGATTTGCATCCGCTGTTGATGTTGCGATGGACATGGTCACGCATCATTTCAATGAAGGAATTCGTGCCCGTCTGGGGAACATGTCCTCGCTGACGACCAGCCGCTCTGTTGCTGATCCGGAACGCCAGCCTGTGGCGTGACGAGGGGGCAGGGTCTGTAACTGATGGTTTTTCGCTGATTTTACGTGGTTTCTGTGACTGAAGACAGCGGGCGAGGGTTGTTGTCGCCCCCTGTGTCCTGAAGGTGTGCCGGATGACAATACGTTCCATGCTGGTTGGCGTTGGCAGCTATCTCCCTGAGAAAATTGTTACCAACGACGAACTCTCCGAGCGTCTCGATACATCGGATGAATGGATTCGTGGTCGAACCGGCATTGGTCAGCGGCATATCGTCAGTGGCAGCGAGAACGCGGTCTACATGGCATCCCGGGCTGCCCAGCGGGCGCTGGATTTCGCTGGTATCGACCCGATGGAGGTGGGCGCCGTCATTGTGGCGACATCCACACCGGATCAGGTTTTTCCGGCCACTGCCGTCCGCGTTCTCGCCGATCTCGGTGTGACGGATGGATTCGGGTTCGACGTTGCCGCCGCATGCAGCGGCTTCATCTATGCACTGTCCACCGCTGACGCCCTCATTCGTGCCGGTAACACGAAATGCGTCGTTGTTATCGGGAGTGAAGTCTATTCCCGTATTCTGGACTGGTCCGATCGTGGAACGGCTGTGCTGTTCGGTGATGGCGCGGGAGCCGTTGTGCTTCAGGCGAGTGACGACGCTAACGGTCGCGGCATTCTCTCCACGCATCTGCATGCCGACGGTTCCGCCGGAGACCTTCTCTTTGTCGATGGTGCTGTTGGGCGGCCGGATCACTCCGGGCATCTGCGGATGAACGGGCGGGAAGTGTTCCGTCACGCCGTGGCGAAGCTGGCGTCTTCCGTTGACGAAGCCCTGGAAAGTGCTGGTTTCACGCCGTCCGATGTGTCCTGGCTTGTGCCGCATCAGGCGAATATCCGGATTATCGAAGGCGTGGCCCGTAAATTGCAGATGCCGATTGAAAGAGTTGTGGTCACTGTCGATCGCCACGCCAACACATCGGCGGCGTCCATTCCGCTGGCGCTGGATGAAGCCATGCGGGATGGCCGGATCAAGCGCGGTGATCTGGTGCTCATGGAAGCGTTGGGCGGTGGGCTGACCTGGGGATCGGCGCTGGTGCGAATCTGAGGTTGGTTCCGTCCGCCGGTCAATTTATCTGACGGACGATTTTCTCCTGCATGACGTAATTGACGGCCCGCATCAGCATGTTACCTTGTGAGACATGAGCACGGTAACGCGCGCCAGTCTGGCGGAACACATCTATACGGAAGTCGGCCTGTCCCGGAGTGAGTCCGTGGCGCTGCTGGAAGCCGTCCTTGAAACAATGTCGGCTGCGCTTGAATCCGGGGAATCGGTGAAGATCAGCGGGTTCGGCACTTTCATGGTGCGCCGGAAAGGCCAGCGGAGCGGTCGAAATCCGAAGACCGGCGTGGAGATTCCCATTCTCCCCCGTTCGGTGATCTCCTTCCGGCCCAGCCATATTCTTCGTGGCGCGGTCAATGGAGCCTCTGAATGAGCGCCGGGGAAAATCCGGAAACCGCTCCAGATACACACGAAGCAGACGACGAAATTCGCGGGCGCAAGGGTCCGCTGGCCTTCCGCACCATCAGCGAGGTCGCTGATGAACTGAAGGTTCCCCAGCACGTGCTGCGTTTCTGGGAAACGCGCTTTGAGCAGGTGCGGCCCCTGAAAAGGGGCGGTGGACGCCGGTATTACCGGCCTGAGGATGTCGATCTGCTTCGGCGGATTGCGACGCTGCTTTACGTCAAGGGTTACACCATCAAAGGTGTCCAGCGCGTTCTCCGTGAAAAGGGGCCGGAAGGGCTGGAAGAGGAAGTCAGCGGCAGGACTGCCGACGCTTCTGGGCCTGAAACGGTTTCTGAGCCAGACATGTGTCAGTCGCAGGATGATGAGCCACAGGCGGTTGCTCCTCCGCTCATGCAGGCTGTGCAGCCTGAGCCGCAGGTTGTCACGGTGACTGTGCGTGACGAGCGGCTGGAAAATGAGCATGACCGGATGCGGAAAAGTCTCGAAGACATTCTGCTCCGGCTGGCTGAGGTCAAGGCCAGTCTGACGGTCGGTTAAAGCGCCGATTGCTGTCGAACCTCTCTTGTGGAGGGTCGGCAAGCCTGCTAGAGAGTGGCCGTTCATTACTGACGGGCAGTAGCGCAGCCTGGTAGCGCATCAGTCTGGGGGACTGGGGGTCGTGGGTTCGAATCCCGCCTGCCCGATATTTATCCGTTTATGGGTAAATCGTCAGTAAGGAACACTTCCAAAAATATGATCGGATTTTAGCGTCTGCCACGCCTGTATGGGCTGTTGGCGTGCCGCGGTCGTTCTGTGCTGATGTCCGTCTGGCGTGGCCCGGTTGAGTACGAACACGGGTTTCGAACTCTGTCCGGCTGAGACGCAGCTTTGGTCATTCCCGGAGCACGTGGTTGCCAGAGATAAGCGCTGAGGTGACGCGGGATGCGCCGTAGCAGGTGCTCTCGGCGAGGCCATCAGAGAGCCATCCTGCTGGTCTGACCTTGCTCTTCTGCCGTCCGGGGAGTAGAAGCCCGCCTTTGATCCCCAGTGTTTCCTTCTTCAGGGATAAGTTATGAAACAGCAGGCAAACCTGATCCGCGCGGGCCAGGTCATTGAGCATGACGGTCGTCGCTGGACGGTCCTCAAGCAGCAGATCATCACGCCGGGCAAGGGCGGCGCGTTCATTCAGGTTGAAATGCGCGACCTGAAGACGGGCAACAAGACCAACGAGCGCTGGCGTACAGCCGACACGGTCGAGCGTCTGATCACCGAAGACAAGGAATATAACTATTCCTATATGGACGGTGAGACGCTGGTTCTCATGGACCCTGAGACATTCGAGCAGTTCATGATTCCGCTGGAGCTTCTGGGTGATCAGGCGCCGTTCCTCCAGGACAATATGGTGCTGAACGTGAACCTCGTCGAAGGTGACCCGGTCGCCGTGACGCTGCCACCGCATGTCACGCTTGAGATCATCGAGGCTGACCCGGTTGTGAAAGGCCAGACGGCCAGTTCCTCCTACAAGCCCGCGAAGCTGTCCAACGGCGTCAAGACGATGGTGCCGCCGTTCATCGAGGCTGGTGAGCGCATCGTGGTCCGCACGGATGACGCAACTTATGTGGAGCGTGCGAAATCCTGAGGGATTCCGGCCGACACTGACTATCACCGGAGAAGACTCCCGACTCCGGTGATTCCATTTTCCGCTTTCCTACAGGATCAAATGTCGTGGCGATGCGTCTTTCTCCCGTAATGACCGTGATGCAGGCCGCCGCCGAAAAGGCAGCGAAGCGTCTTCTGCGTGACTTCAACGAGGTCGAGCAGCTTCAGGTCAGCATCAAGGGACCGGGTGACTTCGTGTCGCAGGCCGATCTGCGTGCCGAGCGCACCCTGAGGGAAGAACTGGAACGGGCGCGTCCCGGCTACGCTTTTCTCATGGAGGAGAGCGGCGAGTCGGGTAGTGAAAACTGGACATGGCGCTGGGTGGTTGATCCGCTCGACGGCACGACCAACTTCCTGCACGGCATTCCGCACTGGGCGATTTCCATCGGTCTCCAGCGTCGTCTGCCTGACGGTTCCATCGAACTTGTCGCGGCTGTGGTCTATAATCCGGCAGCGGGCGAGATGTTCTGGGCCGAAAAAGGTGTCGGTGCATATCTGAACGACCGGCGCATCCGCGTGTCGGCACGTCGCGACATGCTGGAATCCCTGTTCGCGACCGGTATCCCTTTCGCCAAGGTTTCTCCGAAGCGTCGTCTGCCGTTTGCCCGCGTCATGGGCACGCTCATGCCGCAGGTGGCGGGTATCCGCCGTTTCGGTGCGGCTGCGCTTGATCTGGCCTGGGTCGCGGCAGGCCGTTACGAGGGATACTGGGAATTCGGCATCAAGCCGTGGGACTGCGCAGCCGGTGCCCTGCTGGTGCGTGAAGCAGGCGGTCATTGCACGGACACTGAGGGTAACGACCTCAACGATCTGCCCGATGATGTGCTGATCGTGGCTGGTAACGGCCATATGCATGGCAAGCTGCGGGAGATTGTGGCGGATGGCCTGACCGCCGCCTGATCTTTCGTTCGCCACTTTTCGAGTCAATCCTCGAAGGCGGTTTTCCGTGATCCCGGAGCGTGCCGCGTGCGCTACAGGATCATCCGGTCCACGTTGTCCCGAGGCCCTTTTGCATGAGTGATTTGAAAAAATCCTTTCATAAGCCCGAAGGCCGTCGCCTTTCTGCGATGACCGGCATGCTAGTGGTTACGGGGCTGACGGTGGCCGGTGTGGTGGGCGTAGCGCACGCGCAGATCACCACGGACACTTCGGCGCTGGGTGCGCTCGGCGGAGCCGCGCCGGAAAAGCCGGAATCCGAGGCGGCTCCAGCCAGAAAGCCTGTGCACAGGCAGGCGGGGCCTGCCCGGAAAACAGCGCAGACGCCTGGGACGACCAAACCGGAAACGCAGAGTTCTCCCTCCGCCACAGCAACGGCCGGGACGCCCCCGTCTGCGGCGAAGCCCACCAAACCCCCGCCAGCAGCGACGATTCCTGCTGCGCCTCCTTCCCCTCCGGTGCTGACGCCTGTCGTGATCCCCGTCGAACTGCATCCGTTCCCGATGCCGCCTGACCCTCAACCGTCCAAAGACGCCAAGGGCGAGGTTATGCCGATCAGCGGCGGACTGCGCGTGACGTTCGGCGCGGATTCGGCGCAGCTTAACCCGGAAACGAAAAACGGCATTCTGGCGTTCGCCAACATGCTGAAAGAACATCCGGACGTGAGGGCGCTTGTCGATGTGACGGCCAGCGGCGTTCCGAATGATCTGTCGCGTCCGCGTCGCATGTCGCTGAGCCGTGGGCTGACTGTCCGGGCGGTCCTGATGAACGCCGGGATTCCGTCAACGCGGATTTATGTCCGTGTGATCGGCCTTCCTGACAGGACGGGAATTGAAACACCTGCTGACAGGGCCGATATCCGCCGCTCCGATGAGGCTCCGGCGGAGAAATAGTACCGTTTCTGGCGCGGCAGGATGCCTGTCATACCGACAGCCTTTCTGTCTGTTCGTTCCTGTCGGGGAGATTTTACGGGGTGCTGCCCCGAGCCCCGCCAAAGGCGCGCCTTTGGAAACCGGTTTGCAACAGATCGGGGGCAAGGGGCCTGCGGTCCTTTGCGGGGGCGGACAGCGCCCGCTTCGATGTCCGCAAATTGGTAGGCAGTTATGTTGACCGTATTACACTTGTCGGAAGGTAGGGAACGCGGTTCTTGCCCCCGCCATCAAGTGGCGTCCTGCTGCTGACGCCGGGGTCTGGTGACAGCTTCAGCAGTCAGTATCCGTTTCAGGATTCTGGTGCTTCGGCCGCTTTAAGGTCGGCGAGAGCATCCTCGACAGCCGCGCCGCCGCTCTCGTTGCGGTCAGCCATTTTTGCAATGACCAGTGGCAGCAGTCTGGCGATCACCGGCAGCAGCGGCGCGAGGGGAAGTCCGGTGCAACTGGCGAGAAATTTTGCCTGATCACTGGTCAGAACACGCTGGACTTCCTCTGTTGTGAGCGGCTGCCGGGGACCGGGTCCAACCCATGAGCGGGCCTTGTCGCCCAGACCGGCCTTCTCGAACTGCTGCATGAGATGTTCGACGCCAGCCTGTCCGGTTTCGGAAGCGAGAAGACGTTTGAGGGCATCGGCGGCCTTGTCTTCAACTCCGGAAACACTCAGAGCCTTGTCCTTGAGTTTGTTGAGGAAACCACTCATTTACTCATTCTTTCCCATGTAAGCAGGTTGCTCATATGATCGGCATAACTGGCTGATCTTTGCAGAGGTCGATGCGGGTTCTGCCCGCACCCATAAGGGACGCAGGCCCGTTGAGCTTAACTTGTCGCAAGCAAAACGGTTTCCAAAGGCGTCGTCTTTGGTGGCGTTCGTGGAGCGTCCCATCGGCAGAAAAGCCATAGGTAACAGGGATAGAAACAGCCGTGCGACCTGTCCATTCCCCTGCCTCCGAGTTTCAGTCCTCTTTGGAATCACGGGTGCCATTGCCGCCCATCGCGGCGACCAGACTGGAAAGATGACCGAGCTCCTGCAACTCAAGACCCGCCGGCGGCTTCGTGCGGGCGGCTCCCCGCGCTACGCGCCGGGGTAAGACAGCCGTGGTGAATCCCAGCTTCTGCGCTTCCCGCAGACGCAGATCGGACTGAGGCACCTGCCGGATCTCGCCGGAAAGACCGATTTCCCCGAAGAAGACCGACCCGGAACTGGTGGGCTGGCCGGTCGCCGCGGAAATGATGGCGGCGGCGGCGGCCAGATCGGCGGCGGGCTCGGTGACGCGCAGGCCCCCGGCGAAATTCAGATAGACATCCATGCCGGAGAGCTTGAGGCCGCACCGGGCTTCCAGCACGGCCAGCAGCATCGACAGGCGTCCGGTGTCCCAGCCGACCACGGCGCGGCGCGGGCTGCCTTCTCCCGCTTTTGGAGACAGCAGCGCCTGTACTTCCAGAAGAACCGGGCGTGTGCCTTCAAGACCTGCGAACACTGCGGAACCGGCAATATTGCCATGCCGCTCGGCCAGAAAGAGTGCGGAAGGGTTGGGGACTTCCACGAGACCACGGTCGGTCATGGCGAAGACGCCGATTTCATCGGTCGCGCCGAAACGGTTTTTCGCGGCGCGCAGGATACGGAACTGGTGCCCGCGATCACCTTCGAAATACATCACGGCATCGACCATGTGTTCCATCACGCGCGGCCCGGCCAGACCGCCCTCTTTGGTCACATGTCCGACCAGAATGAGCGCGAAGCCGCGTTTTTTGGCGAGACGGATCAACTCAAAAGCGCAGGCTCGGACCTGCGCGACGGAGCCGGGCGCGCTCTCGATCGTGTCGAGCCACATGGTCTGGATTGAATCGATGATGACGAGGCCGGGTGGCGTGTCGGTTTCAAGGGTGGCGGTGATGTCGGAGACATTGATGGAAGCGGCCAGTTCCAGCGTCGGTGCATTCAGCTCAAGCCGTCTGGCCCGCATCCGAATCTGCTCGACGGCCTCTTCGCCTGAAATATAGATCACTTTCTGCCCGGTGGCGGCGAGACGGCAGGCAGTCTGGAGCAGTAGCGTCGATTTGCCGATACCGGGATCGCCCCCCACCAGAACAACCGATGCGGGGACGAGGCCGCCTCCCAGCACTCGGTCCAGTTCGGCGATGCTGGTGCCGATCCGCGCCGGAGGCTCGGCGCTGCCTTCCAGGCCGGTGAAAGTCAGGCGTCGTTTCGACTTGCCCGCGCGGGAGGCGGTCGGTTCGACCGTTTCCTCAACAATGGTGTTCCATTCGTGGCAGGCTTCGCATTTCCCGGACCATTTGGGATAGACCGCGCCGCAGGACTGGCAGACGAAACGATGGAGAGGTTGTTTGGCCAAGGAGAGCTACATTCCGAAATCAAGAGGGAAGAAACATAAATCGTTACAGTCCTATTTTTAACGCAATTCTCGTGCTCTGTTGCATTGTCATTCCTGACCAGATTGTTAAATTCCCGACCTAATAGGCCGATTTGCAGGCTTCGGTGAACCAAGGAGAAGAATTCGTGGCACGAGCCAGTGTGATGAAGGCAGCAAAAGCAGGTAAGACACGCTCATCAGCGACGAAGTCCGCCACGGCTTCGGGGAGAGCGGCCGCCGTGAAAAAAAATCCGGCCGGCAAGGAAGATCTTCTCTCCGAATTTGAAGCTGAAGTCGTGGAAACGCCTGTTGAGGTTGTTGTTCCGGTCAAGGTCGCTCCCGTTCCGGAAGCCCTGTATTTCGACGCCCGCTGGTATCTGGAAACCTATCCGGACGTGGCTGACGCAGGCATTGATCCCGCGACACATTACCAGATGAACGGTTTCCGTGAAGGCCGCAAACCGAACGCGGCGTTTGACGGCAAGGCATACCTCGCCGCCAATCCCGACCTTGAGGGATATTCCGAAGACCTCTTCGCGCATTACGTGTTTTTCGGCGCCTCCGAGGGCCGTCGCATCAAACCCTGAGACGGACGTCCTGCCGACGGTAGGACACGCTCTGGCCCGTTCTGCCAGTCCCGTCTTGTGAGTTCGTCTTGGCGATCAGCTTAAAAGCCTGCACATAGAGTGCAGGCTTTTTTGTTTCGGGAGTGGCGAGCCGGTGAAGGGTGTACTGACCCGCTTGCAGACGCTGCTTCTCTCAGAACGTCACAGGCTGCCGCTCTGGCTGCCGGTTTTCATCGCTCTCGGTGTGCTGGCCTATTTTCAGCCTCTCGCGGAGCCTGTGTTCTGGTGGGCTCCGGCTGGTCTGGTGTTGTCTGCCCCCTTTCTCATAGTGGGCTGGCATCGGCTGGGCGGACGGATGGCAGGCTGTGCGCTGCTGTGTCTGAGCCTCGGCTTTCTGGCGGCATGGAGTGAGAACCATCGTGTCCCGCCCATGCCGGAACTTCCCCGACGCGCCGTCATTCTCACCGGTCATGTTCAGGCGGTGGATGTCCTGCCCGCCCGGACCGAGGGCGCGCCGGGCGGACGACGGGTCACCCTGTCCCATGTGCGTTTCGAGACATGGCTTGATGAGGGCATGGCTCCGCTGAAGCGGACGCTGCGTATCCGACTGCGTGATGACGATTCACTGATCTTCGGTCCGGGCAATGATCTCCGGGTCCGGGCCTTGCTGGAAGCGCCACCTTTTCCGGTCATGCCGGGAGCGAGGGATCTGCAACGGGAAGCGTGGTTCGGGAAGGAAGCGGGAACCGGTCGGGCGCTCGGTGCGGCGGTGCTGGCTGATGATGCGGAACAGGGCACGGCCGCCACAGCCTTTGAGCGTCTGCGGGAGGCGATCGCCGCCCGTATTGCTGCCGTGCTGCCGGGATCGGACGGCGCGATCGCCTCGACGCTGCTGGTCGGTCTTTCGGGCGGCATCGCTGCCAAGGATCGGGAAGCCTTCTCGGTATCCGGCCTGTCGCATCTGCTGGCGGTGGCGGGGTTGCATCTGGGCATCGTGATGGGGCTTGTGGTCACGGGCGTCCGTTATGGTCTCGCCTCCATTGAATGGACGGCGCTGCGCTGGCCGTGCAAGGAAATCGCGGTGATCTGCGGGCTTCTGGGCGGTGTGGTCTATGTAACGATGACCGGCATGCATCTGCCCGCCCTGCGCAGTCTGATCATGGCCTGTCTGGTCGTTCTGGCGCTTGTCACGGGGCGGAACGCCGCCTCCATGCGCGGGCTGGCGGTCGCCGCGACGGTCCTGCTGCTGACGGGTCCGGCGGTGATTCTCGGCGTGCCGTTCCAGATGTCCTTCGCGGCGGTGATGGCGCTGATTGCGGGCTATGAGGTGCTGCGGGTTCCGTTGCGGCGACTGCACGGCGAAGGGACGGTCAGCCGTCGCTTTCTTGTTCACGTCACGACGCTCGCCCTGACCAGCCTGCTCGCGGGCACGGCGACCCTTCCGGTCTCCATGGCGCATTTTGGCGAGATCCAGCCCTTCTTTGTCGTGGCCAACCTTCTGGCCGTGCCGATGACGGCGCTCTGGGTGATGCCAGCGGGGCTGCTCGCCGTCCTGCTGATGCCGTTGCATCTCGAACGCTGGGCGCTGGATGTCATGGGCTGGGGGGTGGATGGCATCATCTGGCTCGCAGAAAGTGTCGCTCACTGGCCTGCGGCCCGGATCGCCGTGCCGATGACGCCGGGGTGGGGACTGACGCTGTTTCTTTTCGGTCTCTGCTGGCTGTGCCTGTGGAGCCGAAAATGGCGGCTTTTCGGCGTCGTGCCGATGCTTGTCGGGTTCCTCTCGCCGTTTTTCCAGTCTCTGCCGGACGCGGTCATCACACCTGATGGCGGACTCGTCGCTGTGCGAGAGGGTGGTCAGTTGCTGATGAACGGTCAGTCCCGGGACGCCTGGTTTGAGCGTCGGGCTCTGGAGCAGGCGTTCGCAAGGCCTGTTGTCAGTCTGCCGGTGCGTGGAGAGACGGCGAGCGGTGATCTTGCCTGTGGCGAGGACGGAGCCGCGGGCGTCTGTGTTCTCACGCGGGGAAAGCGCTCTATTCTGTTGCGGGTGGAGGATGCGACGGATGGCGAGGCCATTCTGCCTGCGGAGATGTGTCAGGGAATGGATCTGTTCGTGGCGGTTTCTCCTGCCCGTTCGTCTTGCCGTGGGGTGCCGGTCATCGATCGCTTCACGGTCTGGCGGGAGGGAGCCGTGGCTGTCTGGATAACAGATTCGGGCTTGCGGATGCTGTCAGACCGGCGGGAAAGCGGAGACAGGCTCTGGGTCATGCGACCGGGCCGGCATGGGGTGCCGAATCTGCCGCTGGCGAAAGAGGATGAGCGTTAGGCAGCATCCGGTCAGATGGGATCGTCTGGTCGGATAAAGTTGTTCGAGAACAATGAGTGAGAGCGATATCCGTGATCCAGTCTGAGCGGATGCCGTTCTAATCGCGGGATGTTGCGCAAGACTGAGTGTTGAACGAGGTGCTTGCGTCGCGGCGATCAGACCGGGCTCGGATGTGAAGGGCCAAGGATCGTCCCTGAGTCTGTAATTTTTAATTGGGACGGAATATTTTTGAGATCCGGACAGCGTTTGGGCATGTCTGGCGGGATAGACCTATGCAGATTTTACCGGAAAGTGTGCTGTTTTTAATTGCAATTAAGAATGGTTCTCAATTAAAGAGGGTTCAGCAAGACAGGAGGCGGACCTCCCGGGTCCGAGGGTGCCATGAACGCGACTTCCGATACTCTGACTGAACTTTCCGGTGACGAACGGGTAGCTGTGTGGATGCTGCGGTATCTCGCAGGCCCCGGTCGTCCCTGTTGCCGCCTTGGAACAGGGGGCTGGGGCGACATGTTTTTCCGGCAGGATTTGGAGGCGCTAGGCGCGGCTTTCCGGAGCGCTCTCGACCGGTGCTCCGGATTCGGCATGAATCCGTTGGATGTGCGTATGCGCGAGTGCGGATCGGTCAGCGTGACGGAAATGATCCTGCTCGATGCCGCAGCCCTCGCGCAGAAGGGGGATGAACGCGGCATGAAGGCTTTGCTGAAGAAAGTGTTTCCCCAGCATCATGTCGTTGCGTCTTTCGCGGTAGCGATGGTGCAGCTTGGCGCCTGTCTGGCGTCGGCGGGATTCTGGCTGCTGAGCAGGGCCTGTGTGCGGGATGATGTGATAGCCGATGGACAGGCCCAGCCCGGGAAAGTGCGGTCCGCGCAGGGACGGCAGCCGGTCGCGGAGGTGGTCAGGCCGGTCGCGGCGGCGTCTCTGGTCGCGGTGTCCCGCTGGCGGAACAATGACATGGCGGTGGGACAGGTGCTCTGGCCGGTCATGGAGCGCAGGCACAGCCTTCCGGCGGGTGTCTGAAAGGACGACAGGCCGGGAAGACGTGCTTCCCGGCCTGTCGGAATATAAGCCCCGGCCGTATCGCCGCAGCAACTGCTGCGGACAGGGCCGGAGAGAAGCTGCGTGCCGCTCTCAGCCCTCGTTGGCGGGAGCGGAGTTGAGCTGGATGTAGTTCTCGATGCCGACCTGCTTGATCAGGTCGAACTGACGGTCGATGAAATCTTCATGCTCTTCCTCATTGTCGAGAATCTTGAGCAGCAGGTCACGGGAGACGTAATCGCGGACGCTCTCGCAGTACGCGATGCCTTCACGCAGATCATCGAGGGCCTTCTCTTCGAGCTTCAGGTCGCATTCAAGGATTTCCTTGACGCTCTGGCCGATGAGAATGGTGTTGTAGCGCTGTACGTTCGGCAGGCCGCCGAGATAGAGGATGCGCTCGATCAGCCAGTCGGCGTGACGCATTTCCTCAATGGATTCCTCGTATTCCTTCTTGCCCAGCAGTGTCACGCCCCAGTGGTTCAGCGTGCGGGCATGCAGGAAATACTGGTTGATCGCCGTCAGCTCGTTGGTGAGCTGGATGTTCAGGTGTTCGATGACCTTCGGGTCTTTGATCGCCATGACTGCCTCATCTTTTGATGTGTGGTGGATATGAGATGCCCTTTACACCGGCATTTTGTCGGTTTGCAAGAAAAATTCTTTATTTTTCAATATGATATGAGAAGTGACTTGCATTCTCATCTGAAGTTGCAGTTCTGTCGGCAAGAAATATCTGTGATTTCAAGGCCATCGTGCAGTGACGTCGATGATTTTGCTGGTCTGTAAGCGGCAGGACTGTTCTGTAATCAAACAATAGATGTCTGCGCCCTGATCCGTCCGGTTTTCGACGGATCAGGGCGGATTTGTTGTGGGTTACTGGTCATTAATCAATATGATTTATCCGGTATTTTCGATCTATATATTTCAAGACAGAATAACAGGGTTTTCTGTGAGGAGCCGCAATGGAGAGGGGGGATATAGGCAGGCAGATATTATCCCTCTTTGACGCTTCGGATGTTCTGGTCGCCATATATGATGAAACCGATCGTCTGGTTTATTTCAACGAAGCGTTCGGGCGTGAATTTGCGCTTCAGCCGGATGAAAGATTGACCTGGACGGAGCTGATGCGCAGGGGAGCCAGAAACAACTCTGGCTGCAAAGCCCATGCAGATGCGGCAAATTTCGAACAGTGGCTTGCTGGCGCAAGATCACGTCGGGGCAAGACGCGTTTCAAATCATTTGAAACCGATATGCGTAACGGTGACTGGTTTCTGATGACGGAAACGGTCGATGACGCAGGCTGGATGCTCAGCATAGCCCCAAATATAACGAGTATTGGTGATAGCGATTCAAAGAAAATTAGAATGGATCGCGATATTGCGAAGAGATTGTCGTATACGGATGATCTGACCGGAGTCTTCAATAGAAGGGGAATTGTAAAGGTTCTGAATGATACCATTGAAAGTGGAATAGAGTATTCAGTATCAATAATTGATATCGATTTTTTCAAGAAAATAAACGACAGTTATGGTCATGATTCTGGTGATGAGGTTATCAAGCATTTTGTAGCATCTGTTCTTAAAGGGATCAGAGGCTCGGATTTCCTTGGAAGATATGGGGGAGAAGAGTTTCTGCTGATTTTTCCACGAACGACATCGGAAGAAGCAGGGCAGATAATCGACAGGATCAGGGAATCTCTTGAGCCGGTTTTATACAAGACAAATGAAATCAGCTATTCTTTCTCTGCTGGCATCACATCATCAAAAGATGCTGGAAATTTTGAGAACTCCATAAAATTTTCGGACATGGCGCTTTATCACGTAAAAAATAATGGCCGGGGTGCGAGTGGGATATATGACCCAGCGGACGATTATCCCTCACTTTCGTAAGGTAGCCTGTCGTTCCGGTGTCATGGGCGACAATCAATTGTATTGTGTTTCGTGGCTGCATCCGCTCGGACTGGATCGCGCGGGCGTAATTTGACCCGTTGTGTGTCACGCGGCAGCCCGCTTCGGGTGTGGCCATGCCACAGTATATTTCCGCAATAGAGATAGAACCGGTCAGGACAGGTTTCCTACCGCGTGGTGCCCTATCAGCCCGCCGGGTCTGTTCTTCAACAGCTTGGCGGATTGATGGGGGATGTCTGAAATGTTGACGGCAGGATCAGCGCGGTAACGCTACCAGCCGGTCCAGTGCCGTGGCGTCACCCAGAGCCGCAGCTTTTTCTTTTGTCGTCAGCGTCGTTTCCGCCTCGGTCAGCGACCGGGCTTCCTGTAGCTTCAACAGGCCCACCAGACGCTCCGCGTCAATCGGGTCGCCGGGTCTGCGGGCAGGTGGCAGCATGGCCCGATGCGCCGCCAGCAGCGCCGGGTCGGCAAGAAGCGCCATCATGGCCTCTTCCGGCAGATCGGGTGCGGGCGTCTGCATGGCGGCGGCGGCTTTTAGCAGCACGTCCGGTGTCTGGGTTTCTTCCGGAACCAGCAGCAGCCCCAGCCGTCGCAGGACCTGACCGGCGTCACGGCTTGCCGTGAAAGCTGCGAGTGGAATGGCCAGAACCAGCCCCAGAAGCACCGGTGTCATCCAGAGAAACAGGGAAATGGAGACGGCCCACGCGGCCGTGCCAAGAATCAGGCCGAACACGGTATAGCGCCAGTAACCCTTGACGATGACGCCGAACGGCACGCCGCCATCGTCGCGGCGCTGCGCATTCCAGCCGGAATCCTGCCCGCTGAGAATGGAGATCACGCCGCCTGTCTGGATCAGCATGGCGATCGGGGCGATCAGACCGCCGATCAGGGTTTCCACCAGAATGGAGCAGACAGTCCGGAGTGCGCCGCCGCAGCCTTTGAGCGTCGTTCTGTTGAAGAGCAGGGCGATGTAGGCGAACAGTTTCGGCGCGAGGAGAATGGCCATCGTCGCGATGAACACGTATTTCGCGCGGACCGGATCGACCTGCGGCCAGTGCGGATACAGCGTCTTGGTATCGCCGAAATATTCCGGTCGGACAAAGCGCGCCTGCAACGAAATCAGGATGCCGACGAGCAGGAAAACCAGCCACAGCGGCGAGGTCACATAGGCCCCGATGCCGATCATCATATGCATCCGGCTCAGCCAGTGCAGTCCCTTTGTCGGGATGACCTTGTAATGCTGGAGATTGCCCTGACACCAGCGGCGGTCACGGATGGCCACGTCAGTCAGTGAGGGCGGGCTTTCTTCGTAGGAGCCGAGCAGGGCGGGGACCATGTGGATGGCCCATCCACCGCGCCGCATGAGGGCTGCTTCCACGAAATCATGGCTGAGAATGTGACCGCCGAACGGCTTGCGTCCCGGCAGATGCGGCAATCCGGCCTGTTCGGCGAAGGCCGCCGTGCGGATGACGGCGTTGTGGCCCCAGTAGTTGCTCGCCGCGCCATGCCACCAGGCGATGCCGTGGGCGATCAGTGGGCCATAAACCCGTCCGGCGAACTGCTGCATCCGGGCGAACAGCGTCGTGCCGCCCGCAATGATGGGCAGGGTCTGGATCAGGCCGACCTGCGGGTTGCGCTCCATCGCGGCGGCGATCTGGACCAGAGTGCGACCGTCCATGACGGAATCCGCATCCAGCGTGACCATCAGCGGATAGGCGCTGCCGAAGCGGCGGACCCACTCGCCCACATTGCCCGCCTTGCGTTCGATGTTCTTGGCGCGACGGCGATAGAAGATATGTCTGTCGTCGCCCGTGTCCCGTCGCAGGGCGAGGAAGGCGGCTTCCTCCGTTACCCACACGTCCGGATTGGTGGTGTCGGAAAGGATGAAGATATCGAACGCATCCGCCCGTCCGGTTTCCTGAAGGCTGGCGTAAATGGCGCGGAGACCGGCCATTACCCGGTGCGGATCTTCGTTGTAGGTCGGCATCAGCAGCGCGATGCGGGTGTTCAGTGCAGGGAGCGGCCCATCCGCATGGATGCCGAGCCCCAGACCACCCCGCGTCAGCAGGGACCAGAATCCTGCGATGGAGGAGGTGAAGGCCAGTGCAATCCATGTGAAGAGCAGGATGAACAGCACCTCCATGATGACGCCGAGCACGGAGAAACCGTTGGCGTCGAGCACGAGGTGAGTCTGGTAGGCGCCGTAGAGTGTCAGCGCGAGAGCCGAACCGATGACCGCCAGTCGTCGGAGCGAGACAAGAGGAGGCTCCGTCGGAGAAACGGGCTCACGACCATGCAGATCGGGGAGCGCATGGAGATTCTGTGTCTCCATGGACAGGGGCGCTTCCGGGGGAAGTGCATGGAACCCGGCGGAGGTGATGACGCCGGGCATGTCGGTTATGGCGTCCAACGATATACCCACTGTTCTGAGACAGGCCCCTGATCATTGGCGAGAACGACATTCATTTCGGCGAGCTTTGCATCGCCGGGATAGAATTCGAACGTGGTGCGCCAGCCCTTGATATTGGGATTGCGTTCGACGACCACATTCTTGATCGTTCCTGCGGATGTTTGCGGAATAAGGTGGAATTTTGCGTCCGGACCGGCGTTTTCGACAGGTCCGCCGGTAAAGTCGATGGCGAAGAACCGGGCGTCCTTGTGGTCGGTCACAGCGCCGACACGGGTCGCGCCGATCCGCGCCAGTTCGGTCGGGAACGGCTCGTCCCAGCCCCAGTACATGCGATAGGTGTAGGCATATTCATGCCCCGCCTGCATCGGCTCTTTCGGTCGCCAGAAGGAGACGATGTTGTCATTGACCTCGTTGGGAGTCGGAATTTCAACCAGATCGACAAAACCGGCTCCCCAGTCCCCGATCGGCTCGATCCACAGGGACGGACGCTTCTCATAGTTGAGCGCGAGATCCTCGAAATCATGGAACGAGCGGCGGCGCTGCATCAGCCCGAAGCCGCGCGGCGAGATATCGCTGAACGCGGAGAACTGGAGATCCAGCGGATTGCGCAGCGGCCGGTAAAGCTGCTGGTCCGATCCGGTCCAGATCTGCAACGCCTCGCTGTCATGCGCGGCGGGACGCCAGTCATCGACATGGGTGCGGTCGTTGGTGTCGAAATAGAACATGCCGGTGAGAGCGGCGATGCCGGACTGCTCGATCTTGACACGCGGGAAGAAGGTGGACTGCACATCGAAGATGGTGGTCTCACCGGGACGGATGGTGAAGCGGAACGCACCGGTCACGGACGGGCTGTCCAGCAGTGCGTGAATGACGACCGAATCGACGCCCGCCTGCGGTTTTTCAAGCCAGAAAGCCCGGAAGAGAGCGAACTCCTCACCCTTCGGGTCACCTGTTCCATCCGCGAAGCCGCGTGCGGAGAGGCCGTAATTCTGACCCTTGGCGACGGCGCGGAAATAGGAGGCTCCGAGGAAGACCGCACACTCTTCCATCACGCCGGGCGTATTGATGGCATAGCGCAGGCGCAGACCGGCAAAGCCGAGATTGTCGGTGACCCGTAGCATCGGGTCGCCGTAGCGGAACATGTCGGGGCTGTAGGGAACCGGCGCGGACTTTCCATCCACGACTTCATGCATCTCGATCTGCTGGGGGTAGAGGAAGCCGCGCGGGAAAAACTCGACGTCGAACGCCAGATTGTCGTTGTGCCAGAGCGCCTGGTCAGGCTGGAACTCGATGGAACGGAACTGGTCGAACGTCAGGCTCGAAATCGGTTTGGGGAGAGACTGCTCGGGCGCGCTGTACGGTCTGCTGGCCAGACTACGGGCAATCTGTGTCACAGTGCTGTTGTCAAACGGCGTGGGCGCGGGCGGCGCGGAAGGGGCGTCAGCGGCGCGGGCCGGTCTGCCGATGAAGTCTGCTGTAAGGGCGGCCAATGCGACGCCGCTGCCTGCACGAAGCAGATCGCGGCGGAAGACGGATGATGACACGCTTCTTGTTCCCCCGGTTATTAAGGACAGACCTGAATCTTTTGTCAGCTATTGTACCAGTCTGTTTCGATTGTCACGAAGGTCAGGCTTTTTGAGGGCGGCGGACCATGCTGGCAAGCTCGTCCAGCGCTCCTTTTGCGCCTGCCGCCGCATCCTGCTCCGCTGTGCGGTAACAGCGGACCACGGCCTGCCCCGTCTCCGTGAGATGGGCGCCGCCGCCGCCGCCGGGTCTGGTGGCGACCAGTGGAGCGGTGAACTGGTCGTTGAGGGCGTCGATCAGCAGCCACGCCCGCCGGTAGGACATGCCCATGGCCCGTCCTGCGGCTGAAATCGAGCCGGTTTCGGCCAGACGTTCCAGCAGGCGAATCTTGCCATGTCCGAGTGCGGGATGACCATCCACATCCACCCTCAGCGTCAGACGTAGCTCAGTCACGGTGTCAGATCCTCAGTCGCGTTTGCAGAAATAGCCGAATGGATAATGTCGGACGGGTCGTGAAAAAGGGATCATACGCGGCAAACCTCCTGACCGGAAGGCCGCCGCTCATCCTCCCTGCGCCCGCACCCTCCGCTCAGCGGGAGCCGTCCAGCGGGAAAGGCACCCAGCGCAGCCCGTCCATGTCATGAACCAGCAGCAGAACGGAGTGGCGCTGTTCCTTCTGCGCCGCTTCGATCCCCTTGCGCAGATCAGCCACCGAGTTCACCCCGACCTGCTGGACCTCGGTGATGACATCTCCTTCCTTGAGGCCGCGATCGGCCGCCGCGCCGCCATCGGTGATGCTGGTGATCACCACGCCCTTCTGGTCCTCGGGAAGGCGGTATTTCTTCCTGTTTGCTTCCGTCAGTCCGGAAACCTTCAGGCCGAAAGCGCTGAAATCTGCGGATTTGTCGGCAGGGTGGCTTCCGGGCTTCTCGGAATGATCCGGCTGGGTCTCTTCTTTCGGCTCGGGCAGAGCCCCGATGGTCACGGCAAGATCCTGCATCTTTCCATGACGCCAGACCGAGAGCGTGGCCTGTGAGTCGACGGGCAGGTCGGCGATCAGGCGCGGCAGGGCATGACCCTCGATCGGCTTGCCATTGAGAGCCTGAATGACGTCGCCGGTCTCAAGCTTCGCCTTCGCCGCCGGACCCTTGGCGTCCACGCCCGCGATGAGAGCGCCGCGCGCCGGTTTCAGTCCGAGACCGTCGGCGATCTCCTGGGTCACGTCCTGAATCCGCACGCCGATCCAGCCGCGCGAGACGTGGCCGGTCCTGCGAAGCTGTTCGATGATGCCGCGCGCCTCGTTGGATGGGATGGAGAATCCGATCCCCACCGAGCCGCCGGAAGGAGAATAGATGGCCGTGTTCACGCCGATGACCGCGCCGTGCATGTCAAAGAGTGGGCCGCCGGAATTGCCCTTGTTGATGGGGGCGTCGGTCTGGATGAAGTTGTCGTACGGTCCCTGCTCGATATTGCGGCCACGGGACGAGACGATGCCCGCCGTCACCGTGCCGGACAGACCGAACGGGTTGCCGATGGCCAGCACCCAGTTGCCGACGCGGGCCGTGTCACTGTCGCCAAACGAGACGAAGGGCAGCGGGTGAGGCGAGGTGACTTTCAGCAGGGCGAGGTCGGTGCGGTCGTCATGGCCGATGACCTTCGCCGGGAGGGACGTGTTGTCCTGTAGCGTGACGGTGACGCGGTCGGCCTTGCGGATGACGTGGTTGTTGGTCACCACATAGCCTGACGGGTCGATGATGAAGCCGGAGCCGAGCGCCTGCATCTTGCGCGGTGGCCCGTTGGGCGTGTTCTGGCGATTCATGAAGTCGTGAAAAAACTTCTCGAACGGCGAGCCACGCGGGAATTCCGGAATCTGCGGGCCTTCCTCGTCTCCTTCATCCTCGTCGTCCGAATCGCCCTTCATGGTCTGGGTGGTCGAGACATTGACCACGGCGGGCAGCAGACGGTCCGCGAGATCGGCGAAGCTGCCCGGAACGCCGTGGGCGTCGATGGTCACTTGCGGCATGGGTGCTGGTGCGGACTCTGCATGGGCGGCCATGCCTGATGAACACAGGGCTACTGAGCAGGCTGAGACCGACAGGCCGAGAGAGAGCAGAAGGGGGCGGGCAGGACCGGAAAAAGGCATGAAAGGTGCGTTCTTTATCTGGAAAAAAAACGAAATATGCCTCTTTCATAACGCAGGGTGAGACAATGTGACAGTGTCACGGTGGGTCGCGCCTGCGTGATTTGAATTGACCGGAAGCCGCTCTATTCATAGCTTCCCGCCCATGTCTGACCAAAACGTAAATCCTGCTGGCCATTCCCTCCTGCCGAACGGGGCCGTTCCCAAAGCCTGGCCCTTTCAGGAGGCGCAGAAAATCGCCGACCATGTCACGGCCAGAGGCGGGGACCGTCCGGCGCTGTTCGAGACGGGCTATGGTCCCTCCGGTCTGCCGCATATCGGCACGTTCGGCGAAGTGGCCCGCACAAGCTGGGTGCGTCAGGCCTATACGGCGCTGACGGGAAAGCCTTCTCACCTGCTTGCGTTTTCCGATGACATGGACGCGCTCCGCAAGGTTCCGGACAATGTGCCGAACCGCGAGATGCTGGCGGAATTCATCGGCAAGCCGCTGACCCGTGTACCGGACCCGTTCGGCACGCACGACTCTTTCGCGGCCCACAACAATGCCCGTCTGCGATCCTTTCTGGACGGATTCGGGTTCGATTACGAATTCGCATCCTCGACCGAATACTACACGTCCGGCCGTTTCGACGCCGCGCTGAAGCGGATGCTGGAAGTGCATGACGAGGTCTGCGCCGTGATCCTGCCGACGCTCGGCGAGGAACGCCGCGCGACCTATTCACCGGTCCTGCCAATCCACCCGAAGACCGGCAACGTCATGCAGGTCCATATCGACAGGGTCGATCCGGAAGCGGGCACCGTCTTCTGGACCGATGAGAACGGGGAGCGCTTCGAGACGCTTGTGACCGGCGGCGCTGCCAAGATGCAGTGGAAGGCCGACTGGGCCATGCGCTGGTACGCGCTCGGCGTCGATTATGAAATGTCAGGCAAAGATCTGATCGATAGCGTGCGTCTGTCCGGTCGTATCTGCCGCGTTCTGGGAGCGGCGGCTCCTGCCGGTCTGACCTACGAGCTGTTTCTCGACGAACACGGCCAGAAGATTTCCAAATCGAAGGGCAATGGCCTGTCGGTCGAGGAATGGCTGCGCTACGCGCCGCCCGAGAGCCTCGGTCAGTATATGTTCAACCAGCCGCAGCGGGCGAAGCGTCTGTTTTTCGACGTGATCCCCAAGGCGGCCGATGAATATCTCTCTCATGTGGAGAAAGCCTCCGCCCTGCAGAAAAGCGTTGCCGAAGGCCAGGGGAGCGAGACGCAGGACGCTGATCGTCTGACGCTCTATGCCAACCCCGCCTGGTTCCTGCACGCCGGTCACATTCCGGACCATGCGGGTAGCCCGCTGTCCTTCGCCATGCTGCTGAATCTCGCCAGTGTCGCCAATGCCGAGACGCCGGACGTGATGTGGGGCTTCATCAGGCGCTACGATGCGAGCGTCTCTCCCGAGACGCATCCGATGCTGGCCACGCTGGTCGAGCGCGCCATCGTGTTCTACGCCGATTTTGTCCGGCCTTCGAAGAGCTATCGCCTGCCCAGTGAGCAGGAACACGCGGCGCTTGCCGATCTGGCGGAAGCCCTCAAGATTTATGAGGGCGAAGAGGTGTCCGCCGATGCATTGCAGAATCTGGTGTTCGAGGTCGGCAAGCGTCATGCGTTCGAGCCGCTGAGAAGCTGGTTCACGTGTCTCTACGAAGTTCTGCTGGGGCAGAGTGAAGGCCCGCGCTTCGGTGGTTTCATCGCGCTTTACGGTGTTCGCGGAACGATCGCCCTGATCGAAGCGGCGCTGGTGCGGAGCGCGGAAGCCTGAGGGCCTCGCCATGCCGCTGACCCGCAATCCCGGAGAGAAACCGCCTCATCTCTCTCTGGAAGAGGAAGAAGCCATGGTCTCCCGTGTGGAGGCCATGGCTCAGGACACACCGGCGCTTCAGGACAAGCCGAAAGGCTGGAAACGCTGGCTGAAACATCTGCCGCATCTGCTCGGGCTGCTTCTGATGATCGCCGCCATTCTGGTGGTCCGCAAGGAAGTGCAGTCGCTGAGCATGGCCGATATCCGGGCGGCGCTCAGAGGTATCCCGCACAGTGCCCTGATGGCGGGCGTGGCCTGCACCTTCCTGTCCTATTTCATCCTGTCTTTCTACGATCGGCTGGCCGTCATTCAGGTTGGGCACAGGGAGGTCTCCTTTCTCAGGACCGCCTTCGCCGCGTTCTGTTCCTATGTGCTGTCCCACAATCTCGGCTTCTCGGCTGTCTCCGGCGCGGCGGTGCGCTTCCGGCTCTATCGCAACTGGGGTCTGCCCCCGTTTGCGATCGCGCACATCATCGCGTTCTGCTCGGTCACCTATCTGCTGGGCGCGGGTGTGTTGATCGGCAGCGTGCTGCTGCTGGAGCCGGGCGCCGTGCCGGGGCTGGGTGGCCGTGTTCCCGCGCCGGTGACGGCAGGGATCGGCGTGCTGTGCTGGCTCGGTGTTCTCGCCTACATTCTTGCTGGCCTGAAATGGCGGAAGGTCACGTGTCGGGGCAAGGAAATCGATCTGCCGTCCGTGCCGATGGCCATCGCCCAGACGGTCGTGGCGGCGGCGGACATGGCGGCGACCGCCGGTATCGCGTGGGTGCTGCTGCCACCCGGCACGATCGACTACACGTCCTTTCTGGCCATCTACATCGCTTCCTACACGGCTGGGCTGGTGGCCAGCGTGCCGGGCGGTCTAGGCGTGTTCGATAGCGCCATGCTGCTGGCGCTCGGACCTTACATGTCCAAGCCGGACATCATTGGCGTCATTCTCGTCTTCCGGCTGTTCTACTACATCATTCCGCTTTTTCTCGCGGGAGGCATGTTCGCGGCGCATGAACTGTTCCTGCGCGGAGACGCCGCTCTGGCGCGCAAGAAATGTCGGGAAGACGGTGACTGTCAGGCAAAAGGCGATGAGCTGATGAAGCCGCGCCGTCCCAGTCAGGTCGTGCGGGAAAGCGAGGCTGATTTCTCGGTGGCGGTCGCCACGGGTGCGGTGGCCCTGTGCGGCGTCATGCTCATGGTTCTGCCGGTCGTCAATCCGGTGCATCATGTCGCGGGGCCGAAGATTATCATGTTCGTTTCGCGGCAGGTCGGCGGTTATGCCCTGACACTGGCAGGCGCATCGCTCATCGCGCTGGCCGTTGGACTGTCGCAGCGTGTGACGCTGGCGTGGGGCGCCACTCTCTCCGTGCTGGTGGTGGCCACGGCGGCGACCTTTCTGCGCGGCAATGCCCCGGCAGTCTCGGTTGTACTGGGCTTTTCAGCGTTTCTCATCGCGCCGTTCCGTCGCTGTTATTACCGGCATGCCCGTCTGCTGAGCGAGCCGTTATCCTTCACCACGGTCCTTTCTCTGGTTCTGCTGATCGGATGCGCGTTGCTGATCGGCACGCATCGGGAAGCGACGGACAGTTGGTGGGAGCTTTTTGTGTCGGAGGGGAGCCATGCCCGCTGGATCGTGACGGTGGCCGGGGCGCTGGCCCTGCTGGTCATTGCCAGTCTGGCGCGTCCGGGTCGTGTGATCGTGCGGCCCTGGAACGAGAAGAACGCCGAATGGTATTATGCGCTGGAGCACGCCATCGCGCCGATTCCGGGCGGGGTCGTGCATGGTATGGTCGCGGGTGAGACCGGAACCGCCGCCATGCCGTTCCGTCGGCGAGGCAATTTCGTGATCGGGCTGGGTGATCCGGCGGGTGATGACGCCGATGCGCCGTCCGTCATCTGGCGTCTGCGCGATCTGGCGTTACAGGAAGGTCTTCAGGCTGTTTTCTGGAGAACCGGCGAGGTCTTCCTGCCGGTCTATGATGATATCGGTCTGGTGAGCTGGCCGCTTGACGGTACGTCCGGTCTGTATGTCAGTTGTCCTTCCGAACAGATTGGCCTCGTCCGGGCGCTTCTGAAGGGACGTCAGGCAGCGCGGAAGACACCCAGACGGGCCGACTGATTCTGGGCTGAAGGTTGGGTTCGTATCAGCAATATGGTCCTGTAAATACCAACGCGCCTTGGCAGTGACACAGTGAAAGCTCAGCACGGGCTCGGCCCGCACCCGGCAGGGACCGCAGGCCCCGATTTATTGATATAAATACGGTTTCCAAAGGCCGACGGTCTTTGGCGGGTTTCGGGGCAACGCCCCGGAAAACGTCCTCACAAGAGTCAGTCTTTCCCCGGGTTGGTATAAGGTTTCATGAACTGTGTGGAACCGTTGGCTGTGCCATCTGCCAGTGTGCAGGCTGCGCTCTCATGATGCTCACTGGAACGGTGGCGCTCCGGAGAGCGGACGCGCTGGTGAGGTCTTCCGGTAGAAGCGGACAGGCCCGCACCCGGTTGTGGTCGCTGGTAATGGGCGACTGGTCTTACGGCTGATCGCGCCGGGCCTGTAGAAGCTGCCGGGCCTGCCGGGTGTCGCTGGCGATCTGCTGCTTCAGGGCGTCCAGATTTTCGAACTTCCTTTCCGGACGGAGCAGATCGTGGAGCGCGACGGAAACCGTCTGTCCGTAGAGATCTTCCGCGAAATCGAAAATATGGACTTCCATGCGGCTTTCGCTGCCATCGGCGATGGTCGGGCGTCGGCCGATATTGGCAACCCCCGCACGGGTCCGTCCATCCGGCAGCCGAACGGTTGTGGTGTAAACGCCGCGCGCCGGTTCAAGATGGCGTCCGAGACGGATATTGGCGGTGGGAAAGCCCAGAAGGCGGCCCCGTTTGTCGCCATGACACACTTCACCGCGAATGGACCAGGGACGACCCAGTTCTGCGGCGGCCCGCTCAGGATAGCCATCCTGCAGCAGCCGACGGATACGGGTTGAGGAATAAGGGCCATCAGCATCGGCAAGAGCGGACACGAGAGTCAGGCCGATTCCCAGCTCGCTGGCGCGTTCGGCCAGCAGGCCGGTCGTGCCGCCCCGCCGGTGTCCGAAGGCGAAGTCATGCCCGCAGGCAATGTGCTTCACGCCCAGAGCGTCATGCAGCACGTCGTCGATAAAGCGTTCGGCGGACATCTGCGAGAAGGCTTCGTCGAACGCGATCTGGAAGACATGTTTGACGCCGAGGGCCGCCAGCGCCGCAAAGCGCTCATCGGCCAGAGTCAGACGGAATGGCGGGTCTTCCGGCCTGAACAGTTCCCGGGGATGTGGCTCGAACGTGATGACGGCAGGAGGCGTGTCCGGCTGGCTGAGGTGCAGTGTGCGGATCAGATGGGCGTGTCCCAGATGGACGCCATCGAAATTGCCGAGAGCCGCCGCCGCGCCACGCGCCTCGGGGGGGATGGAGCGCCAGTCCGTATAAAGGTGAGCGTGCATTACCGGGCCTTGCCAACAGGGTCCGGAAGGCTGAACAGGTCCGCGACCTCCTTCATGGAATGAGCGACGATATGGGCGGTTCCGGGAAGTGTGCCGTCTTCCGGACGCACCATCTGGCAGGTGCGCAGTCCCGCCGAGGCTGCGGCGTCCAGTTCGGCGACCACGTCCGATACGAACAGGACATCCGGAGCGTTCCAGCCTGTTTCCGCAAGGATGCGGCGGTAGCTCCCGGCGTCCTTCTTGCCGCCCATCTCCAGATCCAGAAAGGCGCTGAAGAGCGGCGTCAGGTCGCCGTCGGTCGTGTAGGTGTAGATCAGACGCTGGGCGGGAGCTGATCCAGAAGAGTAGACGGCAAGCGTCAGCCCGGCTTTGGACCATGCCCGCAGGGCGGGCGGCACATCCGGAAAGAGATCGGCGATGAGCGCGCCGGAGGCGTATCCGTCCGCCCACGCAATGCCTTGCAGGGCCTTGAGAGGTCCGACCTTCGCGTCCTCATCCATCCACGCCATCAACTGGTCGAGAGGTTCACGATCCGGGCTCAGGGCCCGGGTTTCCTCCAGCGCGGCGATGACAGCCGGGTCATTCGCCCGCTCCCGGATCAGATCAGGGAGCGCCTTGCGGGCATAGGGAAACAGAACCGTGTGCACGAAAGAGACGGGAAGGGTGGTGCCTTCGATATCGAGCAGAATGACGGAGGGTGTCGGAATGCTGTTCATGCGGCCTGATTATGCGATCTGGGCGGGAAAGCGGAGAGCGATGTCGTCGCCGGTATAGTCCGCGATCCACCCTTCCTTGTGAGTGAAGATGCGGAGCGCCACGACATCCGGCGTTTCCCCGGCGTCAAACCAGTGGGGAATCCCCGTCGGCACGGAAATCAGATCGCCCTGCGTGCAGCCGACGTCATACACCCTGCCATCCACATGCAGGACGAAATGGCCCTGCCCATGCACGAAAAACCGCACTTCATCTTCCGAATGGATATGCTCGGACAGAAATTTCTCGCGCAGGGCCGCGCGGTTCGGCGTGTTGACGTCAATGCTGATCACGTCAGCCGAACCCGCGCCGGTCTCGCCCATCAGCTTGTCGAGATAGGGACGGTAGACACCCAGAACGGTTTCCTGATCCGCGCCGCGGGCGGGAGGCTCGACATCCGTCCAGCGTTCAAACCGCACGTTAAGGGGAGCCAGCCGGGTGGCGATCGCCTCGGCGTCATGGCTGGAAAATTCCGGCTGGCCGGGACGGGCGTCGTCATAAACCGTGAGACTGCTCATGATCCGCTTCCCTGAACGGTCGCGCGAAATTTCGCCTGTTCCAGTTCGCAGGCGAGAAGAAACTCCAGTCCCTCCAGCCGGGCGAGCGCGGTGTCCATGTTGGGACCCCAGACATACACGCCATGACCGCGAATGATGTATCCGGCCTTCATGTCGTCAAGAGACAGGGCCACGCTCCGGGAAAGGCGCGCGATATCCTGATCGTTCGGAAAGACGGGCACGGCGAGGCGCGTCTCGTGCGTGGTCTGGCCCTCGAAGACTTTCAGGACTTCGTAGTCAGCCAGATAAAGCTTTGATCCAGCGGTCGTCATGGAGAGCACTGTCGATGCGACGGAATGTCCGTGCAGGACAGCGCCCGCATCGGGAAACCGTGCGTAAATCTGGCAGTGCAGGAGAGTCTCGGCGCTGGGGCGGTCTTCGGGACGCATGGAAGCGCCATCCAGCCCGACCTCGATGACGCCCTGACGGGTCAGGAAGCCCTTGTGGCCGCCGGAGCGTGTGACGGCGATCCGCCCGTCAGGCAGCCGGACGCTGAGATTGCCTGCTGTGGCAGGCACCCAGCCGCGCTGGTCCATACGACGGCCCGCATGGATGATCTGCTCGACAGCCTTGTCCCATGCGCTGTCCGATGGTTCGGGGGCTGCGTGGAGGAGGGTGTCTGTGTCGGTGGCGAAACTCATCGTATGGCAAAATCCCTGAAGCGGGCCCGCTGTCCAGAGTGACCGGACGTCAGTGCGTGCCGGGTCCGCCGGATGTCGTGTGCTGCTGTTCCGTGGAGAAATTCGGAGCGTTTGCGGGCGGCGGCGAGATGCGTCCGTCCGGCGTTGACGGCGGGTGTTCCATGGACTCGTCATCATCAAGATTTTTCTTGAAGGATTTGATGCCCTTGGCGAAATCGCCCATCAGCGTGCTGATTTTGCCGCTGCCGCCGAAGACGATCAGGACCACGGCCAGAACGATCAGCCAGTGCCAGATGCTGAAGCTACCCATTGTGTCGACTCCTCAACCTGAAGAAACCGCCGGGCGAGAGACAGGCGCGGACGGGTGTAGTTTCAGTTGGTGTTGCATGGACTTCAGGAGAATAACCGCCTGAAACGCCTGTGCGGATGTTGGCGTCGTTATTACACACCCCCGGGCCGGAAAGCCAATGGGGTTTTCGTGTCTATTTCCTTACGAAATCCACCCGCCGGGTCGTCCGGGAAGAATGAAACCGTATGTGGGATAGACCGTGCGGCCCATGCTGCCGGTGGGGCTCCACCACACCCGCACGCGCGTCCAGTCATTGCGCGGAGAGACATCGACCACGGGGACGTCATGATCGACCCGCCCCGGATTCCAGTTGGCCTGATCGACAAGAATGGCGCGGGTGCCCCTGATGGAGCGGACGACTGAAACATGGCCGTCCGGAAGGCGGGAGGACGAACGGAAGACAAGCACGGCTCCCGGTGCGGGGCGGGGGCCACGGACATATTGTCCGTCGGCGCTGCGCCACCAGGACGCCGCCGCCCCCCGCAGGGCGATGGATGAGTGCTCCCGTGCCCAGGGGGCGCATTGAAGGCTTCCCTGCCAGCTTCTGCCAGTGCCACCACCGCCGCATCCGGCGAGCAGCAGGGCAGGCAGACAGCAGAGAGTTTTCCGGAGAAGGTGGTTGCGGAAAAAGAGCGGACGGTCGGCGGCAGACATTACAGGCTGGCTTTCAGGGTCAGGATACGGGATTCGGCTTCTTCGGCGTCCATCCCGAGCGCCCTGTCCGTAACGTCGCGGGAAAAGCCTGCGAGGGCGAACGCACCGTAAAGACGGGCCTTTTTTCCGGCGTGATTCTCATCGGCATCGTCGTGCGCGTCGTCGGGCTGCTCTGCGTGTTGAAAAGGACCGGCCCTGCGTTTGCGCGCAAAGATAAGTGCTGCTGCAATTTCCGCGTCACGGGCCATCTCATCCTGACCCAGCGTTTCATCGAGCGCCTGTTCGGTGGTCGGGGAATCGATGCCTCTGGCGGAGAGCTGCGCCTGCACGGCCCGTCGTGAGCGACCGCTACGGGTGAGGCGGGCGGCGCGGGATCTGGCGAAGTCGTGATCGTTGACGGCGCCCAGCGTGACCATCTCCTTCGCGATGGCTGCCGCCAGTGGCAGGCGACTGTTCACGGTGTCTGCGACGGCGGATGATTCCTGTCCGTCCTCGACAGCCCTGCGTCCCCATCGTGTCACCCGGCGCTCAAGGACGAGGGTGAGGCTTCTTTCCGTCGCGGCGAACCGTCCCAGATGAGCGAGCGCCGCTTCCCGAAGGGATTTCCTGTCGGGGGGAGGAGGAAGAGGGCGGCGCGCGCCGATATCCGGACGTCGTGACATGAAGTTCCCCTATCATGGCGGCGGGGCGGATGTAACTTGTTGTGTCACCAGATCGTCGATTCTCTTTCACGCATACTTGACGGGGAGGGGAAGCAGGCGTATGGCCCCGGCTCTTGCGAAACGCGGGAGAGTCGTCCGTGCGCCCTGTGCGTGGTGGAGATTCGCCAGAACCGCGGTTCGGGTTCAATATAAAGGAGTCCCGGATATGGCCAAAAAAATCGTTGGCTACATCAAGCTTCAGATTCCGGCAGGCAAGGCGAATCCGTCTCCGCCGGTTGGTCCCGCTCTTGGTCAGCGCGGCCTGAACATCATGGAATTCTGCAAGGCGTTCAACGCCAAGACGCAGACCCTTGAGCCCGGCATGCCGATCCCGGTGGTCATCACCGCGTATGCCGACCGTACGTTCAGCTTCATCACCAAGACGCCGCCGAACACCTACTTCCTGCTGAAGGCCGCCAAGGTCTCCAAGGGAAGTCAGACTGTTGGCAAGTCCGCCGCTGTCGGCAAGGTGACGATGGCGCAGCTGCGCGAGATCGCCGCAGAGAAGCAGAAAGACATGAACGCCAACGACATCGACGGCGCCGTCCGCATGCTGGTTGGTTCCGCCCGCTCAATGGGCCTGCAGGTTGTGGAGGGCTGAGATCATGGCAAAGAACAAGCGTCTGACCGCCGCCCGCGCGACCGTTGACAGCACGAAGCTGTATGCCCTCGACGAGGCTCTCGCTCTCGTAAAGAACAATGCGAAGGCAAAGTTCGACGAGACGGTCGAGATTTCCCTGAACCTCGGCATCGATCCACGTCATGCTGACCAGATGGTTCGTGGCCTGCTCTCCCTGCCGAACGGCACGGGCAAGACCCTGCGCGTTGGCGTGTTCGCTCGTGGCGCGAAGGCTGAGGAAGCCCTCGCAGCCGGTGCTGACGTCGTCGGTGCGGAAGATCTGATGGAGAAGGTGCAGGCTGGCGAAATCAACTTCGACCGCTGCATTGCGACCCCGGACATGATGGGCCTCGTCGGTCGTCTCGGTAAGGTGCTCGGCCCGCGCGGCCTGATGCCGAACCCGAAGCTCGGCACGGTGACCATGGACGTTAAGGGCGCCGTCGAAGCCGCCAAGTCCGGTCAGGTCGAATATCGCGCCGAGAAGGCCGGTATCATCCATGCCGGTATCGGCAAGGCTTCTTTCGATACCGACAAGCTGGCTGAAAACATCCGCGCTTTCGTGGATGCCGTTCAGAAGGCGCGTCCGACCGGTGCGAAGGGAACCTACCTGAAGAAGGTGGCTCTTTCCTCGACCATGGGTCCGGGTGTGGGTGTCGAAGTCTCCGCTTTCGGCGGCTGACATCAAGAATGACTGCCGGAAAGTTCTGCTTTCCGGCTTTCCAGGGTGACGCTCTCGCGTCACCTGATCCTGTCCAAGACCGGATGTGGCTCTGAGCCTTAATGCCCTTGGTGGCGCGACCGGGAGACGAGGGTGCTGGTTTGTGGATTTCGGTCTGCTCGCCGTGCGTATCGTGACATGGACAGGCGAACCGGATTGTCAGCTCTGCTGACGGTCCTTGGGTAACCGGCCCATTCTCCCTGAGGGGGTGGGCTAACACGGAGACGGGAAGTGAACCGTACGGAGAAGCGCGAATTTGTCGCCTCGCTCGCTGCCGTGTTCGCAGAGACGTCCATGGTGGTTGTCACCCGTAATGACGGGCTGACAGTCGCTGATGTGACTGACCTGCGTCGCAAGGTGCGTGCAGCGGGAGCGACTTACAAGGTCGCGAAGAACCGGCTGGCCACTCTCGCCCTGGATGGGACCCGATTCGACGGCATTGCGCCATTGCTGAAGGGGCCGACCGCCTTGTCGTGGTCGGCTGATCCTGTTGCGGTGGCGAAGGTGATCGTCGAGTTCGCCAAGACCAATGAGAAACTGGTGGTGCTTGGTGGCGCCCTTGGAGCCCAGACGCTTGACGTCAACGGGGTCAAGGCGCTGGCCGAGCTGCCGTCGCTGGACACGCTTCGTGCGCAGCTCGTGGGGCTTATCTCCACGCCGGCTACGCGTATCGCGGGTGTTCTCCAGGCGCCGGCAGGCCAGCTGGCTCGGGTCTTTGGTGCCTATGCCAAGACGGGCGAGGCGGACGCAGCCTGATGCGTCTCCCCGCAAGGGGAGAGAGAAAATGCGCATGACCCGTTTCTTTCGGGTTGTGCATCCTGAATCAGTATCTATATTAGGAAGACCATATCATGGCCGATCTGAACAAGCTTGTTGACGAGCTTTCCGTCCTTACAGTTCTCGAAGCTGCTGAGCTGTCCAAGCTCCTTGAAGAGAAGTGGGGCGTTTCCGCCGCTGCTCCGGTTGCTGTTGCCGCTGCCGCTCCGGGCGCTGCCGCCGCTCCGGTTGAAGAGAAGACCGAATTTGACGTGATCCTTGCCAGCGCAGGCGACAAGAAGATCAACGTGATCAAGGAAATCCGCACGATCACCGGTCTGGGTCTGAAGGAAGCCAAGGACCTCGTCGAAGGCGCTCCGAAGACCGTCAAGGAAGGTGCAAGCAAGGACGAAGCCGAGAAGATCAAGAAGGTTCTTGAAGAGAACGGCGCCAAGGTTGAGATTAAATAATTATCTCAATCTTCTGGCGGCGCCTTTGCGTGCCGCCACTGTTTGAGCTGGTTATGGGCGGAGGCTGCTTGTGGTCTCCGCCTGTTCGTCTGTAGTGACACCCTGTAAGGGTAAATTGCTACGGCGGTTCACGGATCGGACGATTGCGCCGGATTTGGGCGTTGGTCGTGTGAAGTGTGCATTAAGGCCGGACCGTCTGGCTGCCCTCCTCCCCTGTCGGGGCGGGGTGGCCGGATGGTCCGACGGCAGGGACGAGGCAGGATAGACATGAACGCAATCACCAAATCGTTCACGGGGCGTAAGAGGATCCGCAAAAGTTTCGGGCGGATTCCCGAAGTTGCGCCGATGCCTAACCTCATCGATGTCCAGCGCGCCTCCTATGAGGCATTTCTTCAGGCGAACGTATCGCCTGACGCGCGGACGCAGACGGGGCTTCAGGAAGTATTCCGTTCCGTTTTTCCGATCAACGATTTCGCAGGGCGTGGCCGTCTCGAATTCGTTCAGTACGAATTTGAAGATCCGAAATATGACGTTGAAGAGTGCATCCAGCGTGGCCTGACCTATGCCGCCCCGCTGAAGGTCATTCTCCGTCTGATCGTCTGGGACGTTGATGAGGATACGGGCTCCCGCTCGATCCGCGATATCAAGGAGCAGCCGGTTTACATGGGCGACATGCCCCTGATGACCGATAACGGCACCTTTATCGTCAACGGCACCGAGCGTGTGATCGTCAGCCAGATGCACCGTTCGCCGGGTGTCTTCTTCGATCACGACAAGGGCAAGACCCATTCCTCGGGCAAGTACCTCTTTTCGGCCCGTGTCATCCCGTATCGCGGTTCCTGGCTCGATTTCGAATTCGATGCCAAAGATCTGATCTATGTCCGCATCGACCGTAAGCGCAAGCTGCCGGCCACGACCCTGCTTTATGCGCTTGAAGGAGCCAATTCCGAGGCGGCGCGCAAGCAGAAGGCGGAAGAGGGCGGCGACGTCGCTTCCATGGACATCCGTGGGATGGATTCTGATGAAATCCTTGGCTACTTCTATGCTAAGGTGGTTTTCCAGAAGTCCGCCAAAGGCTGGGCTCGTGCCTTTGATCCGGAAGCTTTCAAAGGGCAGAAGCTTCTGTCCGACCTGATCGACGCGGATAGCGGCGAAGTCGTTGCGGAAGCCGACACGAAGCTGACCGCCCGCGCTGTCCGCAAGATCGCGGAAACGACGAAAGAAGTGCTGGTCACGGAAGCGGACCTGCTCGGACGTTTCATCGCCCATGACATCGTGAACCCGAACACGGGAGAGATTTATGGCGAGGGCGGCGAAGAGCTGACCGAAGCCCGTCTGCTGGCGCTGGAAGAAGCGGGAATCACGGAACTGCCGACCCTTGCGGTTGATCAGGCCAATGGTCCCTGGGTCCGCAACACCATGACGGTGGACAAGAACAACTCCCGTGATGAAGCGCTGATCGACATCTATCGTGTCATGCGTCCGGGCGAGCCGCCGACCGCTGAAACAGCGGAAGCGATGTTCCGCAGCCTGTTCTTTGATCCGGACCGTTACGACCTGTCGTCCGTTGGTCGTGTGAAGATGAACATGCGTCTGGGCCTTGAGTGCCCTGACACGGTGCGTGTGCTCCGTAAGGAAGACATTCTTCGCACGATGAAGGTCATGTGCGACCTGAAGGATGGCCGCGGTCAGATCGACGACATCGACAACCTCGGCAACCGTCGTGTCCGCTCCGTCGGCGAACTGATGGAGAATCAGTATCGTATCGGCCTGCTCCGCATGGAGCGCGCCATCCGCGAGCGTATGGGCTCCGTCGATATCGACACGGTTATGCCGCATGACCTGATCAACGCGAAACCTGCTGCTGCTGCCGTGCGCGAGTTCTTCGGCTCCTCACAGCTCTCGCAGTTCATGGACCAGACCAACCCGCTTTCGGAAGTCACGCACAAGCGTCGTCTTTCGGCGCTTGGCCCGGGCGGTCTGACCCGTGAGCGCGCAGGCTTCGAAGTCCGTGACGTTCATCCGACTCACTATGGCCGTATCTGCCCGATTGAGACGCCGGAAGGTCCGAACATCGGTCTGATCAACTCGCTGGCGACCTACGCCAAGGTGAACAAGTACGGCTTCATCGAGACCCCTTATCGTCTCGTCAAGGACGGCAAGCTTCAGGACGGCTGGAAATATCTCTCCGCCATGGAAGAGGAACGTCTGGTCGTTGCTCAGGCTGACGCCAAGCAGGACAAGGACGGCACTCTGACCGGCGAGCTGGTTTCGGTCCGCAGGAACGGTGACTTCCGTCAGGTGCTTCCGACCGATGTGACCGCCTGTGACGTTTCTCCGAAGCAGCTTGTCTCCGTGGCTGCGGCGCTGATTCCATTCCTTGAGAACGATGACGCCAACCGCGCGCTCATGGGATCGAACATGCAGCGTCAGGCTGTTCCGCTGGTGCGCTCTGATGCGCCGCTGGTCGGAACGGGCATGGAAGCTGCTGTTGCCCATGACTCGGGTGCAACCATCGTCGCCCGCCGTGGCGGTGTTGTCGATCAGATCGACGGCGCCCGTATCGTGGTGCGCGTCACGGACGAAAGCGGTGCGACGCAGGGTGTTGATACCTATCGTCTGCGGAAATATTCCCGTTCCAACCAGTCCACCTGCATCAATCAGCGTCCGCTGGTCCGCGTGGGTGATCAGGTTGCTGCCGGTGACATCATCGCTGACGGTCCGTCCACGGAACTGGGTGAACTGGCTCTGGGCCGTAACGTGCTCGTCGCGTTCATGCCATGGAACGGTTACAACTTCGAAGATTCCATCCTGATTTCCGAGCGTATCGCCCGTGACGACGTCTTCACCTCGATCCATATCGAGGAATTCGAAGTCATGGCGCGTGACACGAAGCTCGGTCAGGAAGAAATCACCCGTGACATCCCGAATGTCGGTGAGGAAGCCCTTCGCAACCTCGACGAGGCAGGCATCGTGTATGTCGGCGCCGAGGTGAACCCGGGTGACATTCTGATCGGCAAGGTCACGCCGAAGGGCGAGAGCCCGATGACACCGGAGGAGAAGCTCCTTCGCGCCATCTTCGGTGAAAAGGCTTCCGACGTTCGTGACACGTCCCTGCGTCTGCCGCCCGGCACGACCGGTACGATCGTTGACGTGCGCGTCTTCTCCCGTCGCGGCGTCGACAAGGACGAGCGTGCGATGGCCATCGAGCGCGCCGAGATCGAGCGTCTGGCGAAGGATCGTGATGACGAGCGCGCCATTCAGGAGCGTTCCTTCTACAACCGTCTGCGTGAGCGTCTCATCGGTGAGACGGCAGGGACGGGTTTCAAAGGTCTGAAGTCCGGCACGCCGATCACGGAAGAAGTTCTGACCGAGATTCCGCGTGGCGCATGGCGCAACGTCAGCGTCGCCTCCGACTCTGTCACGGCCGAGCTGGAAACCCTGCGTCGTGAATTCGATGCGGCTATCCAGAAGATTCAGGCTCGCTTCGACAGTAAGGTCGAGAAGCTCCAGCGCGGTGATGAACTGCCGCCGGGCGTGATGAAGATGGTCAAGGTCTTCGTCGCCGTGAAGCGCAAGCTTCAGCCGGGTGACAAAATGGCTGGTCGTCACGGTAATAAGGGTGTCGTGTCCCGCGTGGTGCCGGTTGAGGACATGCCGTTCCTTGAGGATGGCACCTCGGTCGACATCGTGCTGAATCCGCTCGGCGTGCCGTCACGAATGAACGTCGGACAGATTCTTGAGACCCATCTGGGCTGGGCGTGCGCCAATATCGGCAAGCGCATCGGTGGCATGGTCGATGAGTATCAGCGTGATGGTGAAAAGAAGCAGGTCCTTCTTGATGAACTGAAAGACGTTTACGGCGATGAGGTCTTCAAGACCGATATCGCCGAGATGTCCCATGATCAGCTTGTTGAGCTGGCGAACAATCTGCGTAAGGGCGTGCCGATTGCAACGCCGGTCTTCGATGGCGCCTCGATCCCTGATATCGAGAACATGCTTGAAAAGGCGGGTGTCGACCGGTCCGGTCAGTCCCAGCTTATCGACGGTCGCACAGGCGAACTGTTCGAGCGTAAGACGACGGTCGGTTACATCTACATGCTCAAGCTGCATCACCTTGTCGACGACAAGATTCATGCCCGCTCGATCGGCCCATACTCGCTCGTCACGCAGCAGCCGCTGGGTGGTAAGGCGCAGTTTGGTGGTCAGCGCTTCGGTGAGATGGAGGTCTGGGCGCTTGAGGCGTATGGCGCAGCCTACACGTTGCAGGAAATGCTCACGGTCAAGTCCGATGACGTCTCCGGTCGTACCAAGGTTTACGAATCCATCGTTCGTGAGCAGGACGACTTCGAAGCCGGTATTCCGGAGAGCTTCAACGTTCTTATCAAGGAACTGAAGTCGCTGGGTCTGAATGTCGATCTGGAAAACGGTGGTGACTGATTTTCCTGTTAATTTTGTCGAGGGGCTGTGGTCCCTCGACGCCGACCTGTTTTCAATAAAACGGAGCGCGGGGCAGAGCGCCCGGCGTGACGCGGAGCGCGGCCGCGTGAAACCCGTCCTGGAGGTTTTCGGCGCATGAATGAACTCATGAAAATCCTTGGCCAGTCCGGTCAGGCAGCCACCTTCGATCAGATCAAGATTCAGCTCGCATCAAGCGAGCAGATCCGTTCCTGGTCGTTTGGCGAGATCAAGAAGCCGGAGACGATCAACTATCGTACGTTCAAGCCGGAACGTGATGGTCTGTTCTGCGCGCGTATCTTTGGACCCATCAAGGACTACGAGTGCCTGTGCGGCAAGTACAAGCGCATGAAGTTTCGCGGCATTGTCTGCGAGAAGTGCGGCGTTGAAGTCACGCTGGCGAAAGTGCGGCGCGAGCGGATGGGTCACATCCAGCTTGCCAGCCCGGTCGCGCATATCTGGTTCCTGAAGTCGCTTCCGAGCCGCATCGGCCTGATGGTCGACATGACGCTGAAAGATCTGGAAAAGGTTCTCTATTTCGAGAGCTATCTGGTTCTGGAGCCCGGCACGTCTCCGTTGAAGCAGTTCAGCCTTCTGACCGAAGAGCAGTATCTCGACGTGCTTGATGAGCACGCGGAAGACGGCATTGAAGTCGGCATTGGCGCGGAAGCGATCAAGAAGCTGCTTGAGCGCATCGACTGCGACGCCGAGAAGGTCAAGCTCCGTCAGGAACTGAAGGAGACGACGTCCGAGGCCAAGCGCAAGAAGCTGGTCAAGCGTCTGAAGCTGATCGAGGCGTTCGCCGAGAGCGGCTGCAAGCCGGAATGGATGATTCTGGACATCGTGCCAGTGATTCCGCCCGAGCTGCGCCCACTGGTGCCTCTGGATGGCGGTCGTTTCGCGACATCCGATCTGAACGATCTGTATCGTCGCGTCATCAACCGTAACAACCGTCTGAAGCGGCTCATGGAGCTGCGTGCGCCGGACATCATCGTCCGTAACGAAAAGCGCATGTTGCAGGAGTCCGTGGACGCCCTGTTCGACAACGGCCGTCGTGGACGTGCGATCACGGGTGCCAACAAGCGCCCGCTGAAGTCGCTGTCCGACATGCTGAAAGGCAAACAGGGACGTTTCCGTCAGAACCTGCTCGGCAAGCGCGTCGATTATTCCGGTCGTTCGGTCATCGTGGTTGGACCCGAGCTGAAGCTGCATCAGTGCGGTCTTCCCAAGAAGATGGCGCTGGAGCTGTTCAAGCCGTTCATCTACTCCAAGCTTGAGAAATACGGTCACGCCACCACCATCAAGGCTGCGAAGCGCATGGTGGAAAAGGAGCGTCCGGAAGTCTGGGATATCCTTGAAGAGGTGATCCGCGAGCATCCCGTGATGCTGAACCGCGCACCGACGCTGCATCGTCTCGGCATTCAGGCGTTCGAGCCGATCCTTGTCGAGGGCAAGGCCATCCAGCTTCATCCGCTGGTCTGCACCGCGTTCAACGCCGACTTCGACGGCGATCAGATGGCCGTTCACGTGCCGCTGTCGCTTGAAGCCCAGCTTGAAGCGCGCGTGCTGATGATGTCGACCAATAACATCCTCAGCCCTGCGAACGGCAAGCCGATCATCGTGCCGTCGCAGGATATCGTTCTGGGTCTCTACTATCTCAGCCTTGAGACACCGGAATTCGGCGCGACGCCTGATCGTAATGAATATGACGACAAGACCGGTGAACTGACGAAGAAGGGCGCATCGTCTTTCGGGTCGATCAATGAAGTCGAATATGCCCTGTCGACAGGCGCTCTGAAGCTTCACGACAAGATTCGCATGCGTCTTGAGATGACCGGCGAAGGTGGGAAGACCTATGCCGAGACGGTCGTCACGACGCCGGGGCGCGTTCTGATCGCACAGATTCTGCCGAAGAGCAGCTCGGTGCCGTTCTCCCTGATCAACAAGCAGTTGACCAAGAAGAACGTGTCCGACGTGATCGACGCGGTCTACCGTCACTGCGGTCAGAAAGAGGCGGTGATCTTCTGTGACCGCATGATGTCGCTTGGTTTCCGTCATGCTGCGAGAGCCGGTATCTCCTTCGGTAAGGATGACATGATCATCCCGCACGAAAAGAAGGAACTGGTCGATCGTACCTCCGCCGAGGTCAAGGAGTTCGAGCAGCAGTATCAGGACGGTCTGATCACGGCTGGCGAGCGCTACAACAAGGTGGTTGACGCCTGGTCTCGCTGCACGGACGAAGTGCAGGCTGCGATGACCAAGGAGCTGTCGAAGGCCGAGATCGGCAAGCCGATCAACTCGGTCTGGATGATGAGCCACTCCGGCGCGCGTGGGTCGCCAGCGCAGATGAAGCAGCTTGCCGGTATGCGTGGTCTGATGGCCAAGCCGTCGGGCGAGATCATCGAACAGCCGATCATCGCCAACTTCAAGGAAGGCCTGTCGGTTCTCGATTACTTCACCTCGACTCACGGCGCCCGTAAGGGGCTGGCCGATACCGCGCTCAAGACAGCCAACTCGGGTTATCTGACGCGTCGTCTAGTCGACGTGGCGCAGGACTGCATCATCGTCGAGAACGATTGCGGTACCGAGCGTGGCCTGACCATTCGCGCCGTGATGGATGGTGGTGAGGTTGTCTCCTCGCTTTCCGAGCGAATCCTTGGTCGTACACTGGCTGCTGATGTCATCAACCCGACCACGGGTGAGATTGTCTTCAAGCGCAACCGTCTCGTTGAGGAGGCTGACGCCGAAATCATCGAGAAGTCCGCTGTCGAGACCGTTCTCATCCGTTCGGTTCTGACCTGTGACAGCCGCGTTGGTGTCTGCGGTCATTGCTATGGTCGTGACCTCGCCCGCGGCACGCCGGTCAATATCGGTGAGGCTGTCGGTGTTATCGCCGCCCAGTCCATCGGTGAGCCCGGCACGCAGTTGACGATGCGTACCTTCCATATTGGTGGCGCGGCCCAGCGTGGCGCCGAGCAGTCGATGGTCGAAGCGTCCCGTGACGGCAAGGTGACGATCCGCAACCGCAACGTGGTGCAGAACTCGCAGAACGTGCCGATCGTCATGGCCCGTAACTGTGAAATCATCCTTGCGGACGAGAATGGCACGGAGCGTGCGCGCTATCGTGTGCCTTACGGTGCGCGACTTCTGGTGGAGGACGGTCAGGCCGTCACCCGTAACCAGAAGATGGCCGAGTGGGACCCGTACACCCTGCCGATCATCACGGAGAAGGCGGGCACGGTCGAATATCTCGACCTGATCGAGTCCATCACGCTCGTCGAGCGTATGGACGAAGTGACGGGCCTGACTTCGAAAGTGGTCGTGGATTACAAGCAAGCTTCCAAAGGTGTCGACCTGCGTCCGCGTCTGCAACTGAAGGACAGCAACAACAACGTCATCAAGCTCGATAACGGCAACGATGCGCGTTACTTCCTGTCGCCGGACTCGCTGCTCTCCGTTGAGAACGGCGCTCAGGTCCATGCGGGTGACGTGCTGGCGCGTATTCCGCGTGAAGGCTCGAAGACGCGTGACATTACCGGTGGTCTGCCGCGTGTGGCTGAACTGTTCGAGGCCCGCCGTCCGAAAGACCACGCCATCATCGCCGAGAACGAAGGTCGCGTGGAATTCGGCAAGGACTACAAGTCGAAGCGCCGTGTCATCGTGAAGAACGATGAGACAGGTGAAGAGACGGAATATCTGGTGCCGAAGGGCAAGCACGTTTCCGTTCAGGAAGGCGACTTTGTCCAGAAGGGCGATCCGCTGGTCGATGGTCCGCGCGTCCCGCATGACATTCTCAAGGTCATGGGCGTCGAAGCTCTGTCCGACTATCTCGTGAACGAGATTCAGGACGTGTATCGACTGCAGGGCGTGAAGATCAACGACAAGCATATCGAGGTGATCGTTCGCCAGATGCTGCAGAAGGTCGAGGTTCTGGAACCGGGCGACACGACCTTCCTGATCGGCGAGACGGTGGACCGTATCGAATTCGAGGCGGAGAATACCAAGCGTCTCAACGCTGGAGATCGCCCGGCGGTCGCGATGCCGGTGCTTCAGGGTATCACGAAGGCGTCGTTGCAGACCCAGTCCTTCATCTCGGCGGCCTCCTTCCAGGAGACCACGCGCGTTCTCACCGAGGCGGCTACGGCCGGCAAGGTGGACACGCTGAACGGTCTGAAAGAGAACGTCATTGTCGGTCGTCTGATCCCGGCGGGAACAGGCAGTGTGATGAACAAGCTGCGGGCTGTCGCGGCGCGTCAGGATCGGCAGCGTCTTGAGCATGGAAATGAGGCTGCCGAGTAATCGGCAACCTTGACCTGCTGTGATCATGGAGAGGCCGGGCTTTGTCCCGGCCTTTCTTTTTGTGACGGGATCATCCAGCGCACGCTCCGTGGACTCTTTTCTCCGTGACGTGGGCCGTTTTCTCTGGTCAAGCATGAAATTTCGGGTTATGAGGCGCGCAATTCGTTGCGTAACGACGCCAAAAGGCCGGTTCCAGCGGAATGTTAGTGTCAGCAGATTGGGAAACTGACCCGAATCGTGCGAGTTTTCTTGACTCGTATGGCCTCGGGGCCTAGGTTCCGCCCCCTCAGCTTCATGCATTCCGGCTCACTGTCCGGGCAGGTTGTTGTCAAGGCAATTAAAACATGCGGTTCCATGCGTTCTCTGAGAGCGTATCAAGGCCGGATGTAAACATAGGCTTTCCGGATGTTGTGTCCGGGAAGTGATTTTGGATGACAGTCGGCAACCGAAGTGAGGGTTCGCCGGCCGAACTGTGTAAGGATCGGGAAAGGCGCATGCCGACCATCAACCAGCTGATCGCCAAGGGGCGCGAGCCTGCGGCAAAGCGCAACAAGGTGCCGGCCCTTCAGGGCTGCCCGCAGAAGCGCGGCGTTTGCACTCGCGTTTATACGACCACTCCAAAAAAGCCGAACTCCGCGCTCCGTAAGGTCGCGAAAGTGCGTCTGACGAACGGCCATGAAGTGGTGAGCTACATTCCGGGTGAAGGTCACAACCTTCAGGAGCATAGCGTCGTCCTGATCCGTGGTGGTCGTGTGAAGGATCTTCCGGGTGTCCGTTACCACATCCTCCGCGGTGTGCTTGATACCCAGGGTATCGCAAAGCGCCGTCAGCGTCGTTCGCTCTATGGCGCTAAGCGTCCTAAGTAAGGGAATATCGAGGCATGAGTCGCCGTCACCGCGCTGTAAAGCGTGAGATCCTTCCGGATCCGAAATTTGGAGACATCGTCATTACGCGCTTCATGAATGCGCTGATGTATGATGGTAAGAAGTCCACTGCAGAAGGCATCGTCTACGGTGCTCTCGATGTTCTGCATCGTCGTGGTGGTGCTTCCGCTGATCCTGTCGCCATGTTCCATGCTGCGCTGGATAACGTGAAGCCTGCTGTAGAGGTTCGTTCGCGTCGCGTCGGCGGTGCAACGTATCAGGTGCCCGTTGAAGTGCGTGCTGACCGTCGTCAGGCTCTGGCGATTCGCTGGCTGATTGATGCGTCGCGCAAGCGCGGTGAAAGCACGATGCAGGATCGTCTTTCGAACGAGCTGATGGACGCCGTGAACAATCGTGGCGCTGCGGTCAAGAAGCGCGAAGATACGCACCGTATGGCTGAAGCCAACAAGGCTTTCAGTCACTACCGCTGGTAATCGACGCTTTTTTTATGTGTGTTGCGGTGTCCCGGGTTGGGTGCCGCAGCGGAAATTGCTAACAACCGCATCCCGTCTGATGGCGGGTAACGGAGAGAAACGATGGCAAAGGCTAAATTCGAGCGTAATAAGCCGCATTGTAATATCGGCACCATTGGTCACGTTGACCATGGCAAGACGTCGCTCACGGCTGCAATCACCAAGACGCTGGCAAAGACCGGTGGCGCCGAGTTTAAGGCGTATGACCAGATCGACGCCGCTCCTGAAGAGCGCGCTCGTGGCATCACCATCTCCACGGCTCACGTCGAGTACGAGACGGCAGCCCGTCACTACGCTCACGTCGACTGCCCTGGTCACGCTGACTATGTGAAGAACATGATCACCGGTGCTGCCCAGATGGACGGCGCGATTCTGGTTGTGTCCGCTGCTGACGGCCCGATGCCGCAGACCCGTGAGCACATCCTGCTTGCCCGTCAGGTTGGCGTTCCGGCTCTGGTCGTGTTCCTGAACAAGGTTGATCAGGTTGATGATCCGGAGCTGCTTGAGCTGGTCGAGATGGAAGTGCGCGAGCTGCTTTCTTCCTATCAGTTCCCGGGCGACGATATTCCTGTGGTAAAGGGTTCTGCTCTTGTCACACTGGAAGATGGCGATCCGGAAATTGGCGAAAACCGCGTCAAGGATCTGATGGACGCTGTTGACTCCTACATCCCGCAGCCGGAGCGTCCGGTTGACCGTCCGTTCCTGATGCCGATCGAAGACGTGTTCTCGATCTCCGGTCGTGGCACGGTCGTCACGGGTCGTGTCGAGCGTGGCGTTGTCAACACAGGTGACGAAGTTGAAATCGTTGGCATCCGTCCGACGACCAAGACGACTGTTACGGGCGTTGAAATGTTCCGCAAGTTGCTTGATCGTGGTGAGGCTGGCGACAACATCGGCGCTCTGCTGCGTGGCACGAAGCGTGAGGATGTCGAGCGTGGTCAGGTTCTGGCCAAGCCGGGCTCCATCACGCCGCACAAGAAGTTCAAGGCTGAGGCTTACATCCTCACGAAGGAAGAGGGTGGCCGTCACACGCCGTTCTTCACGAACTACCGTCCGCAGTTCTACTTCCGTACGACGGACGTTACCGGTGTTGTCCACCTGCCGGAAGGTACGGAAATGGTCATGCCGGGCGACAACATCGCTATGGATGTCGAGCTGATTGCTCCGATCGCCATGGATGAAGGTCTCCGTTTCGCTATCCGCGAAGGTGGCCGCACGGTTGGCGCAGGCGTGGTCGCTTCGATCACTGAGTAAGACGGGGCAGGTGCCCCATAGCCCTTAATTGGGCGGGCCCTGAACTGAGTGCCCCCGGTCGGAGCGATCCGGCCGGGGTCTTACTTGGCGGTGGGATATCCCGGGCAGACCCTGGCCGGATTAGAAAGTTGGACTGAAACAAGACGATGGACAACCAGAACATCCGCATTCGCCTAAAGGCGTACGATCATCGCGTGCTCGACAACAGCACGAAAGAGATCGTCAACACGGCGAAGCGTACGGGTGCGCGGGTTCGGGGTCCTATCCCGCTGCCGACGCATATCGAACGGTTTACCGTGAACCGCTCACCCCACGTGGATAAGAAAAGCCGCGAACAGTTCGAAATTCGGACTCACCGCAGGCTGCTCGACATTGTCGAGCCGACCCCGCAGACCGTGGACGCCCTCATGAAGCTCGACCTCGCCGCTGGCGTTGATGTCGAGATCAAACTCTAAGGTCCAGACGATGCGTACCGGATTGATCGCAAGAAAGCTGGGTATGACCCGGCTGTTTAAGGAAGATGGCACACATGTGCCCGTCACTGTCCTGCATCTCGATGATGTGCAGGTGGTTGATGTCCGCACCGAGGAGCGTGACGGTTATACCGCCGTGCAGCTCGGTCTGGGCAAAGCCAAGGTGAAGAATGTCACGAAGCCGAACCGCGGCCATTATGCCCGCGTGAAGGTCGAGCCGAAGAAGGCCGTGCGCGAATTCCGCGTTGCTGCCGACGCCGTTCTCGAGCCGGGTGCCAGTCTCCTCGCCTCCCACTTTGTGGTCGGTCAGAAGGTGGATGTCACCGGCACGAGCAAGGGTAAGGGGTTTGCCGGTGCGATGAAGCGCTGGAACTTCGCCGGTCTCGAAGCTTCTCACGGCGTGTCCATCTCTCACCGTTCACATGGTTCTACCGGTAACCGTCAGGATCCCGGCAAGACCTTCAAGAACAAGAAGATGGCTGGTCATCTCGGTGACGAGCGCGTGACGACACTGAACCTGGAAGTGGCTGCGGTCGATCCGGAAAAGAATCTGGTCATGATTCGTGGTTCCATCCCGGGCGCGAAGAACGGACTGGTCATGGTCCGTGACGCGATCAAGAAGGCCCGTCATGCAGAGGCGCCGTATCCGGCAGCCATTGCGACGGCGGAGGGCTGAGGACGATGGAACTCGATATCAAAACCCTCGATAACGGCAGCGCTGGCACAGCTACGCTTCCGGACGAGATTTTCGCTGTTGCACCGCGTGCCGATATCATGGCGCGTGTGGTTCACTGGCAGCTGGCGAAACGCCGCGCCGGCACCCACAAGGTGAAGGGCATGGGCGAAGTTTCGGGTACGACGAAGAAGCCGTTTCGCCAGAAAGGCACCGGCTCGGCACGTCAGGGCTCGCTGCGTGCGCCGCAGTATCGTACCGGTGGTGCGGTTCATGGTCCGGTCGTTCGTGATCATGGCTATGACCTTCCCAAGAAGGTGCGTCGCCTCGGTCTGATTTCCGCTCTTTCCCAGAAGGCGAAAGACGGCAAGCTGATCGTTCTCGACGCAGCGGATGGCGTGACCAAGACGGCTGAGCTGGCTGTAAAGCTGAAGGCTCTCGGTCTGACCTCGGCTCTGATCGTTGACGGCACAGTGAACGAAGGCTTCGTTCGTGCGGCCCGCAACCTGCCGAAGATCGACGTCCTGCCGACCATCGGTGCGAACGTCTACGACATTCTCAACCATGACGTCCTTGCGATCACTCGCGCTGGCGTTGAAGGCCTCAAGGAGCGGCTGGCATGACAAACGTGCTTGCGATCCGCAAAAAGGCGGAAAAGATGTCGCGCGAAGCGCTCTATGACATCGTCCGTGCGCCGCTGATCACCGAAAAGGCGACGGCGATGTCCGAGAAGAACCAGGTGGCCTTCAAGGTCGCCATCTCAGCTACAAAGCCTGAGATCAAGGTTGCGGTCGAGACACTCTTCGGCGTCAAGGTTGTCAGCGTTTGCACGCTGGTTCAGAAGGGCAAGACGAAGCGTTTCAAGGGTCGTCCCGGACAGCGCTCCGATATCAAGAAGGCGTTCGTGCAGCTGGCGGAGGGTCAGTCCATTGACCTGACCGCCAAGCTGGCGTGACGCGGGGTATCCACACATGGCATTGAAGCACTTTAATCCCGTCACGCCGAGCCTTCGTGGCACGGTGCTGGTGGACCGGGCTGACCTGTGGAAGGGCAAGCCGGTCAAGCAGCTTACCGAAGGCAAGAACAAGTCCGGTGGTCGTAACAATCACGGTCGCACAACGTCGCGTTTTCGTGGCGGCGGGCACAAGCAGTCCTATCGCTATGTCGACTTCAAGCGTCGCAAGCTGGACGTGCTGGGCACCGTTGAGCGTCTGGAATATGACCCGAACCGCACCGCGTTCATCGCGCTGATCAAGTACGAAGACGGCGAGCTGGCTTACATTCTGGCTCCGCAGCGTCTGAAGGTTGGTGATCAGGTCATCGCGGGTGCCCGCGTTGATATCAAGCCGGGCAATGCTATGCCGCTGGCTTCGATCCCCGTCGGAACGATCGTGCACAACATCGAGCTGAAGCAGGGCGCTGGCGGCAAGATGGCTCGCTCGGCAGGCACCTACGCACAGCTGGTCGGCAAGGACTCTGGCTACGCCCAGATTCGTCTGCAGTCAGGCGAACTCCGCGTTGTTCGCGGTGAATGCTTTGCCACGGTTGGTGCAGTGTCCAATCCGGACAACATGAACCAGCACATGGGCAAGGCTGGCCGTATGCGCTGGCTTGGCCGCCGTCCCCATAACCGTGGTGTTGTCATGAACCCGGTCGACCATCCGCATGGTGGTGGTGAAGGCCGGACCTCGGGCGGTCGTCATCCGGTTACGCCGTGGGGCAAGCCGACCAAGGGTTACAAGACACGGGTCAACAAGCGTACGGACAGTCTGATCATCCGTCGCCGGAAGACCGGCAAGTAAGGGGCAATAAGAGATGGCACGTTCCGTCTGGAAAGGCCCGTTCGTAGACGGGTATCTGCTGAACAAGGCCGAGGCGTCCCGCGCGTCGGGTCGTAACGAGGTGATCAAGATCTGGTCACGTCGTTCCACGATCCTTCCGCAGTTCGTTGGTCTGACGTTTGGTGTTTATAACGGTCACAAGTTCCTTCCGGTTCAGGTGACCGAGAACATGGTTGGCCACAAGTTTGGCGAATTCTCTCCGACCCGTACCTTCCATGGTCACGGTGCGGACAAGAAGTCGAAGCGAGGCTGAGATGAGCAAATCCAAGCATCCTCGCGTTCTGGCTGAGAACGAAGCACAGGCAATCACGCGGAATATCCGCGTGAGCCCCCGCAAGCTTGGTCTTGTTGCCGGTCTGATCCGCAACAAGCCGGCTGCTCAGGCTGTGGCGACTCTCACGTTCTCCAAGCGTCGTATCGCTCAGGACGTGAAGAAGACACTCGAGAGCGCGATTGCGAACGCCGAGAACAATCATCAGCTGGACGTTGACCAGCTGTTTGTGAAGACAGCCGATGTGGGCAAGTCGATCGTGATGCGCCGCTTCCATGCGCGTGGCCGTGGTCGTTCCGCTCGCGTCGAGAAATTCTTCAGTCACCTGAAGATTGTCGTGGCCGAGCGTGCGCCCGAGCCTGAGGCAAAGACGGAAGAGAAGGCGGCCTGACGATGGGACATAAAGTCAATCCGATCGGGCTTCGGCTCGGTATCAACCGCACCTGGGACAGCCGCTGGTATGCGGATGGCGACTATTCCCGGCTGCTGCATGCGGATCTGAAACTGCGCGCTTTCCTGCGTCGCAAGCTGGCTGGCGCGGGTGTTTCCCGTGTCGTCATCGAGCGTCCGGCGAAGAAGCCGCGTGTGACGATCTATGCTGCACGTCCGGGTGTTGTCATCGGCAAGAAGGGTCAGGACATCGACGCGCTCCGCAAGGAGCTGACGAAGATGGCTGGCACGGAAGTCGCGCTGAACATTGTCGAAATCCGCAAGCCGGAAATCGATGCGACACTGGTGGCTGAGAACATTGCCCAGCAGCTGGAGCGTCGTGTGGCGTTCCGTCGCGCGATGAAGCGTGCAGTTCAGTCGGCCATGCGTCTCGGCGCACAGGGCATCCGGATCAACTGCTCCGGTCGTCTTGGTGGTGCTGAAATCGCCCGTATCGAGTGGTATCGTGAAGGCCGTGTGCCGCTGCACACGCTTCGCGCCGACATTGATTATGGAACTGCAACAGCGAAAACGACCTATGGCACCTGCGGTGTGAAGGTTTGGATCTTCAAAGGTGAGATCCTTGCCCAGGACCCGATGGCCCAGGATCGTCGCGCCGCTGAGCAGGCGCCGCAGCGCTGAGGGATAGAGAACAATGCTTTCTCCAAAGCGGACTAAATTCCGCAAGGCCCACAAGGGCCGCATTCATGGCTTGGCCAAGAGCGGCACGCAGCTGAATTTCGGCGCGTTCGGTCTCAAGGCTCTTGAGCCTGAGCGTATTACGGCGCGTCAGATCGAGGCGTCCCGTCGTGCGATCACCCGTGCGATGAAGCGTGCTGGTCGCGTGTGGATTCGTATCTTTCCGGATCTTCCGGTCTCGACAAAGCCTGCCGAAGTGCGTATGGGCTCCGGCAAGGGATCTCCGGAATACTGGGTGGCCCGTGTTAGACCGGGTCGTATCCTGTTCGAGATCGAGGGGGTTCCACCAGAAGTGGCGCGTGAAGCGCTCGCTCTTGGTGCTGCGAAACTTCCGATCAAGACGAAGTTCGTGACCCGAATCGGAGAGGCATAAGATGAGCAAGGCACTAAAGCCGGCTGATCTGCGTGTGAAGTCCGTTGATGAGTTGCAGGCGCTTCTTCTCGATCTGAAGCGCGAGCAGTTCAATCTTCGGTTCCAGCAGGCCACCGGTCAGAATGAAGGGGCAAGCCGCGTGCGCGTTGTGCGCCGCGATATTGCCCGTATCAAGACGATCGTAGCTCAGGCTGCGAAGAAGACTGCCGCGGCTGGTGCTGCGGCCAATTCCTGAGGGAGCGGCTAATGCCTAAGCGCATTCTCAGCGGGCGTGTGACCAGCGACAAGATGGACAAGACGATTACCGTTCTTGTCGATCGTCGTATCATGCACCCGCTTTATAAGAAGTTCATTCGTCGCTCTAAGAAGTATGCGGCGCATGATGAACTTAACGTATGCAAGATTGGAGACGCGGTTCGCATCGAAGAATGCACGCCGATTTCCAAGCGCAAGACCTGGACGGTCATTTCACGCAACGGCGAAGTCGTTGGTGGTGTTGCGTCCGGGAATGCTGCGTAACAGGGGTATATAGGTAAATGATCCATCCCGAGACCAACCTCGAGGTCGCCGATAATTCAGGCGCACGTCAGGTGCAGTGCATCAAGGTGCTGGGCGGTTCCAAGCGGAAGTCTGCCTCGGTCGGCGACGTGATCGTCGTTTCCGTCAAGGAAGCGATTCCCCGTGGCAAGGTGAAGAAGGGTGACGTCCATCAGGCCGTCATCGTTCGGACGTCCTACCCGGTGCGTCGTGCAGACGGCAGTGCGATTCGCTTCGACCGCAACGCGGCTGTGCTGATCAACAAGCAGCAGGAGCCGATTGGTACGCGTATCTTTGGCCCGGTTGTCCGTGAACTGCGTGCGCGCAAGTTCATGAAGATCATCTCGCTGGCGCCGGAGGTGCTGTAATGGCTGCTCGTATCAAAAAGGGTGACACCGTCGTTGTGACGACAGGGTCTTCCAAGGGCGTCCGCGGTGAAGTTCTCTCGGTTCTGCCGGTTGAGAACAAGGCCGTTGTCCGTGGCGTTGCGGTTGCGAAGCGCCACAAGCGCGCAACACGCATGGGTGAGGAAGGTGGTATCATCGAGCGCGAGGCTCCGGTGAACCTTTCCAACCTTGCGCTGATCGATCCGAAGAGCGGCAAGCCGACGAAAGTCGGTTTCCGTATTCTTGATGATGGTCGCAAGGTTCGCGTCGCCAAGGCGACCGGCGAAGTGATCGAAGGCTGAGGAGGGACTGATGGCTACCGAAAATACGCGCGTCGTCCCTCGCCTCAAGGCACGATATGAAGCTGAGCTGGCTGGCAAGCTGCGTGAGCAGTTCGGCTACAAGAATGTGATGCAGGTTCCCCGCCTTGAGAAGATCGTTCTCAACATGGGCGTGGGCGAAGCCGCTGGCGATCAGAAGAAGCTTGACGCTGCTCTGAACGAGATGATGCTGATCGCTGGTCAGCGTCCGGTCAAGACAGTGGCGAAGAAGGCCATCGCTGGCTTCAAGATTCGTGAAGGTCTTCCCATCGGCTGCAAGGTGACCCTGCGTCGTGCTCGGATGTATGAGTTTCTTGATCGTCTCGTGACGATTGCGATGCCTCGCATCCGTGACTTCCGTGGTCTGCCGGCTAACAAGGGCTTTGACGGACGCGGCAACTTTGCTCTGGGGCTGAAAGAACAGCTGATCTTCCCGGAGATCGAATACGACAAGGTTGACCAAGTCCGTGGCATGGACATCATCTTCGTGACAACAGCGAAGACAGATGCCGAGGCAAAGGCGCTCTTGAAAGCTTTTGATCTTCCCTTTATGGGGTGAGCCAATACGGCTTGATCGTTTCCTGCGGCTGTAGACAGTCGTGGGGTGTTTTAGCCTGATGCCGGATTTTTCTGGCGTCAGGTATATGTAGGTTTTGGAAAACCGCTGGAATGGTCCGGCAGGTTCCGGAGGGTAAATCAGGCATGGCCAAGATTTCCGCCGTCAATCGTAACGCTAAGCGCGCCTATATGGCTCAGCGCGATAAAGCGAAACGTCTGGCGCTTAAAAATATCGTGATGGATCGCACCCTTCCCATGGAAGATCGCTTTGAGGCTTCCCTCAAGCTTTCAGAGCTTCCCCGGAATGGTTCCCGCGTTCGCGTGCGTCTGCGCTGCAAGCTGACAGGCCGTTCGCGCGGTAATTACCGTAAGTTTGAGCTGTGCCGTATTGCGCTGCGTGACCTGGCTTCGAGTGGCCAGATCCCGGGCGTGGTCAAGGCAAGCTGGTAAGGGGCGGCAATGTCACTTTCTGATCCCTTGGGTGATATGCTCACCCGTATCCGTAACGCACAGCGTGCCCGTCATGCCGCGTGTGTTGCTCCGGCGTCACGGCTGCGTGCCAGTGTGCTTGAAGCTCTGAAGCGTGAAGGCTACATCCGTGGCTTTGCAGTTGAGGAAATCCGTAAGGGTATTTCCCAGATTCGCATCGAGCTGAAATATTCGGAAGGCGAGCCGGTGATCAAGGAGATTCACCGCGTGTCGCGTCCCGGACGCCGCGTCTATTCCAAGATCAAGGAACTGCCGCGCGTCTATGCTGGCCTTGGTGTGTCGATCCTTTCGACTCCCCGTGGTGTTCTCTCCGATGCAGAGGCTCGCGCCGCCAATGTTGGCGGCGAAGTTCTCTGCCGCGTATTCTGAGGAGGGATAGATGTCACGCGTAGGCAAATATCCCGTTGAGGTTCCTGCCGGAGTAACTGTCAGCATCAATGCTGGCATTCTGACGGCTAAAGGCAAACTCGGCGAGCTTAAGCTTCCGTTGTCTCCCCTGGTGGAGACGACGGTCGACGAGGGTAAGGTTGCGGTCAAGCCTCTTGGTTCTCTGGCCCAGGCCCGGATGATGTGGGGCACGACGCGTTCGCTCGTCGCCTCCATGGTCAAGGGTGTTTCCGAAGGCTATTCGAAAACACTGGAGATTACAGGAACGGGTTTCCGTGCTGCTGTGCAGGGATCCAATCTTGTCATGAACCTCGGCTACTCTCATGACGTCGTGTATCCGATTCCTGAGGGGATCAAAATCACGACGCCGCGTCCGACAGCCGTGGTCGTTGAAGGCATTGACAAGCAGCGTGTCGGTCAGGTTGCGCTCGATATCCGCAATTTTCGCAAGCCGGAGCCCTACAAGGGCAAGGGCGTGCGTTATGACACCGAGACCATTCGTCGCAAGGAAGGCAAGAAGAAGTAATGAGCACTCAGCAGGAATTGCGGGAGCGTCGGCGCAAGCGCCTTCGGTTCCAGCTCCGCCGCAAGGCCGGCGGGCGTCCGCGCCTGTCGGTGTTCCGTTCAGGCAAGAACATCTATGCCCAGGTGATCGACGATGCCGCCGGCCTTACGCTGGCTTCGGCATCTTCTCTGGACAAAGAGTTCCGTACGGGTGGAGTAACTGGAGCAAACCGGGATGCCGCATCGGCAATCGGCAAGCTTGTTGCCCAGCGCGCGGTTGCAGCCGGTGTGACGCAGGTCGTGTTCGATCGCGGCTCCTATATCTATCATGGGCGCATCAAGGCGCTCGCGGAGGCTGCCCGCGAGGGCGGTCTCTCGTTCTGAGGAGGGGCGCGTAATGGCACGTGAACCGAGAGAAGGCGGTCGTGGTCGCGACCGCGAGCAGCGTCAGGATCGCGAAGGCGATGATCTGATCGACAAGCTCGTGACGATCAATCGTGTTGCGAAAGTGGTCAAGGGCGGTCGTCGCTTCGCTTTCGCGGCGCTGGTTGTCGTGGGTGATCAGAAAGGTCGCGTCGGATATGGAGCGGGCAAGGCTCGTGAAGTTCCCGAGGCGATCCGTAAGGCTACTGAAAAGGCGAAGCGCGGGATGATCCGCGTTCCCATGAAGGAAGGCCGTACGCTGCATCATGACGTCGCTGGTCACTTCGGCGCTGGTAAGGTTGTTCTTCGTTCGGCGGAAGCCGGAACGGGAATTATCGCAGGTGGTCCGATGCGCGCCGTGTTCGAGAGCCTTGGCATCAACGACGTTGTCGCCAAGTCGCTTGGAACGCGTAACCCGCATAACATGGTGAAGGCGACGTTCGCGGCGCTGGAGCGTTGTGCGAGCCCGCGTGCGGTTGCCAATCGTCGTGGCAAGAAGGTCTCTGACATTCTTGGCAAGCGCGAGCAGGTTGCGGAGGGCGCAGATGTCTGAAGCTAAAACTGTTCGTATCACGCAGGTTGCGTCCGGTAACGGACGCAAGCCGGGACAGCAGGCGACGTTGGTCGGTCTTGGTCTTAACAAGATCGGTCGCACACGCGAGTTGCAGGATACTCCGTCGATCCGGGGTATGCTGAACAAGGTAGCCCACCTGGTGAAGGTGGAGGATTGAAATGAAACTTCATGAACTCCGCGATAACGAGGGTTCTCGTTATCGCAAAAAGCGCCTTGGACGTGGTATCGGCTCTGGTAAGGGCAAGACCTCGGGTAAGGGCGTAAAAGGTCAGAAGGCTCGTGAGGGTGTCTCCCTGAATGGCTTCGAGGGTGGTCAGCTTCCGCTGTATCGTCGTATGCCGAAGCGGGGATTCAAGAATATCTTCCGCAAGGTCTATGCTCCGGTGAACCTCGGTACACTTGAGAAGGCCATTGTTGACGGTAAGCTTGAAGCCGGATCGGTGATCAATGAGGAAGCTCTTCGCAAGGCTGGTCTGGTTGGTACGGGCAAGTATGCCGGTATCCGCCTGCTTGCTGACGGTGAGATTTCCCGGGCCGTGACGGTTGAGGTTTCTGGTGCTTCCGCATCGGCGATCGCAGCTGTCGAGAAGGCTGGCGGATCTGTGAAGACGCTTGTCGCAGCTCGGAAAGAAGCCACCCCGGCTTCCTGACATGATTGGGAAGACAGGATCATTTCTGTCTTTCTGTTATGTAGGTTTGATTTGCAGGCGTTGGTGTCTGCCACGACAGCGCCCCGCTTTGCGGTGGCGCTGTTTTTTGTGAAAGGACAGGCGTATGGCCTCGGCGGCTGAGCAACTCGCGGCCAATTTCAATCTGGGCTCCTTCGCCAAAGCGACGGAACTCAAGAAGCGGATCTGGTTCACGCTGGGAGCGCTGATCGTTTATCGTCTGGGCACCTATATCCCTGTCCCGGGCATTGACGCGAAGGTGATGGGGCAGCTTCTGGCCCAGCATCAGGGTGGTATTCTGGGCATGTTCGACATGTTCACAGGCGGCGCTCTTGGGCGCATGACCGTGTTCGCCCTGAATATCATGCCCTACATCTCGGCCTCGATCATCATTCAGTTGATGTCGACCGCCATTCCCTCGATGGAAGCTCTCAAGAAAGAGGGCGAGCATGGACGGAAGAAACTCAATCAGTATACCCGTTACCTGACGGTCGCGATCGCGTTCTTTCAGGCCTATGGCATTGCTGTCGGTCTTGAGCGGATGAGTTCCTCAGCCGGATCGGCCGTGGTCAGTCCAGGACTGTTCTTTCTTGTCTCCTGCGTCTTTACGCTGGTTGGCGGAACGATGTTCCTGATGTGGCTCGGCGAGCAGATCACGTCACGGGGCGTAGGGAACGGAATCTCGCTGATCATTTTCGCGGGTATCGTTGCCAACCTGCCGCATGCTCTGGCGACACTTTTCCAGCTTGGATATACCGGCGCTCTCTCGCCGTTCTTTGTGCTGATCTTTCTGGCGCTGGCGGCGCTCACGATCGTCTTCATCGTGTTCATGGAGCAGGCGCAGCGGCGTGTCGTGATCCAGTATCCCAAGCGTCAGATGGGCAACCGTGTTTTCGGTGGCGAATCGACGCATATGCCGCTGAAGGTGAATACAGCCGGAGTGATCCCGCCGATCTTCGCCTCTTCGGTGCTTCTGATCCCCGTGACAATCGCGGGTTTCATGAACGGAAAAGGGATGCCGGGCTGGCTGTCGTTTCTGGGGCAGTCTCTCGGACAGGGGCAGCCGCTCTACATGCTATTCTATGCTCTTATGATCGTCTTCTTCTCGTATTTTTATGCGGCGGTAACGTTCAATCCGGAAGAGACGGCTGATAATCTGCGCAAACAGAGCGGGTTTATCCCGGGAATTCGTCCGGGCGCCTCAACAGCAGCCTATTTCGACGGGATTCTGACGCGGCTTACGACAATCGGCGCGCTTTATCTTGTCGCAGTCTGCCTGCTGCCCCAGATCCTGATCAGCCGCTATAATGTGCCCTTCTATTTTGGTGGTACAAGCCTGATCATCATCGTATCGGTGACAATCGATACGGTTACCCAGATTCAGTCTCATCTGGTGGCGCACCAGTATCAGGGGCTGATCCAACGCAATCGAAAGAACAGCTCCAATCGGAGGATCGTCCGCAAATGAACATTATTTTTCTTGGCCCGCCGGGCGCGGGAAAAGGGACCCAGTCCAAGCGGCTTGAGGCGCGTTATGGAATTGCCCAGATTTCGACGGGCGATATGCTTCGGGCCGAAGTAAAGGCTGGTTCCGATATCGGGCGTGAAGCGAAATCGCTGATGGATGCCGGAAAGCTTGTCCCGGACGCCATCATCGTGAGCATGCTGGAATCCCGCATCCAGCAGCAGGACTGCGCCAAGGGCTTCATTCTGGACGGTTTTCCGCGGACGGTGGCGCAGGCTGAGGCTCTGGACGTTGTGCTTGCACGCATCTCCCGCAAGATTGACGTCGTTCTGATGCTGGAAGTGGATGAGCACGCTCTGGCTGATCGTATCGCCGGACGCTTCTCCTGCGCCAAATGTGGCGCGAGCTACAATGATGTGTCCAAGCCTACAAAAGTGGCGGACACATGCGATCTCTGCGGCTCACATGAGTTCATACGACGGGCGGATGACAACCGCGAGACGGTGACATCCCGTCTGACCGCCTATCGGAACGAGACGCTGCCTCTCCTGCCTTACTATGAGGAAAAGGTGATGGTTGCGTTCATTGATGGCATGGCGCCTATCGATGAGGTGAGCAAGCAGATCGACTCAACGATGACTGAAGTCGAGAAGCTCACGCAAAAGTGATCTATCTGGATTGACTCTTCATACCTGCCCGGTCTATTGCGCGCGCTCTGGACCGCATGGTCGCCTGGCGATCAAAAGGGCGGCAAACTAATTCGAATCAACGCCGGACGCGCAGTCGGGCGGACTAGGAGTGTGTGGCGTGGCGCGTATTGCCGGCGTTAATATCCCAACGAACAAACGTGTTGTGATCGGACTGCAGTATATTTACGGCATCGGTCAGACAAAGGCGCAGGAAATCTGCAAGAACCTTGGCTTGCCTGACGCGAAGCGCGTCAACGAGCTGAGCGACGATGAAATCATGAAGATTCGTGAGACCATCGACAACGACTACCGCGTCGAGGGTGACCTCCGTCGTGAAGTTGCGATGAACATCAAGCGTCTCATGGATCTCGGTTGCTACCGTGGCCTTCGCCATCGTCGTGGCCTGCCTGTGCATGGACAGCGGACGCATACCAATGCGCGCACCCGTAAGGGTAAGGCTGTTGCCATCGCCGGCAAGAAGAAAGTAGCGCGTTAATCAGTACGCCTGCGGGCGTATCAGACAATTCAGGTATCTGTCGGTTTTGTGCCGATAGTTGCCGGGCGGGCTTAATCCGCCCTTACAGTGAAAAGGCAAGGCGACAGACATGGCGAAGGCCGCTGCACCGCGTATCCGCAAGAAAGAACGCAAGAACATTATCTCGGGCGTGGCGCATGTGCTCTCCACGTTCAACAACACGATGATCACGATTTCCGACGCCCAGGGAAATGCCATTGCATGGTCTTCCGCTGGTGCGCAGGGTTTCAAGGGTTCGCGTAAGTCCACACCGTATGCGGCTCAGGTTGCTGCAGAAGACGCAGGCCGCAAGGCTCGCGAACACGGCATGGAAACGCTGGACATCGAAGTGTCGGGTCCGGGTTCGGGACGTGAGAGCGCTCTGCGTGCTCTTCAGGCTGTCGGTTTCCAGATCGCATCGATTCGCGATCTGACGCCGGTGCCGCACAACGGCTGCCGCCCGCGCAAGCGTCGTCGCGTCTGATTGAGGTTCCTGTTCCGGAAGGTGGATCACCATTTTCCTGGGCAGGGTCTTTACTGAAGTTGCCCCGGCTTTCGGTCGGGGTTTCCGCCGTCTTGTTGCGGCCCCCTTATTGAAAGGCCGAGACCTTGGTGCTCCAGAAAAACTGGCAATCCCTGATCAAGCCGGAGAAGCTGGAAGTCGAACCCGGCTCCGTCCCGTCTCGCGTGGCGACGATCGTTGCCGAACCGCTGGAACGCGGCTTTGGTATGACGCTCGGGAATGCTCTCCGTCGCGTTCTTCTTTCTTCCCTTCAGGGCGCGGCGATCACCGCGATCCAGATTGACGGCGTTCTGCATGAATTCTCGGCCGTGCCGGGCGTGCGTGAAGACGTGACCGACATCGTCCTGAACATCAAGCAGCTCGCTCTCAGTATGCATGGTGAGGGCCCGAAGCGCATGGTGCTGACGGCGACCGGACCGGGCGAAGTCAAGGCTGGTCAGATCCAGACAGGCCACGGCATCGAGATCATGAATCCGGATCTGGTGATCTGCACCCTCGATGAGGGTGAGAAGCTGGGTATGGAATTCACCGTGAACATCGGCAAAGGCTATGTTCCGGCTGCGGCGAACCGTCCGGAAGACGCACCGATCGGGCTTATCCCCATCGACGCGATCTACTCGCCGGTAAAGCGCGTGTCCTACAAGGTTGAGCCGACCCGCGTGGGTCAGGTGACCGACTATGACCGCCTGCTGCTGACGGTTGAGACGAATGGCGCGGTGACGCCTGAGGATGCTGTCGCTCTGGCGGCGCGTATTCTTCAGGACCAGTTGCAGCTCTTCATCAACTTTGATGAGCCGCGCCCTGTCGTCACGACGGAGCCGCAGGATGACCTGCCGTTCAACCGCAACCTGCTGCGCAAGGTTGATGAGCTTGAGCTGTCGGTGCGTTCGGCGAACTGCCTGAAGAACGACAACATCATCTATATCGGCGATCTGGTTCAGAAGACCGAGCAGGAAATGCTCCGTACACCGAACTTTGGTCGTAAATCACTGAACGAGATCAAGGAAGTCCTCACCACCATGGGACTTTCACTTGGCATGAATGTTCCGGCGTGGCCGCCGGAGAATATTGAGGATCTGGCGAAGCGGCTCGACGAGCCCTTCTGATCCGCGACAACAGGAGACTTAACAATGCGTCATGGTGTTGCCGGTCGGAAGCTCGGCGTTACCTCCACCCATCGTGCAGCGATGTTCCGCAACATGGCAGTTGCGCTCATCAAGCACGAACAGATCACAACGACCCTGCCGAAGGCGAAAGAACTTCGCCCGGTTGTCGAGAAGCTGATCACGCTCGGCAAGCGTGGTGATCTGCATGCTCGTCGTCAGGCTTATGCCCAGCTGCGTGATGACACGATTGTCAGCAAGCTGTTCTCGGCTGTGGCTGATCGCTACAAGGCCCGCACGGGTGGTTACACCCGCGTTCTGAAGGCTGGCATCCGTTATGGCGATGCGGCTGACATGGCTGTGATCGAGCTGGTTGATCGTGATGTGAATGCGAAGGGGCAGGACAGCGGTCCGCGTCCGGTTGCTCACGAAGAAGCTGATCTGGCTGCCTGAGCCATCTCAGTCTGGAAAACCGGTCCTTGGGGCCGGTTTTTTTTTGCCTGAATGACGGGCTGAGAGCTGTGCGGGGAGCTTGTCGTGATCCCCACGGCTGGTCGTTTCCAATGCCAGTTTCGCGCGTTGCGTTTCAAACGCCAACACTATAATACAAAATAAAATAGTGATAATTTAAAATAACGATATTTCATGTTTATATTGTTGTTGAGCGCTCGCCGGAGTGCTAGCTTTGCAAATCTTGATATGATGCACTTGCCGACAGGGGATGTTTATGGCGTTTCGGAATCAATTCAGAAGGCTGGCAACCGCTGCGTTCGCGGCTGCCGGCATGACACTTGCCGTTGCTCAGGCAGCGACCGCCGCCCCGGTTCGCGTTGGTTATATTCCTGTTCTCGGATCTTCGGCACTGTTTGTCGTGGATGGAGAGGGATGGGCGAAGTCGGCCGGACTGGATCTGGAACTGGTCAGGTTTACTTCCGGTCCTCAGGCCATACAGGCGCTCGTTGCAGGGCGTATTGACGCTTATGTCGCCGGTGTCCTGCCGCTGTTACAGGTCAAATCACGCGGCGTGGATGTCAAGGTTGTCGCCAGCGGGGCCATTGAGGAACTGTCGGTGATCTCACGCGGCAAGCTCGCCGACGGGCTTGATGCCGGAAAACCCGGCGGTCTGACAAAAGAGCAGCTTACGGCGCGTATCGCGGACTTCACGAAAGCGGCTGGCCGTAAACCCAAGATCGCGGCGCAGCCGACGGGCTCCGTGCCGGATACGGTGCTGCGATATTGGCTGAAGGCGCAGGAAGGGCAGGATCTTTCCAGCGTTGATATCGTCGGGATTGATATTGATGCGGCGCAGCAGGCGTTTCTGGCGCAGGCGGTTGATGCCGCAATCCTGCGTGAGCCTGCTCTGACCATTATCAAGGCCCGCGTTCCGGAAGCCCGTATTCTGGCGACAGGTCATGATCTGCTGCCGGGGCAGCCTGGATCGGTTCTGGCTGTGGTCAGCCCGAATTCAGCGGAGCACGCCGTCTGGTCAGGCAAGCTCACGTCGCTGTTCGTCAAGGGGACAAACCTGATTGCAGCACACCCGGAAGAGGCGGCGCCTTTTGTGGCGAAAGCTCTGGGAGGTGGCCTGATGAAGCCTGCCGTGATCGAGCAGGCTCTGAAAAATTCAGCCGCGCAGTTCGTGTCCGACCCTGAAAAAATCATTCCCGGTGTGAAGGCGCTTCAGGATTTTGAGGTGCAGCAGGGTGTTCTGCGCTCGGCGGTACCGGTAGATGATCTGTTCGATTTGAAGATGTGGCGTCAGCCTGCGCCGTAAGCGCGGGATTAGAGGGTTTGGGATGAATGGTTTGCGTATACGCGCCGGAGGCCGGGCAGGTCTTGGCGCCGTGGGTCTGCTGCTGCTGCTGGCAATCTGGCAGGCGTCAGTGCAGTTTCATCTCGTTCCCCCCGGTCTGCTTCCTGCTCCAACCGAACTGTGGGCGGCTTTTGTTGCAGAAGTATCAGGTGGTTTCTGGACACAGGCCATCAGGGACAGTCTTGTTCACTATGTCGCCGGGTTGCTTATCGGTTCTGTTCTGGGCGCTGGCGCGGGACTTGTCTGTGCTTCCCTGCCGCTCGTTGATGCGCTGACAGGCGGTATCGTGAGGTTGCTGCGCCCGATACCGGGACTGGCCTGGGTGCCGTTCGCCATTCTCTGGTTCGGCCTGAATAATGTGGGCGCGACTTTCGTCATCGCTGTTTCGGTTTTCTGGATCAATTTCTACGCCGCCTATGGGGCCGTGAAATCGGTGGATCAGGAACTGTATGAAGTGGCCGCCGCTTTCGGACATCGTGGTTTTCTCGCGCGGCTTCGTTTTGTGACGTTGCCTGCCGCCATGCCGGGCCTGCTGGCTGGTCTCCGCACGGGACTCGGGCAGGGATGGATGTCGGTTGTGGCGGCGGAGCTGTTTGGCGTGCCGGGAGTGGGGGCGCGCATGATGCAGGCTTCCAGTCTTCTCGCGACGGATATTGTGGTTGTCTATATGATTACGATGGCCGGTCTCTACGCCCTGACGGATTTTCTGTTTGGTCTGGTGCGTGATCGGTTGCTGAGGTGGCAGGGATGAGTGACATGACATCTCTGGTGCGTGTGCAGGATGCTGGTCTTTCTCACGATGGCGGGAAGAGTTTCATTTTCCGCCATGTCGATCTTGAGATCGAGGCGGGGCAGTTCGTTGCGGTTCTCGGGCCGTCCGGTGTGGGAAAATCGACTCTTCTGCGTGTGATCATGGGGTTGATCCCGCCGACGGAAGGCGCGACGGTGCTGTCGACCGCGCGCGAACAGCAGACCGGGAACCGACGCTCCGCGCTGGTGTTTCAGGATGCGCGGCTGATGCCTTGGCGGACTGTGCGGGACAATGTTGAGCTTGGTCTGGAAGGGCTGGGTCTCAGTCGGGGCGAGCGCCATGAGCGAGCGCAACGGGCGCTGGAGCTGGTTGGGCTTTCTGGCGAGGCAGCCCGCTGGCCGCGCCAGCTTTCCGGGGGGCAGCGACAGCGCGTGGGCGTTGCGCGGGCGCTGACGGTCAATCCTGATCTGCTACTCATGGATGAGCCTTTTGGGGCGCTGGACGCGATCACGAGAAAGAGTCTTCAGACGGAACTGCTGGCGATCTGGCAGAAAACAGGAAAAACCGTGCTGTTTGTGACCCATGACATTGACGAGGCACTGTTGCTGGCGGACCGTATCATTGTGCTGGCGGGGAAACCGGCATCGGTGAGAGGGGATCTCAGGGTGGGGCAGCGTCCGCGTGACCCGTCTTCCCCGGCGCTGCGGGCTCTGGCCGGTCGCCTGAGGAGTCTGATCGCGGGTGAGGAAGATCCGGGTGATACACCTTACTGGCAGGCGGCGGAGATATAACCCGACACGTGACCCGGCGAGGAACTGGAAGCAGGGTGCGTATCCTGAAGTCTGGAAGAGGAGAAGGCTATGGCTGGCGGACAGTTGGATGAGAGCGACTATACTCTGGAAAGTGGTATAGATCGTCTACAGGATATGGGATCTGACAGCGCCGGTGCGACAGGTCCGCGCCTGAACGATCTTCTTGAAGATGGCTGTGACGTATTACGCGATGTGACCGTCGATACGCCCCGGCTGGCTGTGGGCGCCGCCCTGCTGCTTGGGGGTGTGCTGGGGGCGTGGCTGGCGCGTCGGTAAGGCTATCGGGGGGTGTAATCACCGGTTTCTGAAAAGTTTTTCCCCTCAGGTTCAGTTTTTCATGCAACCGGTTCGTGCAGCAACTGTTTACGGTGGGAATACATTCTCACCATAGGAGAAGAGACGTGCTGAGGCTGGCTCTGTTTTTTCTGATTGTTTCGGTTATCGCGGGCCTGTTCGGGTTTGGAGGCATCTCCAGCGCCGCTGCGGGCATGGCGAAAATCCTGTTCTTTATCGCTGTGATCGCCTGCGTGGTGCTTTTTGCGCTGGTGCTGATAGGCGTGGGGGCGGTTTCCAAATAAGCTGCGCGAAAGCCGCGTCAGGCAAATACGAAAACGGAAACATCGAAAGGTGTTTCCGTTTTTTTTTTTGCCTTGTGGGGTCTGTCTTTCCTGCAAAGGGATGCTGTCAGCTTGATCCTGGCACGGTAAAACGAACACAGGGTTCCGGTTGTCGCGAGCGTGGACGGCTGGGTGTGTAATACGGACAGCAGAGCGCCGGATGGAGGCCAGCCTTCATCGGGTTGCTCTTTTCAGACGGTCGCTGATCAGGCAGCATCCGCGCCATGAAAGACCTGACTGATATCCTGATTTCTCCCATGCTTCCGCTCGTCAGGAAGCTCGACCCTGAGCAGGCCCACACGCTTGCCATCGATGCCCTGTCGCTTGGCGTCGGCGTTCCGGCCAGACGCCTGAAGGATGACCCGGCGCTGGCTGTGCGCACACTGGGCATGCGGTTTCCCAACCCTGTCGGCATGGCGGCCGGTTTCGACAAGAATGGCCGTGTCATCCGTCCTCTGGCGCGGATTGGTTTCGGGTTTGTCGAGGCCGGAACTGTGACGCCGCGTCCGCAGGCAGGCAACCCGAAACCGCGTCTGTTCCGGCTGGATGAAGACCGTGCGGTCATCAATCGCATGGGCTTCAACAATGACGGGATCGACCGGTTTGCCGTGCGTCTGGCAAAATTGCAGCGCGGCAAGGGATATCATCCCGGTGTGCCGGTCGGCGCCAATCTCGGCATCAACAAGGTCGGCGCTGACCCTGAAAAGGATTACCCGGACCTGATCCGGCGGGTGAAGCATTATGCTGATTATATCGTGCTGAACCTGTCTTCTCCCAATACGCCGGGACTGCGCTCGCTTCAGGGAGCGGAGCGTCTGGTGGGGCTGCTGGCCGCGATCTCCGCCGCGCATGAGGAGCGGCCGCCTTTGCTGATCAAGCTGGCGCCTGACCTCGCCGAGGAGGAAATCGGACCGATCGTGGAGGCTGCCGTTGCGGGTGGGGCGGATGGTCTGATCATCAGCAACACGACACTGGCTCGTCCGGCGACGCTTCGTAGCCGTTTTGCCGGAGAGGCAGGTGGGCTTTCTGGGCGTCCCCTCCGGGAACGTGCGCTGGCCATGCTGCGGGATGTGGCGCGTCTTGTTGACGGGCGTCTGGCGTTGATCGGTTGTGGCGGGATCGAATCCGGTGCGGACGTGGTGGACCGTATCCGTGCCGGGGCTGATCTGGTGCAGGTCTATTCCGCCTTTGCGTATGAGGGTCCGGCTCTTGTGGGTCGCCTCAAGCGTGAAGTGCTGTCCATCCTGCGGGAGCAGGGTGTTGAATCGATTGGTGATCTGAAGGGAGCCGACCTGTGAGTCAGCGGAAGATTGAGGCGCTTCAGGGCATTGCCCCGCTGCTGGATCGATATGATGGTTTTATCGTCGATCTCTGGGGGACCGTGCATAACGGAGTGCGGCCGTTTCCGGGTGTGATCGACTGCCTCCGCGCGCTGAAAAAGCAGGGCAAGCGAATTGTGCTGCTGTCCAATGCGCCGCGACCGGCTGCGATCATTCGCGGCCAGTTGACGGCGATGGGAGTGGATGGCGCGCTGTATGATGGAATCATCACCAGCGGCGAAGTGACCTGGCGCGTTCTTGCCGGATGCACTGACCCGTCCGTGGCGCAGGCATGGCCGTGGGTGAAAACCCTTGGCAAGCGGGTGTTTCATATTGGTGGTCAGCATGACCTGTCGATGTTCGAAGGGCTGGGGGTGGAGCTTGTCAGCAACCCGGCGGATGCGACATTCGTGTTGAATACGGGACCGGACGAGCGTCGGGGGCAGACGGAGCTGGAGCCCTATCTGGAGATCCTTTCGGCCTGTGCCGTGCGCGATCTGCCGATGATCTGCGCCAACCCGGACATGGAAGTAATGCGAGATGGCGTGCGGCTGATCTGTGCCGGTCTTCTGGCGCGCGCCTATGAGCAGAAAGGTGGCGTTGTCCAGTGGATCGGCAAGCCTTTTGCTCCTGTTTATGAGCCCGTTTTCGAACTGTTGGGAGATATTCCGAAGGATCGCATTCTGGCGGCGGGCGATGCGCTGGCGACCGATATTCGTGGGGCTGCGAACGTAGGCGTGGATGCGCTGTGGGTACTCGCGGGCATCCATGGGGAAGGGCTGGCGGATGATCCTGTACTGGCGCAGGAGGAGGCGGACGGAGCCGGTCTGGCTCCTGTCGCGAGTGTGCCAGCCTTTGTCCTGTAGTAAAGAAGGACGCTGATCAGGACGACTGTTCTTGAGACAGTCACCTGTAGAAGCACGGCTCGTTCTGGGCCGTGCTTTTTTTTGTTTCGTGTAATGAGGGGAGCTATAGCGCGAAATACAATCTCCAGATTCTGCAGGGCTCTGGGGGATATTGTTCTCGGAAGTCTTGGGACGCAGTGTGCTGTTCACGACAGCCGCCTCGCCGTTGCATGTTTTTCCGCCTCTGTTCAACCGTTATGATGAAGGGATGCGGTTTCAGACGCATGTCGATAATGCGATCCATCCCTTGCCGGGAACGGGTTTTTGGATATGGGCGGATGTTTCCTCCACGCTGTCTCTCGGTAATCCGGAGGAGTATGACGGTGGAGAGCTTGTGATTGAAGATACATACGGCAGTCAAGGTAAAATTTCCAGCGGGTGATCTGATGCTGTATCCGGCCACAAGCCTGCATTCAGTGGCTCCCGTTACGCGTGGCAGTCGTTGGTCTTCATTTTTCTGGACGCAGTCAATGGTGAAAGATAATGGAAAAACAACACTGCTTTATAATTTTGACCAATTCATCATTGAGGTGCGGAGGGATCCGCCCGATGACTATCCCGCTGTTCTTGGATTGACGGCGATCTATCATAACCTTGTTCGGGAGTGGGCGGAGTTGTGAATGGGAAGGCATATTCCGTTTGTCTGTGACTGCACAAAAACTCCAGTTAATAAAAATGGTTTTCCGTATCACGGATAGGCTGGGCTGTGAGATGTTCTGTCATGGATAGCAGACAGATGGTCATGCCTTGCGTCAGGGGCGCAGCAATGAATCGGTCAGCGTGAGTAAACCATCTTCTGACCGCTGAATGCTCAGATCGATCAAATGGTTTTTCTTCGACTCATGACCGTTGTGCCAAGGGATGCCGTCACGATGGCGGCGATGCCAAGCCAGTCAGGAAGAGGCAGATGCTCGCCGAGCAGGAGCATGCCCATGATGGCGCCGACAGCGGGTTCGCCACTGGTCAGCACGCTGAAGGTTTTTGTCGGCAGGCGGCGGAGCGCGTACATCTCCAGCGAGTAGGGGAGCGCGCTTGAGAGAACAGCCAGCGCCAGAGCATTCCAGATGACGTGGGGATGCAGCAACTGACTTCCGAACTGGGTGATGCCGAAAGGAAGGATTGTCAGGGTGCCGACCATCATCCCCAGAGTAGGCGCGTGAGTTCCGAAAGCGGCTCCTGCTCTCTTGCCCGCCAGAATATAGATCGCCCAGCATACGCCTGCGCCGAGCGCAAAAATCATGCCTGTCGGATCGACGGGATGCGGGTCATGCCGTAACGGCAGCAGAAGAAACAGACCGATGACAGCCAGTCCGGTCCATAGAAAATCGCTTTTGTTGCGGGAGAAGGAAACGGCAAGAACCAGTGGTCCCATGAATTCCACAGCGAGGGCGATGCCGAGAGGAATGCGTGAAATGGCCGTATAAAATGCCAGATTCATGATCCCGAGGGACATTCCGTAAGGAAGAATCGCGGGCAGGGTGCGGAGGGGTATCCTGATCCGCCAGATACGCATGATGACGGAGAGAATGATTGAGGCGAGGCCAAGCCGCAGGACCGTCGTAGCGGAAGATCCGATCAGCGGAAACAGGGTTCTGGCGAAGGAGACGCCGGTTGTGATGGAGATCATGGCGAGCACGACCGCAGCGGGAGGCAGCAGTTCAGTCTGTGTCTGGCGGGAGAGAGGAGAGCGCATGATCAGTATCTTGCCGTGATGATGAACAGTGAGGCTATTGCAATAATGGATGGGAGCGGAAAAGCCATGAGGGTAATAAATTTCATCGCAACTTTATGATTCTCCTCCCTTCTTCGCGGAGATGCAGGTGAGGCTGTTCCTGCCGTCGAGCATGGTTGTCGTATAGTGCAATGCACTGTCTTGTGTATCTGCTGCGGTGGAGGAAGCGGCTGTGTGTCAGGGAACTGCTATGCTGCATGCTGTCGAAGGTATCGTGAAAAAAGTGATGGAAGAACGGTGCCAGCGGGATATTGCCGATAAAATGGATTGATCAAGGATTCCTGATGGCGGTTTTATCGAAAAAAGAGAAAAATACTATAGGAAATAAAATGATAATGAATAAATAATCGTTTTATATCAAAATATTAAGTTAATATCGGTTTTCCCGATGTTGTTTATGGGCATTATCTATTGGTTTGGTATCGTAACGTATGCCACGGTTTGGACATCAGATGGATTGCCAGTGATCTGCTGACGTAAAGGGTGTACATGGTGCTGACCAGAATGCTGATTGGCGCGGTCTTTGTCGAAGGTGCAGGAGAGAAGGAAACACTCTTTGCGCCGATGACGGGCGAGGTCATCATGGAACTGGCGAGCGCATCGACGGAACAGGTTGATGCAGCCGTGCTGGCGGCTGCTGAAGCCTTTCCGGTCTGGTCCATGACGACACCGGCCGAACGTTCCATGCGCCTGCTCAGGGTGGCGGACGCCATTGAGCGGGACGCGGAAATGTTGGCAGAGCTGGAAGCCAGAAATACAGGCAAGCCTCGTCATCTGATCGTGAGTGATGAAATTCCGGCCATTGTCGACTGCTTCCGTTTTTTCGCGGCGGCGGCAAGAAACCTGAGCGGTCCTATCGCGGGAGAGTATCTGGCGGGGCACACATCCATGTTGCGACGCGCCCCGGTGGGTGTGGTGGCCTGTATCGCCCCCTGGAACTATCCCCTGCTGCTGGCGACATGGAAGCTGGCTCCGGCGCTCGCCGCCGGTAATAGCTGTGTCATCAAGCCTTCCGAGAACACGCCTTTTACAATCCTGCATCTTGGAACAATTTTTGCAGAGATAATGCCCGCTGGCGTGGTCAATATCGTTCTGGGAAGAGGTAATTCTGTCGGGCAGCAGCTTCTGGATCATCCGGATGTCGCCATGGTCTCGCTCACCGGAGACATTGCGACAGGAAGGAAGGTCATTGCCGCCGCGGCCCGTTCCGTGAAACGCACGCATCTGGAACTGGGCGGGAAGGCTCCTGTCATTGTCTATGATGATGCCGACATCGATGCTGTCGTGCAGGGTGTCCGCACCTTTGGATATTATAATGCGGGACAGGACTGCACGGCTGCATGCAGGGTTTATGCGGACGAGAAGGTCTATGACCGTCTGGTTGCCGATCTTACCGCATCGGTCGAAAAAATTTCTTTTGGAAACTCAGATGATACAAGAAACGAGATTCCACCTCTGATTTCCGTGCGGCAGCGTTCCCGTGTGGCGGCTTTTGTTGAACGTGCCGCGGATTTACCTCATGTCGAGATCACGACGGGCGGAAGCATGGTTGAAGGTCGTGGGTATTTTTACAAACCCACCGTAATCGCCGGCGCGCTTCCGGGAGATGAGATTGTCGAACGAGAGGTCTTCGGTCCGGTTGTCTCCGTGACACGCTGCCGTGACATGGATGCCGTCATCGAAAATGTGAACGGGTCCGCCTATGGACTGGCTTCTTCCGTCTGGACCGGAAATATCAGTCGCGGCATGGAAGCTGCATCACGCCTTCGGTACGGATGCACATGGGTCAACACACATTTCATGCTGATCAATGAAATGCCGCATGGGGGATTCCGGAACTCCGGTTACGGCAAGGACATGAGTCTCGGATCCATCGAGGACTACACGGTATCGCGGCATGTCATGGTAAAATGGAACTGACAATAATGACGGATGAGCCTTCCCTGCATATGCCAGCAGTCAGTCTGACGGCCCTGACGAAATCCTACGGGCACGGCAGGCCGGTCCTGAAAGGCATCGATCTGGCCATCCGGCGTGGCGAGTTCTTTACCATGCTTGGTCCGTCAGGTTCCGGAAAGACCACCACCCTGCGTCTGATCGGCGGATTTGAGTTGCCGGACTCCGGAGAGGTTTTTCTCGGCGGCAACAAGGTTACAGGCCTTCCTCCGTACAGGCGTGATGTCAACACGATGTTTCAGGACTATGCGTTGTTTCCGCATATGAGTCTTCTGGACAATGTCGCCTACGGCATGAAGATCAGGGGGGTGGCGAAGGCCGAACGATCAGAGCGGGCCACAAAGGCGCTGGCCATGGTGCATCTGGAAGCGGTCGGGGATCGTCGTCCTTCCCAGCTTTCGGGTGGACAAAGGCAGCGTGTGGCGCTGGCGCGGGCATTGGTGAATGAACCCTCCCTGATCCTGCTTGATGAGCCGCTGGGCGCTCTGGATTTGAAATTGCGTCGCGAGATGCAGGTGGAACTGAAGAGAATTCAGAAACAGACGGGAATAACCTTTGTTTACGTCACGCATGATCAGGAGGAGGCGCTGAGCATGAGTGATCGTATCGCGGTGTTTTCGGAAGGTGTGATTGAACAGATCGGTACGCCGGAAGAGCTGTATGAACGGCCCGCGAGCAGTTTTGTGGCCCGTTTTATCGGATCATCCAATATCCTGAGTGAAGAGGGGGGCGAGATTCTGCTGAGACCAGAAGATATAAGGCTGGAGCCGCAGGATTACGTTCTGACAGACCATGAAGCTGGTTTGTCCGGTCTTGTTCATGAAATTTCCTATCTCGGTCCAGTCACACGCTGTCGTGTGACTGCGACTGACGGTGACATGGGTGTCACCGCCATGGTGCCGTCCCGTCAGGCGCGTGGGTTGAGTGAGAATATGGCCGTCCGGGCTGTATGGTCGAAAGAGTCTGCCTACCCTCTTTCATCGTAAGGAGGTTTTCGGAATGTCTTGTGTTTTCAGGAAGAAAGGATGACGACCATGAAGGGTTTCAGTGCATTGCTTCTGGCGACCTGTTGCACCGCGATGATGGCGCAGGCGCAGGCGGCGGATCTGCCGACTTCCGTTGGGAAGGGCGAGGGAGATCTGAATGTCGTTGCCTGGGAAGGCTACGCGGACGACGTCTGGGTCAAGCCGTTTGAACAGCAGTCAGGGTGCAAGGTCCATCGCAAATATGTCGGCTCGTCCGATGAAATGGTGGCGCTGACCCGCATGGGCGGCGGCAAGGGATTTGACGTTGTCTCGGCATCCGGCGACGCAGCGCTCCGGCTGATCTTCGGCAAGAACGTGCAGCCGGTGAATATCAGCCTCATCCCGGCTTATGGCGATCTGATGCCGGAACTGAAGGAGCCTTCCTTCAACACGGTGAAGGGTGTTCATTACGGCATTTCCTATGAGTGGGGGCCGAATGTCCTCATGTGGAACACGAAAACGATCACGACGGCTCCGACAAGCTGGTCTGTCATTTATGACAAGGCTCATGCGGGTGTGATCACGGTTCCGGACAACCCGATCCAGATTGCGGATGCGGCGCTGTATCTGTCGCACACCAAGCCGGAACTGGGCATCACTGATCCTTATGAGCTGACACAGCCGCAGATGGACGCGGTCGTGTCGCTGCTGAAAGAACAGCGCCCTCTGGTCAAGAAATACTGGGCGCTGGCGTCAGATGAAGTCGATCTGTTCAAGAGCGGTGATGCTCAGGTCGGTGCGGCATGGCCATATCAGGCCAACACGCTGCGGGCTGCTAATGTGCCTGTGCAGGACACCATCCCGACTGAAGGAGCCACCGGTTGGGCTGATACGTGGATGATCAGCACTCATGCGGAGCATCCGAACTGTGCCTATCTCTGGATCAACCATGTGATGACGCCGAAGGTTCAGGCCCAGCAGGCGCTGTCCTTTGGCGAGACGCCTGCTAACACCAAGGCCTGCGCCGAGATGGATACGATGCAGCCCGGTTCATGCAAGCAGTATCATGCTGACGCCTCAGCGGCATATTTCTCGACCATCAAATTCTGGAAAACACCAGTCAAGCAGTGTGGAAATGGTCAGAACAACTGTCTTGATTATGCCGCATGGCAGCGTGCCTGGCAGCAGGTCAAACAGTAATGACGGGCGGCCGGAAGCTTCTGGGGCATGCAGCCCTCCTGTTACCTCCGTTCGGATGGCTGACAGTTTTTTATCTGGGCAGTCTGTTCGCCCTGCTGCTTTCGGCCTTCTGGCAGGTCGATTCAATGTCCGGCGAAATACTCCACGAGTGGACGCTGGACAATTTCCGTATCCTCGTCACGGATAGCACCTACCGTGTCATTGCGGAGCGGACGATCGGTATTGCGGTGCTGGTCACGATTACGGACATCATCCTTGCGTGGCCACTGGCCTACGTTATTGCCCGCAAGGTTGGGCCACGTATGAAACTGGTTCTGCTGGTGCTGGTGGCGCTGCCGCTCTGGTCGAGCATGCTGGCGCGGATTTATTCCTGGCGGCTGATCCTTGGTCATGACGGTGTGCTGAACTGGTTTCTGCGGACGGCAGGATTGCCGGAGCAGTCATTCGCTTTCACGAACGTCGCTTTATGGATCGTGTTCACCTATCTCTGGCTGCCTTTCATGCTGATGCCGCTGGTTTCAGCTCTGGAACGTATTCCGGCCTCTTTGCCTGATGCGGCTGGGGATATGGGCGCCACACCGTTTCAGACGTTTCGGACCGTGATCTTTCCTCTCGCCATTCCCGGTATGGCGGCCGGATCAGTGTTCACCTTTGCCGTCACGCTGGGTGAGTATGTCACGCCGATGCTGGTCGGAGGGGCCGGTTCTGAATTTATCGGCAACGTGGTCTATTCGAATGTCGGTGTATCGGGAAATATTCCGTTTGCAGCAGCCTATTCCATGATTCTTCTTGTTGTGGTCGCGGCTTATATGTTGCTGGCCCGCCAGTTCGGGGCGTTTGACGGAGCATGAGTGGTTCGATGCGTAATGTTGCTCTCTGGGGCGCTGCATCTGCGGTGCTGGCGTTTCTGCTCCTGCCGCTGCTGATTGTGCTGGTGTTCGCGTTCGATGCGTCGTCCGTGCAGGTCTGGCCCATCCATTCCTTTTCACTGAAATGGTTCTACGCCACGTGGGCGGACGAAGAAGTGAGAAGCGCTCTTCTTGTGTCTCTGGAGGTGGCGGGTCTGGCGACCCTGTTTGCGTCCGTGCTTGGAACGCTGGCGGCTGTGGGGATGAATGGTCTTTCCTCGCGTGCTGTTCAGATAGGTTCATTCTTTCTCACGCTTCCCATTGCGCTGCCGGGTGTGCTGACCGGCATCGCGATGAACAGTTTCTTCACCGCGCTGGAAATTCCCTTCACGATGATGACGCTGGTGATTGCGCATACGACGTTCTGTACGGTGGTGATTTACAGCAATGTCATGGCGCGGCTTCGGCGGCTTCCCCGTTCGCTGCTGGAAGCGGCACAGGATATGGGCGCGACCCCTTTCCGGGGTTTTGTCAGTGTCACACTGCCTCTTTTGAGCGGTGCGATTGTGTCGGGAATGCTGCTTGCGTTCGCGCTGTCCTTCGATGAAGTGATTGTCTCGACCTTCACGTCCGGTTCTGAAACGACCCTGCCACTGTGGATCTTCGGCGCCATTCGTCTGGGCCAGCATATGCCGGAAGTGAATGTTGTGGTGTTCGCTGTTGTCGCTGTTACGATCCTGCCGATCATTATTGGTCAGAAACTGGCTGCTTCCGCATCCAGGGAGTAGGTCGTATGGGGGGATATGCGCGCAGGACAGGCCCATGACGGCGAGGAGGCTGACGGGGGCTCTGTGTGTCTCCGGATGCTGGTTGAAGCTGCCGGGTGACAGGTGAAACGCTCCGGAAAACATCATTCGTCCTGGGGTGAATTCTCATCAGTTTCACCCTGCTTCCGTGAGGGAAAAGGTGTGTTATGGCGCTGACATTACGCCAGCTTCGCTATTTTGTGTCTGTCGCGGAAGTCGGTTCGATTTCCGGCGCGGCCATGGTGCTGCTGGTGTCTCAATCAACGGTGACGGAAGCGCTGCGTGATCTCGAGGCGGAGATGGGATTCCGGCTGTTTGACCGTCATGCGCGGGGTGTTGTTCTGACCCGTCGTGGGCAGCAGTTTTTCCAGCGCGTGCAGCGTATTCTTGACAGTGTGGCCGACGCCCAGAGCATGAAGGACGAGGATGAAGAAGCTCTCGTCGGCAGGCTCACTCTTGGTGTGACACAGGTTGTGGCGGGCTATGTCCTGCCCGATCTTCTGACACGATTCCGGCGGGCTTTTCCGAAGGTGGAGGTGATACTGGTAGAGGAACAGTCGGACTATCTGGATCACATGCTGGTCAGTGGAGAGCTTGACCTTGCCGTGATGCTGCGTCTCGGCAGTTCGATCCCCAGCGCGTGCGGCGCGCATGTGATGGGAGTTTCCCCTCATCACGTCTGGCTGTCTCATGGTCATCCTCTTGCGCAGGAGAAGCAGGTCAGTTTGAAGCAACTGGATCAGGAGCCTTTCATCACGCTTGCAGCGGATGTTCTTGAAAGCAGAATGACGGCGGTCTTTGAGAAGTTTTCGTTTCAGTCGACATCCTGTTTCCGGTCGACGTCCATTGAAGCCGTGCGGAGTCTGGTGGCAGCCGGGCATGGTATCGCCCTGTTGCCGCAACTGATTTACCGTCCCTGGTCGCTTGAAGGGGAGAAGATAGAATCCCGTCCGGTTCAGGAGGAGCTTCCGGCGGCCGATTTGCTGGTGATGTGGCGACGCGGTCTGCCGCTGGCTGCTCCGGCGCAGTATTTCATGGATATGGCGTTGCAGCGAACGGATCGTGTTGCGGGCTGGTGAATGGGTGGTGTGCAGTCAAATACTTTTCTTCCCTGACGGGTGGAAGAGTGCTGGAAGAGGGATTATGTGGAGTGCGGCGCATGCGTTGCGCTCCAGTCATGTCACTGCGCTTGTCGGGATACCTTGATTTTTGATGTCAGGCAGAGCCGGTCGGGCAGCTTTTTTGGATAGGGAAAGAAACGTGAGTACAGGCAAGAGCAACAAGGATCTGTCGGCTCGTCGTGCGGCAGCCGTACCTGTTGGTGTTGGCTCGGCAACCGCTATTTATGCGGATCGGGCTCTGGGCGCTGAACTGTGGGATGTCGAAGGGCGTCGCTATATTGACTTTGCAGCAGGTATTGCTGTGGTCAATGTCGGCCACCGTCATCCGGCCGTTATCCAGGCTGTGCAGGAACAACTGGAGCGTTTCAGCCATACGGGTTTTCAGGTTGCGCCGTATGAGAATTATGTGGCTCTTGCAGAGCGTCTGAATGCTGTCGCCCCTCTGGAAGGCCCTGCGAAAAGCATTTTCTTCACGACGGGTGCGGAAGCGACCGAAAATGCCGTGAAGATCGCTCGCGCTGCTACGGGTCGGTCAGGTGTGATCGCCTTCACTGGCGGTTTCCACGGACGCACGCTGCTTGCTTCTGCCATGACCGGCAAGGTGAACCCCTACAAGACGCAGTTCGGCTCTATGCCGGGCGATGTGTTCCATGTGCCGTTCCCCGCTCGTGGTGTTTCGGTTGCGGACAGCCTCAATGCGCTTGACCTGATGTTCGCCGCCGATGTTGATCCGTCCCGCGTGGCTGCGATCATCATTGAGCCGGTGCAGGGTGAGGGTGGTTTCCGGGTGAGCCCGAAGGAGCTGCTCGAAGGTCTGCGTGAGCGTTGCACGAAGCACGGCATCCTGCTGATCGCGGATGAGGTCCAGACCGGTTTTGCCCGTACAGGCAAGCTGTTCGGCATCCAGCATTCGGGTGTGAAGCCTGATCTGATTTCAGTCGCCAAGGCTCTTGGTGGCGGGTTCCCGCTATCCGGTGTCGTTGGTCGCGCAGACATCATGGACGCTGTCCGTCCGGGCGGTCTGGGTGGCACGTATGGTGGTTCTCCGCTGGCCTGTGCTGCGGGTCTTGCTGTGCTGGATGTGATCGAAAAAGAAAAGCTCTGTGCCCGTGCCGAGCATATTGGCGCGACGATCAGCAGGCGCATTGCGGGCTGGGCCGAACGGAGTGATCTGACACCGATCGGCAAGGCGCATGGTCTTGGCGCGATGGTTGGTTTCGATGTGCTCAGCGCACGTGGCTCTGATGAGGTGAAAGCCGGTGGTGCGGGTGATATCTGCGCACGTGCGGCAGAAGCGGGTCTGATCGTTCTGTCCTGTGGCGTACTCGGCGAGACGGTTCGTCTGCTGCCGCCTCTGACCATCAGTGATGAACTGCTGAACGAAGGTCTGGATCTTCTTGAGAAGGTTCTCGCAGTCTGAAGTCAGTGTTCAGTTTTCTGACGTGACAGAAAAGGTGTTCCATGTGAATGGAACACCTTTTTTCGTGATGATGGGTTGTTTGAAAAACAGTTATAAATTCACAAGGATGCCAGAAACCTTTCTGTCTGATCTTTTTTGACGGGGGCTGCCACGAACCCCGGCGAAGGCGCGTTTTTGGTAACTGTTTCGGTTACAACAGATTGGGATCAAAGGGTCTGCGGTCCCTTGCGGGAGTGGGCAGAACCCGTATCGACCTTCCACAAAGAGCAGTCAGCTATGCCGATCGCATAATTCATAAAATGGCTTGGTCAGTAGTAAGTGTATGTTCTTTCATTGTGGATTGTCATGCTGCTGAGCATGGCGCTTGAGACAACAGAGGCAAAGATTGCCTGTCCTGTTTCAAGGAGTTGGCTGCCATCGGTTGTCGTGTACCAGTCGCGGTTGGATTCCAGAAGAACGGCAAGACTGGTCCCGGCGTCCACAACGACCACCCTGTCATCATCCGGATTGGCAAGTCTGTAGTTAGTGATGGCATTTGTAAAAATCTGCGGCCATGTCGCGCTGTATGTCGTGGCATAGTGGAAGCCGAATGGCATGATGGCGAACAGCCATGCGTCAGGTGCGGCAGTTCTGTGCGCAGCAAGAGACTGCGTCATCGCAGCCTGCGCGTCAGACTGGTTGGCGTAGGCCAGTGCGTCACGGGACAGAAGATTGAAGGCAATCCATGACGGAGGTGTCCCGATATCACCGTAGGCACTGAGACGCCCATCGCTATCGAGGGCCGAGATGCCGGAATCAATGAGATTCCAGCGACTTTTTTTGTCGCTATACTCTCCACCGAGGCCGTTGGCTGATCCTGTGACCGAGTAAAACGCCGGAACATCCTGCGTGCTGTCGCCAGCCGTGATGTAGCCTGAGCCAGTACAGGCCGATACGCAGGTCCGGTATCCCGCTGCTTCCATGCCACGCAACAGGAAATATGCATAGGATGACAGCATGTTGTCGCTACCATCGTCAGCCGATACACCCTCCGTCGTATCATCTCCCACCAGCTTGCCCCATAGTCGTGTCGCGACGATAGAGGCGGCTGAGGAGGCTGGATCTATCGTCATGCCGCTGATGGTGAGGCAGTTGCCTCCCCTGTTCCAGCGGTCCGCATTGGGCGTCCGTGTCAGGAAGGCTTCCAGTCGATTGATCTGTCCCGGCAAGATGTTGGAAAGCGTGAGGTCGGTTTTCGCCGCAATATCCCGGGTGGCAGCACCGTTGAGAAAATATGTTATATATGCACCGGTATTTTCAGGTCCAAGGTGGAGTGTGGCTGTTGGCGTTGCCGAAGCCAGCCATGAGACTTGAAACCATGCTCCCGGATTCCATGTGCTGCGCCAGAGGGAGCCTTCTCGTCCTCCATCGCCGGTCCAGTTTCCGGGAGAAAAGAGAAACGCTGAAGAGTCGACCGTCAGCGTATAGGCGGTGCTGAACGCCATGGCGGTAACGGTGAATGCTGGCGGGTTACTCAGTGCGGCGGAGTTGGTAACGGTAAAACTGCCTGTTCCCGCAACGGAAGGCGTAAATGTGAAGGTCAAGGGTGCTGTTGACCCGGCGGGGATGGTATTGGTCTGCGGAAAGAATGTTCCTGCCAGTGTACAACTGGGAACGATTGTAATCCCTGCCGTATTCGCCGTGCCGCTTCCGGGTGTGACTGTGTAGGTGGCGGCTGAACCGACTGTCAGGGCCTGTGGGCCTGACAGGGAGTATTTCGTAAAAGGCGTCTGTGTGGAGGATACTGTTATAAACAGGTCTCCCGGATCAGTCAGGGCGCCGTTGCTGCTCGTGCTGAGGGTTCCCACACCGCTTGCCGTTGGAGTGAAGGTCAATGTGACAGCGCTGGTGGAGCCCGCCGGTAGAGAAACGACTGCTGGTGAAAAAATACCGGCCAGTGAGCAGAGGGGAGTGATTGTAATCGCCTGTGATGCGGGCGATCCGGCTCCGGGAGTGATGGTATAGGTGGACGCAACGCCTGCTGTCAGGCTGGTGGTTCCTGTCAGCGTGTAGGTGGTGAATATATTGGAAAGAGCGATCGAGAAGACGGAAAGAGCGATGGGATCGGTCAGACTGGCAGAGTTTGTCGTGCTCAGGGTTCCTGAGCCTGCTTCTGTCGGTGTGAATGTGAATGTGACAGTGCTGGTGGAGCCGACAGGCAGGGTAACTGTTGTGGGCGTAAAAGCGCCGGCCAGCGTGCATGCCGGGGTAATGACCAGAGGAGCCGACAGTATCGTGCCCGCTGTAGGTGTCACGCGGAAGATGGCTTTGGAACCCACGGACAGGGAGGCGGGTCCCGTTAATGTATAGGCAGGCGTAATCAGGGGAATGACCGTGGACGTATCGCTCATATATCAATGCTCTTTATGATGGTCTTGATTGTAATTCATTCCCTTTTTTAAAGGGTGTTTTAAAAATTATATCTTTTGGAAATGACTCTCGGTGATTCTGCGCCGTGCTCCGCGGGGATTGCGGAAAAGGTCATTCAGGATGCGTGTCTTTGTCTGTGATCATAGATGAAATATCGCGTCAGTGGACGGAAATGATTGTCAGTTCAGAATATTCCAGACTCATGAAGCAATGTTCCTCGGTCTCACGCGCCTTTATGGCTGCTTAACCGTCCCTGAGAGGGATTGCATCTCTTTCATGAGAGGAGAGAAAGAAAGCATAATACTATCAGGTCTTGATTTTGAGATCTCGTCAGACAGAAGCGGGAATTAGAATCATCTCATCTCTTGATGAGGGAATGGTGCTTTTATAAGTTCGTCGTAAATACTTACATCAGTCAGCAGAAACTCAGGCCGGTGCGCTGTCTGTCTCGCTTCATAAGACAGGATAATATTCAGCAAGAAAGCATATCAGAATCCGTAAGCGAGTCCGGAATGAAGGGTCGCGCCGTTGGTCCAGCTGCTGGGTTCGAGCGCATAGAAACCATCGTGCTGATCGACAAGCTGACTGCGACCGAACGAATAATATGTATATTGTACGCCACCGATCAAGTGAAGCGAACGGGCAATACGATAATCGAAATCGAGAGCCGCCGTCCATTGCGGACGGGGACGAAGGTGGAAAGTGCCCCTTGTGCCGGCTGCGTCCATGCGGGAGTCCAGCAGCTCCGTCCACGCAAGCCGACCTCTGAGGACGAATGCGTTGGTAAGGGCGTAGTCGAGGCGTACCTGAATGCCAGCGAGAAACCCGCCATACGCTTCAGAGCTTTTCGGGACACCGCCGGATGACTGGATATCACGGTTCCATGACCAGTAACCACCGACGATCGTGGGGGTGATCATGAAGCGGTCATTGACCATCAGGCCCTTGCCGATTTCGATCCGGCTGTCGGTGGTCATGCGGTGTGAGGTGCTGTTGAGGGGCCAGACATCGCCCAACCGATTATAGGCTGAACCCTTGTAGGCAACATTTCCATCGCCAAGCGCGAAGTGGGCGGCAAGAAAGACATGGTCGATTTCGTACATGTCGAACATGTCGGCCACATCAAGCTGGAATCCCGGCACCCAGCCGATCTCCCGGTCATATCCGGTGCTGGCGCCCTGCCACGGGAGCTTTTCCTTGTAGTTGCTCCAGGCCCCCGTCACGGAAAGCCCGATTTCCCTGTTGACCTGAACGACGGCCGGGATATGGGACGCGGCTACATAGGAGCCGCCGGGATGATAGCTGTGCGTGTCATCGGGCAGGGAACGATGACGGGGAAGCTGTAAGCTTTCTTCCGGCTCGAAACGATGGGTTGGCATGTGATACTGGGTGAGGGGCGATGTATCGACCACGCCTTCATCACCCGGATCCATGTTCATGGTCATCAGCATCCGTGCGAGGGTCTGGTGGCGCAGTTCGGAATCCCGTCGTGCATCCAGATAGGACGCACTGTGCTCGGGAGCGAACTGGGCGTGAGCCTGTCGGGATGCAGACAGAGCCATCATGGAAAAGCCCAGACACAGGAGAATCTTGCGCAAGGGCGCCTCGCTCGGATGAGAAACAGTATCTGTGTTTCTCCTAAGGCGAGACGGTTAACGACCCCTTACGAAATCATCTATTCAGCGTGCCATCCGTCTTTTTTCAACACAACTCCAGCCAGATAAAGGCTGCCGCAGATCAGGACGCGCGCCGTCTTTTCCGGTCTCCCGGACAGTCTGGTGAGTGCGGTGGCAATGTCGGGCCCGGGCTGCGCGCGTCCACGGGAGGCTTCCACGATGGCTTCCACAGGGAGCGCCAGATGCTGGTCCGGTTCCGCAACCGCGTGAACGGAGGTAGCGTGATCGAGAAGGGGCGAAAGGAAACCTGACGCGTCCTTGGTCTGCTTCATGCCGACCAGAATATGCAGCGGTCGATCAGACCAGTGTTCAAGCACGGGCACCAGCGCTTCGCCTGCGCCGGGATTGTGCCCGCCATCCAGCCACAGCTCCCATCCGGACGGAAGCTGGGCGGCAAGCGCGCCTTCGAGTTTCTGAAGGCGTGCGGGCCAGCGTGTGTGTGCGATTCCCGCCCATGCCGAGTCAGGCAGATCAAGCCCACTGGCGCGGAGGGTCGCCACGGCGAGTCCGGCGTTGTCGTCCTGATGCGCGCCGGTGAGGGCAGGGAGAGGGAGCGTCAGAACGCCCTTGGCGTCCTTGTAAAGCAGTGAGGCTCCATCCTCGCTGCGCGTCAGCTCCCAGTCACGGTCCCGCAGCAGGAGAGGCGCGTTTTGGGCGTCGGCTTCCGCCTGCACGACATCCCGCACCGCCTGAGGCTGGCGTCCGGTGACAACGGGCGCGCTCGGTTTGATGATGCCTGCCTTTTCGCCCGCGATGGCGGCGAGAGTACTGCCGAGGAAGGCTTCATGATCCATCGAGATGGCGGTGATGGCGCAGGCGGCTGGACGGGTCAGAACATTCGTGGCGTCAAAGCGGCCACCCAGCCCGACCTCGATGATGGCCAGTTCGGCAGGGTGCCGTGAGAACAGTAGGAATCCGGCGGCTGTCAGCACCTCAAACACGGTGATCGGCTCACCATCGTTCACCCGTTCGATCTCTTCCAGCGTGGCGACCAGCTCTTCCTCGCTGACCAACTGGCCCGCGACGCGGAACCGCTCCGTCACATCCACCAGATGGGGCGAGGTCATGACATGCACACGCCAGCCCGCCGTCTCACCGATGGCGCGCAGATTGGCGCAGGTGCTGCCCTTGCCGTTGGTTCCGGCGACATGGATGACGGGAGGGAGGTGTCGTTCGGGGTGACCGAGTCTGCCCAGAAGGGCTTCGAGGCGTCCCAGAGACAGGTCGATCAGGGCCGGATAGAGTCGGTTCAGCCGTTCCAGAACAGTTCCGGTCCGGCCCGTGAACTCCGCTCCAAGCGCAGGCTGGCGGGGTGAAGGCGTGTCGGTCATGCAGTTTCACACTCCGGGCCAGGCGCCGGAGAGGCGTGGGCCGCCATATCGGATCGGGGTGAGACACATGCGTCTCACCCCGTGAGGAGGAGCTGGAGAAGCCGTTTCCCGCTCAGTTTACGGGCAGCGGATTCTCTTCAGAGCCGGGTTCTTCCGGATCGGGCAGGGTCTCCGTGAAGACATCGCCCGAAGGTGCTGCGGTCAGCAGACCGATCACGCGACCAAGGGTTTCACGCAGGTTCTTGCGCTCGACGACCATGTCCAGCATGCCGTGTTCGAGCAGATATTCGGAACGCTGGAAGCCTTCCGGCAGCTTCTCGCGGACTGTATCCTCGATCACGCGCGGTCCGGCGAAACCGATCAGCGCCTTGGGTTCGGCGATCTGCACGTCACCCAGCATGGCGAAGGACGCGGAAACGCCGCCGGTCGTCGGGTCTGTCAGCACGACGATGTAGGGTAGTCCGGCATCCTTGAGCATCTGCACGGCAACCGTCGTGCGGGGCATCTGCATCAGACTGAGAATGCCTTCCTGCATGCGCGCGCCGCCGGAAGCGGTGAAGATGACCAGCGGAGAGCGCTGAAGGATGGCCAGACGGGCGGCTGCGATGAACGCCTCGCCCAGGGCAGTGCCCATGGTGCCAGCCATGAATTCATACGCCATGACTGCGACGACCGCCGGATAGCCGGTGATCCTGCCGTGGGCGACCGCCAGCGACTCATCAAGACCGGATTTGGCGCGCGCGTCCTTCAGACGGTCCGTGTAACGCTTCTGGTCACGAAAGCCGAGCGGATCGACGGGCACCTTTGGCAGTTCGATGCGCGTGTAGCTGCCGGCGTCAAATGTCCACTCGAAACGCTCGGCCACCGGAACTTTCATGTGAAAGCCGCAGTGCGGGCAGACATTCAGGGTGCGCTGCAGTTCCTTCACCAGAACCATCTGATGGCAGGATGTGCAGTTGGTCCAGAGATTGTCCGGAACGTCGCGCTTGAGCAGTCCCCGAATCTTGGGGCGGACATATTTGGTCAGCCAGCTCATGCTCAACTCCGCACAGAAAAAACAAAACGGTCAGCCGCATCCCATGATATCAGGCGCGGACGCAAGGGGAGACTGCATAGCTTTCCTGCGGCGCTCTGCCAAGTATGTGGACATTTTCTCCGGATAGGGAGGCTGTCTGTTGTCCGCCGGACCGTCTGCGGAAAACCGTTCTGCTGTCCGGAGCCGCCGCAGAACCCGTAACCTGCTCACACAAGAAGCTGTTTGGCCTGCGCCTCCCGCTCCGCCTATAGAATGATGACCTGATATCTTCCGGATTGCGTGAGGCACCCATGCGGGACTTCCACTCCCTTTACAAACACGGCTTCGCCCGTGTTGCCGCCTGCACCCTGCCCGTCGGGCTCGCCGACCCGCGTCTGAACGCTGCCCGTATCGTCGAATGTGTGTCGGTCTGCTCGGAACAGGGAGCGGTGCTGGCCGTGTTCCCCGAATTGGGGCTTTCCGGTTACGCCATTGACGACCTTCGCCAGCAGGATGTGCTTCTGGACGCGGTTGAAGAGGCGGTGGCGGAGATTGCGCGTGCGACCAGCACGTTTCTTCCCCTCATCCTGATCGGCGCGCCGCTGCGTCACCGTGACGCACTCTATAACTGCGCCATCGCCATTCATCGCGGTGAGATTCTGGGTGTCGTGCCCAAATCCTATCTTCCCAACTATCGCGAGTTCTATGAAGCCCGGCAGTTCACCCCCGGCGCGGGCATTGTTGGAGACACGATCCGCCTTGCCGGTGGGGAGACGCCGTTCGGCACGGATCTGCTGTTCGAGGCAGGCGATATTCCCGGCTTCTGCGTCGGTGTGGAGATCTGTGAGGATCTGTGGGTGCCTCTGCCGCCCAGCACCCGTGCGGCGCTTGCCGGAGCAACCGTTCTGGCCAATCTTTCGGCCAGCGACATCACGGTCGGGAAGGCGGAGGAGCGGGACAGGCTCTGCCGTTCCCAGTCAGATCGCTGTCATGCGGCCTATCTCTACGCGGCGGCGGGCGAAGGAGAATCCACGACCGATGTGGCGTGGGACGGTCAGGTCTCCATCTTCGAGAATGGTCGTCTGCTGAAAGCCAGTGACCGTTTTCCGAGTGGAGCGCGGCATGTGCTGGTGGATATCGACCTTGATCTGCTGCGTCAGGAGCGGATGCGGATGACGTCCTTCGCGGCCAACGCGGCGGCTGAGGAAGATGGAGGGATGTGGCGGCGGATCGTCCGGACCTTCACACCGCCTGCTTCCGATTTCGGCCTGATGCGCGAGGTGCCGCGCTTCCCGTTCGTTCCGGCGGACCCGGCTGGACTGGCGCAGGACTGCTATGAAGCCTGCACCATTCAGGTCTCGGCGCTCCGGACGCGCCTTGCGGCCACGGGTGCGCGGAAGATGGTGATCGGTGTTTCGGGAGGGCTCGATTCGACTCAGGCCCTGCTTATCGCTGTCCGGGTGGCGGATGAGCTGGGTCTGAAGCGGGATGCCGTGCTTGCCTTCACCATGCCGGGTTTCGGCACCAGCGATGCGACGAAGAGCAACGCCCATGCCCTGATGCGGGCGCTGGGGGTGACCGCTGATGAAATCGATATTCGTCCGGCCTCGGAACTGATGCTGAAACAGATCGGCCACCCGTATGGGCGTGGTGAGCCGGTTTATGACGTTACCTTCGAGAACGTGCAGGCTGGTCTGCGGACCGACTTCCTGTTCCGTCTGGCCAACCAGCGTGGTGGCATCGTGTTGGGCACCGGCGACCTGTCCGAACTGGCGCTGGGCTGGTGCACCTACGGGGTGGGCGACCAGATGGCGCATTACAACGTCAATGCGGGCCTGCCAAAGACGTTGATCCAGCATCTGATCCGCTGGTTCATGTCGTCCGGCCAGTTCAGCCCGGAGACCGTGGAGATTCTGAAGTCGATCCTTGCGACGGAAATCTCACCTGAACTGGTTCCTCCCGGCGAAGACGGCGCGGTCCAGAGCACGGAGGCCACCATCGGTCCCTACGCGCTGCATGATTTCTCGCTGTTTCACGTCCTGCGCTACGGTTTTCGTCCGTCGAAGATTGCCTTTCTCGCGTGGCATGCCTGGAGGGAGGCGGAGAGTGGAGCGTGGCCGCCGGGTTTCCCCGAAGATGAGCGCATGGCTTACGATCTGCCGACCATCAGGCACTGGCTGGCCGTGTTTCTCCAACGCTTCTTCACGAGCAGTCAGTTCAAGCGCTCCGCCATGCCAAATGGTCCCAAGGTGGTGGCGGGCGGTTCCCTGTCGCCTCGTGGAGATTGGCGTGCCCCTTCTGACGGGAATGCCCGGGTCTGGCTGGAGGAGCTGGAGAAGAACGTGCCTTAGAGCAACATTCGATCAGACGAAATCGTCTGGTTGGATAAAGTTGCTCGATAAACAATGGCTGAGAGCGGCATCCGTGACCCAGCCTGAACGGATGCCGCTCTCAGCGTTTTATGGACCACGATGTGGGTTCTGCCCGCGTCCAGTAGGACTCTGGGTTCCCGCATCCCGACAAACGGTTGGCCTTTGGTGAGGTATGAGGCAAAGCCCGAATCCGCCTTCAGTCCACCAGTCCATGCAGGCGCATGATCCGGCAGGTTTCTCCGGTTTTCGCTTCCGGCGCGAAGCGTTCCCGCAGCAGCAGCGCATCGCAGTCGGCCAGCGGGGCCATCATGGAGGAGTCCTGTCGGGAGAAGGGTTTTGCCCAGAGAACGCCGTTTTCATCCCGGCTCAGTGTGGCGCGGAGATAATCGAAGCGCTGGTCATTGGCGGGCAGGTCGGCGGCCAGACGGGCGGACTCGATGCCATCGTCTTTCGTCACCTCGCCGGACATGGCGCGGAGGGCAGGCAGCACGAATACAAGGCTGCATACAAAAACCGCGACCGGATTACCGGGCAGGCCGATGACGGGTGTTCCGTTCATCTGGCCGAACATCAGCGGTTTGCCGGGACGCATGGCGATTTTCCAGAAATCCGTGACCAGCCCCGTCTCACCGAGGGCTTTCTTGACGAGATCATAGTCTCCCACGCTGGCGCCGCCGATGGTCAGCAGGAGATCGACCGTCTCCAGTTGCCGGATGCTGTCAGTCAGCGAATCGACCGTATCGCGGGCGACCGGCAGGATGATCGGGTCTGCTCCTGCCTTGCGGAGGAGGGCTGCGAGCATGAAGGCGGCTGAGCCGACGATGGAGCCGGGCGGCACAATGGCGCCGGGCAGAACGATTTCGTCGCCGGTGCTGAGAATGGCGACGCGAGGCCGTCGCCGCACCGTGATCCACGGGCAGTTCGCTGAGGCGGCGATGCCGATATCGCGCGCCGACAGTTTCCGGCCAACCGGGATAACGGTCTGGCCTTCGGAGAAATCCAGTCCTTTGGGGCGGATGAAGCGCCCGCTGGCGACTGGCTCCGTGACCGTGATGTGGTGGCCATCGCGGGTCGTGTTTTCCTGTATCAGAATCGCGTCAGCGCCATCCGGCACAAGACTGCCGGTGAAAATCCGCAGGCAGGTGCCGGGGGTGACGGCCAGATCGCTTGGATGTCCGGCGGGAATCTCGCCTATGACATGCAGCCTCGCATCTTTCGCCGTATCGACCGCTCTGACGGCGTATCCGTCCATTGAGGAGACGTCCGCCGGTGGGTTGAATAGGTGCGCCGTGACGGGTGCGGCGCTGATGCGGCCACAGGCCTCGGTCAGCGAAACGGTCTCTGCACCGAGCAGCGGGAGGGCGGAAAGGATACGATGAAGGGCTTCTGAGACCTCGATCATGGGCTTTTTCCAAACTTTTTGGGGCTTCCGGGGCGTTCGGGACGCATGAATGCTTGACCTGAGGCCCTCGGATGCGCAATTTGCGCCGAACTTGAACCACGACCGCGATCAGGGGTGCAAATCCGGACCTGCGGTCAGGCACGATTCCGAGGATCTTATGGCAAAGTCCAACGTCATCCAGATCCGGCTCGTCTCCTCCGCAGACACCGGATATTTCTACGTCACCAAGAAGAACGCCCGTTCCCAGACCGGCAAGCTCGAACTGAAGAAGTACGACCCTGTTGCGCGCAAGCACGTCGTCTTCCGTGAAGCGAAAATCAAATAAGGTCTGCGCCTTAAAACGCAGCCCATAAGAAAAGCGCCATTCCTTAGGGAACGGCGCTTTTTCTTTGGGTTGCAGGTCTTTGGGTTGTCAGGGTGATGTGCGGAGCGTCACCCCGCGCCTCACGTAGGGGCGGTCTCTTTAATTCTTTATAGTCTATTGAAAATAAAAGTTTTTTGTCTTTCGTGGAGAAGACACGCCCTGAAACGGCTTTAGAAAAGCTGTGCGTGTTTGTCGTAAGGCACGACAATATCGTTGGGGTTGGCCAGATTGAGCATCGCCCGGGCGCGCTCATCCAGAATGTCCGCGTTCAGCGCGCCCTCGCTCAGACCCGATACGCGGCGACGCCAGGCGGCCTGCTCCGTGACGGCATTGGCTTGGGACTCGTGCGCCTCGTCAAGCAGATGAAGCTGTTCGTGGTAGGATTTGAGGCCATGCGCACCCTGAGTGGCCTGCCAGCAGAAATAACCGGTGAGAGCGAGAAAGACGGAGGGGGGGAGAACCGCGTTGAAGGCGCGTCGGATTATCCGGCCAAGCTGCATACGAATCGGGACCTCCGGGAGAATCGAACCAAGGGGTTTCAAGCCTGTCCCCTACCGTATTGCAAGAAATGGCTTAAAAAAGGCGAAATGGCTGAATAATTACATTTTTGGAAATTCAAGCGGCTTTTACGTCACAGACCTGTCCCCGGCCAGAGAAAGCCGGGGACAGAGAAACCGGGGACAGAGAAACCGGGGACAGAGAAACCGGGGACAGGGGAGCGCGGACCTTATCTCTTCAGGATCGTGCGTCCTGCATAAGCGGCCGCCGTCGCCAGTTCCTGCTCGATCCGCATGAGCTGGTTGTATTTCGCCGTGCGGTCCGAGCGGCAGAGCGAGCCGGTCTTGATCTGGCCGCAGTTCGTGGCCACGGCGAGGTCGGAGATGGTGGTGTCTTCCGTCTCGCCGGAACGGTGGCTCATCACGCACTTGTAGCCAGCGCGGTGGGCCATTTCCATGGCGGCCAGCGTTTCGGTCAGCGTGCCGATCTGGTTCACCTTCACGAGCAGGGCGTTCGCCACGCCGTCCTCGATACCGCGCGCCAGACGGACAGGGTTGGTCACGAACAGATCGTCACCGACCAGTTGCACGGACTTGCCGAGCGTCTGGGTCAGCAGGGTCCAGCCCTCCCAGTCATCCTCGGCCACGCCGTCCTCGATGGAGACGATGGGGAAGCGCTTCGTCAGGTCTTCGAGATAAGCGACGATGCCGCCTGCATCCAGCGTCTTGCCTTCACCGGCGAGAACATACTTGCCGTCCTTATAATATTCGGTCGCGGCGCAATCGAGCGCGAACGTCACGTCCTCACCCGGACGGTAGCCGGCAGCTTCCACGGCGCGAGTGATATAGGTCAGCGCTTCGTCAGCGGATTTCAGGTTGGGCGCGAAGCCGCCTTCATCGCCGACATTGGTGGCGAAGCCATCAGCGGACAGGGATTTCTTCAACTGGTGGAAGATTTCCGATCCCCAGCGGATGGCGTCGGCCACTGTCGGTGCGCCGACCGGCTGGATCATGAATTCCTGAATGTCGATCGGGTTATCCGCATGCTCGCCGCCATTGATGATGTTCATCATCGGCACCGGCAGGACATGGGCGAACGGACCGCCGATATAACGGTAAAGCGGGATTTCCAGTTCTGCCGCTGACGCCTTGGCGACGGCGAGGGACACGCCGAGGATGGCGTTCGCACCCATGCGGCTCTTGTTCGGTGTGCCGTCCAGCTCGATCATCGCGTTGTCGATGTCGATCTGGTCCTGAGATTCCGCACCCTGAAGCGTCGGGAAAATCTCGTTTTCGACGTTCTCGCAGGCTTTCAGGACACCCTTGCCGCCATAGCGGGACTTGTCGCCGTCACGGAGCTCGACGGCTTCGTGCGCGCCGGTGGACGCGCCGGAGGGAACGGCTGCGCGGCCGGTGACGCCGGAAGCCAGCTCGACCTCGACTTCGACTGTGGGGTTACCACGACTGTCCAGAATTTCGCGGGCGATGATGTCGACAATGGCGCTCATGACTAGCCTCTTGTTTCTTGCACTCTTATTGCAGGCGCTGTCCGTTGCCGGGGCATGCGCCGGACTGTTAGAGGACTGCTTCGGACAGAGTTGTCAACTGCCAAGTGTATCATTCCCGGATGAACGTTTATCCTTTCCGGCAGGGTATGACAGATGAGGCGGATGGCTCGGGCGGGCATTTCCGCAGGGCCATCCACAGGGCCATCCGCTGGGCCAGCGGCACGGTGATGGGCGGAGACGAGGGCGGGCGCGTTTCACGCCGCGAGTCCTCTCAGTGGCCTGCTCTTCAGGGGAGTATGGCAATCGATCGGGAAAGAGCGTCTCCTTTTTTTGGAATATACGGAACGATATTTGTTTTCAGTATTTCCTAAACAGGACGAAACACCATAAAGACATGAAAGGAATCAGACGTGTATTTGACCCCGATGAGGCATCACCTCATGTTTCTTTTGTGGTGAGGTGTTTTCCGTGATGCTCCATACTCCATCTGGCATTGCGGTTGTGGCTGAAGACCTTGCGGGGATGCGGTCACAGGCATTTGGACTGGCGGAGTATGTCGCTCTTCCCTCACGATTTTATGCGGTTCGGGCAGAGAGGCTTCTGCATCGTTGCCTTCCACCTTCCCTGTGGCGTCGTCCATTGACGGCACTGTCGGAAAAGCTGCTCCCCTCACATGAGGATCTGGTGTTCAGCGTGGCCGGGAAAGGAGGAGCCGTCGGCGCCGCCATGCGTCGCAGAGGTCGTCCTGTCGTGCAGATTCAGAATCCCCGTATCCGTGCGGACCGGTTCGATCTGGTGATTGCCAATTATCATGATGAGATTGATGGGCCGAACGTTCTGCTCAGCCGCACGGCGCTGCATGGGCTGACTGAGGTAAAGTTGGCTGAAGCCCGCTTGTTGTGGCGGGACAGGCTGAATGTGTCAGGGCGTCCCCTGCTTGCTGTTCTGGTCGGCGGTGCGAACGGACGGTTCCGTTTTGGGCGTGAGGAAGCCGAGGATTTTGCGAAGCGGCTGATGCGTGTCGCGAGGAAAGCGGATGCGAATCTCTTTATCACGACATCCCGCCGTACGGCGCCGGAAGCGACGGCTGTGCTCCGTGAGGCCGTTGAGAGTGTGGGTGGCATCCTGTGGAGCGGTGGCGATGACAATCCGTATCGCGGACTGATCGCCTGCGCGGACTGGCTGGTTGTCACGGCGGATAGTGTGTCGATGGTTTCGGAAGCGGTTGCGAGCACGGCTCCTGTGTACGTGCAGCGTTTGCCGGGGAAATCCCGCAGAATTGGACTGTTTCTCGAAACGCTGCAAAAATCCGGCAGAATTCGCATGTTTGAAGACGAGCTTGAGTCTTGGCAGGTTCAGCCTCTGGATGACACGCCTGCTGTTGCGGAGCAGATGTGTCAGCGTCTTGGACTGGAAGAGCTGTTCACGGACGGGACATGATCTGTCTGTTATCCATCCTGTTTGGGACAGGATAGAATAGTATCATATTATGAGCATCACGGACTCAGTGTGGAGTTTGTGGTGCGAAGAGACTCGATATTTTATATTGTCTGAAGATATCGTCTCCTTGTCATGTGATTTCAAATGGTCATGATTATTACGGGCATAAAATTTTTTGCTTTTATAGGGTTTTGTGAATCCCGATTGAATGAAAATATTCTTTTCATATTGGATTATTTCATAAAAATTCGGATGAAGTTAATTTGCGGCATGTGGGTTTTTACCCGGCTGCTTTTCGAAACTTACACAGTGGACGGGGACAGCTACTCCTGTTGCAACTTTTGCGCTGAATGGTTTTTAGCTTTTTTATTTCAAGGAAATTTATAGATGGTCACATGGACACAGCTTGCTGACACCAATGTTGCGGCGACAGCAAGCGCGGTTGCCGCCGGGCAGACGCTGGTGGATGGATGGATTGATCTTGTAGGAAATGTCTGGTCGACCACGGTCCTTCCGTCCGGTGCGACACAGAATTATCTGACATCCATCAAGGAAAGCACTCCATGGTCTGGCGGTCCGCTCTACCGTCCGCAGTCGGAAGATGCGATGTCTGGTCGTATGACGGCTCAGGTTCGTCTTAATTCCAGTCAGACAGTCTATGTTATGCTTCGGTCGAACCGGGGTACGGCGGCGACTGCATTTCAGGGCTATCTGTTAGGCATTGATAATAATTCATCCGGTTTCTTTCTGCATGGTTTTGTTGGTATTTCCGGAAAAGTCACTCAGGTTCTCAACCAGACACTTTCACAGCAGCCTGCCAACGGAGATCTGGTCACCCTTGACGTTCAGTTGACGCAGGATACGTCTACAACCTCAACCTTGGTTGCCACCGTGACGAATTCCGCCGGCGTCACTCTTGGCACGGCAACGGTTACCGGCAACTCAACCGTGAATACAGCGGCGCTTCAGAATATCGTGGGATCATTCGGTCTCTGTGCCTATTCTGCGAACAGCAATAACGTTACCGGTGTCAAGGAGGTTTCTGTTTATAGCGGAGACGCTGCGGCGACCGCGGCAACGGCCTATACTCTGAGCGGTTCTTCCAGCCTGACTGTCAATACCGCAGCAACCTATACGGTCACACCGAACGGAGCACCCGCCGCAGCGGTGACCATCATGCCGGTCAGCACTCTGGCAGGCACATTTTCCCCGACGACTGTTACGCTTCCTGCCGCCAGTACCGGTGGTGTCCCATTTACCTTCACACCATCGGTATCCGGTTCAGGGTCTCTGTCCACGACAAATAGTGGCAGCCTTACCAATCCGGCAGCGTTGTCGCTGACGGTTGGTGCACAGGCTACTGCGCCTTCTGCTCCTTCCTTCACTCTTGCAGCCGGTTCCGGACAGGTGACTGTGACAGTCGCGGCGCCGACCTCCACGGGTGGCGCCACCATTACGGGCTACCCGATTTTTGTGGGAACCAGCGCGGGTGGTGAAAGCAGTTCTCCGGTCACCACGCTGACGGCTCCCGGCACCTATACGATCACCGGCCTGACGAACGGTGTTCCAGTATATGTGACGGTGGGCGCTACGAATTCTGTCGGCACGACACGGGCGTCGGAAAAGACGGCAACACCAGTCGCACCTGCGGCAACGACCTATACGTTGAGTGGTTCTTCCAGTCTGGCTGTGAATACGCCAGCAACCTATACGGTTGCACCAAATGCGGCGCCTTCCTCAGCGGTGACCATCACGCCCGCCAGTACTCTGGCTGGTACATTCTCTCCTGCGACAGTGACGCTTGCCGCAGGAAGCGCCAGCGGAGTGACGTTTACTTTCACACCGTCTGCGGTCGGTTCAGGATCTCTGTCCACGACAAATAGTGGTAGCCTTACCAATCCGGCAGCGTTGTCGCTGACAGTCATTTCGCAGGCGACAGCACCTTCCGCTCCTTCCTTCACTCTTGCAGCCGGTTCCGGACAGGTGACTGTGACAGTCGCGGCGCCGACCTCCACGGGTGGCGCCACCATTACGGGTTATCCGATTTTTGTGGGAACCAGCGCGGGCGGTGAAAGCAGTTCTCCGGTCACCACGCTGACGGCTCCCGGCACCTATACGATCACCGGCCTGACGAACGGTGTTCCAGTATATGTGACGGTGGGCGCTACGAATTCTGTCGGCACGACGCAGGCGGTGGAGCAGACGGCAATACCGGTTGCGCCTGTGACGGGTGGCGCTATCGCGGTTGATTCGCCCGCCTTCCTGTTTTCTCCCGGCAACTGGTATGGAGATACAGGGCGTGCGGGGTCCGCATGGCGTCGGACATGGAATGTGGGCGCCTATTTCGTCCTGACATGGACCGCATCCGCCAGCCCGACGGCTACCCTTCATCTCGGACCCAGCGGGACGGGAGCCTATGTCACGCTCTATCTCAATGGTGTCGGTACAACGGTTGCCGTGACGGGGGATATCACGCTGTCCGGAATCACGCCATCTTCGGAAAACGTCCTGTTCGCCATTCTGAGCAATACACCGCAGAGTTCTCGCTGGAATCAGGGGGGAAACAATCTTGTCGTGTCCGGCGTGACTGTTGATAGCAATTCCAGCGCGGGGGTATCTGTCGCGGGTACGAAAGGATGGATCAAGATTATCGGCGACAGCATCACCGAAGGGATCAAGGCGAATAACAACAAGGATAATATCGTTTACGGGTACACGTTCCAGGTTCTGCAGGGGCTGAGAGCGAAGGGATATGAGGTCTGCGTGTCCGCCTGTGGTTACTCCGGCTATCTGGTGAGCGGAGATAGCAGCGCGGATGTTCCGCCCTATTACTATGTTTCCGGATCCAGTTCCGGCAGCGGCGGAACCTATGATGACAGTAAGAGCCGGTGGAACAAGATTGATGCAAACGTCTCCGCACTGGACAGCAACAATCATCTTTCCGCATATGGGGCTGTGGGAACGGAGCCCGCCGCCATTGTCGTCAACTATCTGACCAATGAGGCGCTGAGCAAATTCAGCACGTCTGATTCGCAGGCGGCCATGCGGCAGGCCATGACCGCCCATCGCCAGGCAGCGCCGGATGCATGGCTTTTTCAGATTGTTCCGTTCGGATTTCATTATACGCCAAAATATGCTGCGTCGTGGCTTGCAGTTTTCAATAATGCCATGAATGATTACCGGGCGGCCTATCCGGGCGATACCAGAGTGGCAACCGTTGATATCGGTTCTGATCTCTCGAACACGCTTCAGAAAAATATGGGGTGGTATATCTATACGGACGATGTGCATCCTCTGGCGCCGGGTCATGCGCTCGTTGCGCCGGTTGTGCAGGCTTCCATCGTCACGTCGATGGAAAGCAAGAGAAACCAGTCCTACACGTTTTTCTGATCTTTTATTGTCTTCTCAGTCGAAGATCGAATCTTCGGCTGAGAGGGGCTGTCTCTTTCCAGAAGTTGATTTGTGCGCGGACTATGCGGCACACTCCGGCACATGCATTATCTTTCACTCCGGTCTGCGGTTCTGCTGGCGTTTCTGATACCTGTTTCTGCAGGCGCCACATGTTCCGATCATTTTGCCGCGCAGAGACAGCCTTCTTCCACTCGTGAAGTAACCCTTCTCTGTTCTCTTTCTTTTGCAACGGGCTATTCAGCGCAGGCAAAAGAAGCCGCATGGAGCGCGGAGCATCTGACTGCGGACAGCATCGCTCAGGCGGAAGCATTGAAGGGCCGGGCGGAGTTTCAGGAAGATCTCAGGATTCCGCTTGAGGATCGATCCGGCCTGATGGATTACAAACGCTCAGGATGGTCGCGTGGTCACCTGACGCCTTCAGGCGATGTTGCCACGGAAAACGCCCGCGCGGAAACTTTCCTGCTGTCCAATATCGTTCCTCAGGCGGCCCGGCTGAATTCGGGAGCCTGGAATCATCTGGAAGCCAATGTCAGGAAAATAGTGAAACGATACCGGGAGGTTTATGTGGTGACCGGACCGGCCTTTCGTGCTCCTTTGGGAACGATTGGTCCTGACCATGTTCGTATTCCTTCATCCCTCTGGAAAACGGTGTATGTGCCGTCGTCAAAAGCTGTATCGGTTATTGTCTGTAAAAATACGGCGCCATACCGATGTAATGCTGTCAGTCAGGACTCGCTGGAGCGGGTGACTGGGATTGATCCTTTTCCCGGCGTTGCACTGTCTGATAAAAATCGGAGCGTTGCACTGGACCGCGCTCTCTTGCCCTGATTTCCCGCTTCCCCGTGTGGCCTGCAAGTGATGCGGGTTGGCGACACGCCTGTCAGAAGGGAAGAACATCTATGTGGAGTGTTTTTCCCTTCTGGCCGCGGTCTTTTTGCTCACAAGGCTGATGCCAACAAGGATCAGGGCTGATCCGGCCAGAAATTCTGGTCTGAGCGCCTCATGTAGCAGTAAGGCCCCGAAAAGAATGCCGAACAGAGGTGTCATGAGGGACAGCACGCCGAGGCGCGAAGCCAGATAGACTCTGAGAAGAGAAAACCAGATCAGAAAACTGATAACCGAAACAAGGACAAGCTGAAAAATAAAATCGAGAATGACCATGCCGGTCATGTGAAAACTCATTTGATGTGAGAAATATGCTGTTGGTATCAGGATGATGCTGGCAACAGAAAGCTGGCAGAACAGAGTGACCGTGGCGGGAGCTTCTGAAAGATTGGAAAAGCGGATGATCAGGGTTGTCATGCCCCAGGACGCACCCGCGAGAACCCCCAGCATGTCTCCTATCCACGTAGAGTGGGTCGTGGGGTCGCCGATACCGCTTTCCGGTCCCATAAAGGATACGACGACGCCCAGAAAAGCCAGTGCGATACCGCTCCACTGTATTGGCGAAAGACGCTCTTCCGGTAACCCGACATGTAGCCCGAGTGCCGCAAAGATTGGTGCCGTATAAAGAAAAATCGACATGTGGGCGGCGCTCGTGAAGCAGAGCCCTTCGCCCGTCAGGAGGAATTCCAGTGCAAAGAGGACGCCAACCGAGAGAGTGGCAAATACCGGAATCTTACGGAACGCCGTGTAATCTTTTTGCCATATGATGATCAGACCTACGATCAGGGCGGCCAGCGCCGAGCGGATGCCGACCTGCAGGACAGGAGCCATGTCGTTGGAAATCGCCTTGATGGCCGTCTGCTGGAGGCCCCACATCATGCAGAGAAAAATCATGAGCACTATGGCTGTTCTATCTAACTCCCTGCGGGAAGGCGTGGTGCTCATCTTTTGTTCCTGAATGACAATGAGTGTGCTTTTAGGACAGGATGACAGGGTTGGACACCGGATTTTTCCAAGCTCTGTGGTGCTATGTTTATAATTCTGAAATACAAAGTTCAGCCTGACCAAACCGATGTTTCTCTGAAGCCTTTCTGTGTGTAAGAAGCGGAAATGCGCCCCTTTTCCGTCACTGAACTCCCCTGGGTTGATCCATGGACCGCCTTGCAGACGTGGAAAACCGCACCGTGGATTGCATTCCTCGATAGTGGAGGAACACCTGCAGCTTCTCCCGGCGACGAACGGGCACGCTGGTCTTTTCTCTGTGTGGAGCCGTGTGAAACGCTCGTATCGTCTCAGGGTAAAGTGGTCAGAAACGGTCGGCATGTCACAGGTGATGCATGGCGCCATCTGAAGGATATGCACGCCCGTTTGCAGTCCGTGGAGAGTGCGGATCTCCCTTTTTCAGGCGGGCTTGTTGGACTGACGTCTTATGCGGCAGGCATGGCGCTGGAAGGCGTGGTGTCGCGTCATCGGACGGAGACGCCGGAGATTCTCGCCGCGTCCTATGACACTGTTTTTGCTTTTGATCGGCTGGAGAGGCGCTGCTTCAGGGTGGGGAACAGCGCCCTGTCTTTGTCAGCGTACGAAAACGTGCCGATGTCATCCGCCACTGCCCGTGTGCATTTCCAGCCCGATATGGAGCGGGAACAGTGGATTTCAGCGGTCCGGGAAGTTGTCCGCCTGATCGGTGAAGGAGACATTTTTCAGGCCAATCTGACACTGCGCTGGCAGGCGGATGAACCGTCCGGTTTTGATGATCTGGCAGTATATGGCCTGTTGCGACAGGGATCGCCCGCTCCTTTCGGGGCTTTTCTCAGAGGCTGCACCGGGCTGGACACGGCCTCCCCGTTCTCTCTTCTGAGCGCATCGGTGGAACGGTTTCTGTCGCTTTCCCCTGAAGGTCTTGTCGAGACCCGTCCTATCAAGGGAACCGCACCACTCGGGTCCAATGCGGCGGAAACCCTGCGTCTGGCTGAACAGTTGCGACGGGACGGGAAAGAAAACGCCGAAAATCTCATGATTACCGACCTGATGCGCAATGATATCGGGCGTGTCTGCGACATCGGTTCCGTGTCGGTGCCGCAACTGTGTGCGGTGGAGCCGTTCGCGCATGTGCAGCATCTCGTTTCCTGTGTGCAGGGACATCTGAAATCCAGTCTCGATGCGTTTGATCTTCTGCGTGCGACTCTGCCGCCGGGCTCCGTGACGGGAGCGCCGAAAAAACGCGCTATGGAGATCATCGATCAGATCGAACTGTCGGCGCGTGGAGCGTATTGTGGCAGCGTTTTCCGGATCGGCAGGGAGGGCGCGATGGACAGCTCGGTTGTGATCCGGAGCGTGGAACGCTGCGACGGTAGACTGCGGATCGGCGTTGGTGGCGGGATCACGTGGCTGTCCGATCCGGAGCGCGAATATGACGAGATGAGACTGAAAGGAGCGGCTTTGCTCAAGGTGTTCGGGGAATGACCGCGCTGCTCTGGCTGAATGGCGCGCTGCTGCCGGCGAATGAAGCCAGAATCGATCCGGCTGATCGCGGCCTGCTGCTTGGGGACGGGCTGTTCGAGACCATGCGGGTTGCGACAGGATGTGTGCCCCTGCTGGAACGGCATCTCGATCGGCTGGGCGCGGGATGTGCGACGCTGTTTCTACCGCCGCCAGACCGGGAGAGGCTCAGGCGGGCGGTGGGCGATCTTCTGGCCGCATCCGGCCTCGTGGAGGGGAGCATGCGCCTCACGGTCACACGGGGTTGTGGACCGCGCGGACTTCGCCCTCCAGCACAGGTGCAGCCGACGGTCATGCTGACCTGTGCCGCCGGAGTGAGCGCCATGCCTGCTCCTGTCCGTCTGGGTGTCAGCCGTTATGTGCGGGATGGCAGTTCACCTCTGTCCCGGGTCAAATCTCTGAATTACCTGCCGATGGTCATGGCGCGGATGGAAGCGGCTGCCGGAGGGCACGATGACGCCCTGCTGCTGGACGGAAAAGGCAACGTGGCGGAGGCGAGCGCTGCGAATATCCTGCTGATGCTGGCGGGACGTGTCGTTACGCCGCCGGTCGAGGACGGGGCGCTGCCGGGAACATCCCGCGCCCGGCTGCTGGAGACGGGGCTCTGTGTCGAACAGTCCGTGCCGCTTGCCTGCATGCGGGAGGCGCAGGCGGCATGGCTGGTCTCGGCTCTCTCCCTGCAACCGGTCGCGTCTGTCGAGGCGTATGGGCATATGTATGAACTGGAGCAATGTGTGGAACAGGAGGCCGTTTTGCGCGAGGCCCTGTTCGGAAACGTGGTGTCCTGAAGCTTTGAAAAGGACGAGGAGATGAGTGTCTCCGGCTGCTTTTGGCCGCGCAGGCCGGATTAGCGCCGTCAGTTCCCGAACACGCCCCGATGTCTTGCCATTCCCTGATACGCGTGGTTTCGTAACGGTCTTTCTCGCTCCTTCTGCCGCTTCCTGTCTGTAGCGCCGAGTTCAGGCAGGGAGCGGCAGAGATGGAAAAGGGCCGGTGTGATGGTGACAGTTCTGCCGTTCGAGATTCCGGGGAAAAAGGAAGGCAGACAGTCCGGGAAGGACAAGATCTGGGCCGTGGTGGCGATGATCGGGCGCAGACGGCGTGTCGCCAGTATTCACATCTCGCGTGAGGCCGCTCTGGCGGACTGTCAGTGGCGCAGGGAGCAGGTCACGGCGTACGCCCGATTCCTGTCCGAGGCGCGCGATCCTGCACCGGACTATCATATCGCCCTGATTTACAAGGGAGAATTGCCGAAGGGCTGGATACCGATGCCTGCACTTGGAATTTTACATGGCCGCTTCATTTAATGGCAACCGCTTCCGGATTACACTCGCAGTCACGCGGGGAGTTTGCTAAGCCCACCTGCGCGCTGATTTATATGTAACAGAAAGTCTCCTCAGGTATGGCTGGTCAGAATACGATGGAAACAGTAACAGGTGCGGGAAATTCTGCGGACAGCGTGGATGGCTCCGGATCAAAGGCACCTGCAACGCCGACGCTTCTGATGGGCGCACAGTATATCCGCAGCGTGTCGTTCAAGGCGATCGATTCAGCCCTGCTGCATACCCGTCCGCCCGTGCGGCCCAATACGTCCATGACGCTTGATGTCATGGCGCGGCAGATCGCGGAAAATCAGCCGGACTTTGAAGTCGATGTGGTGATGAACTGCGTGGGACGTGGGGATGCGCCCGTGGATGGAAGCGAGCCGCCGCTGCTGTTTGAAGCCCAGATCACCTATGCGGGGATGTTCACCCTGCGCAATGTGACGACAGAGTCGTTCGAGCCGATGCTGCTGGTGGAAGCGCCGAAGATGCTGTTTCCCGCCGCGCGGAACTATCTGGCTGATCTGACCCGGGAGGCGGGCTTCATTCCCGTCATCATCCAGCAGATCGACTTTTTCGCACTCTGGCAGTCACGCCGTTCCCAGCCCACTGCTGGCTGACATCCTGCGCCGGGCGGAGCCTGCCGGAGGCGTATAAAGCCTTCACACATCGTCTCCGGTAGCATAACCGTTGACATGCTCGGGGAGGCTCCCCGCCAAGGTGTTGAAAGGGCCATGGGTGTCGTCTGTCGTTTCTGAGCTTCCTTCTGACAAGGCTCCTCTCTGGAGGCGCTTTGACGCCGAGTGGTATCGCGCCCGTTACAGGGACGTTCTGGGAGAGTTCGCCGACGCGGACCCGGAAGCGCTTGCGACGCATTATGCGGAGGTTGCTGGAGAACTGCACCTTTCTCCCAACCGTTTCTTCGATGAGGAATGGTATCAGCAGGCCAATCCTGATGTCGCCTCGGCGGTACATGCCGGATCTTTTGCTTCAGGCTTCGACCATTACTGTCGGGATGGATACCTCAACCGGTCTCCGCACTGGCTGTTTTCAGAGACCGCTTATCTTGCGCGCTACCCGGACCTGACCCGCGCCACGCTGGACAGGCTGGGAGCATTCAACGGATACGATCATTATCTCCGTTACGGCGACCGTGAGTTCCGGTCCGGCCACCTGCTGTTCGATCCGCATCTTTACTATGCCCATGCCTGCCTCGATGGAGATGGTTCTTCCGGGAAAACGGCAGGAAAGGCCAGCGCGCTTTCCATCCCGCAAACCGGGCCATTCGCGTCCTTCCTGATGGATGGGATCGATCAGAATACACTCAGGGTCAGTTGGTATTTCGATCCCGAATGGTATCTCAAAACCTATCCGGAAGTGGCGGAAGCTCTGGAGGCGGGACAGATACGTAGCCCGCTGTGCCATTTCCTGACCAACAGGACGCCGGTCGAGTTCTGTGGTCTCGAATGGTTCAGTGAGGCCTATTATCTGGAGCAGTATCCGGACATCGCGGACGCCATAGCCACCGGGCAGCTGCGTTCCGCCTATGACCATTTCCTGCGTTATGGTGCGTTTGAGCGACGTCGTCCGCATCCGGATATCGATCTCAACGCCTATTTTTTCTCCGGAACGGTCAGGGCTGATATCGAGCGCGGTCTGGTGCGCGACGTGTTCGAGCACTGGCTGTCCCGTCGGAGCCAGCAGCCGCTCGATGCGGGTCTTGAACGGCCTGATCTGAAGGTGTTTGAAGGACTCGCCGTGCGGAAGGCCGAGAACCTTCTGCCGCTTCTCGCCGCCCGTCCACTGGATTTCACTGCACGGGAGGAACCCCGTCTCAGCATCATCCTTCTTGTCCGCAATCGTCTCCCGCTGACCCTGTCCAGCCTGTCGGCCCTGCGTATGACCCATGCCGGGCCATTGAATGTCATCGTCGTGGACGCAGGATCACGCGACGATACGACGCGCCTGCACCATTTTGCCCGTGGCATGAAGATTCTGCGGCTGGACCGATCAGTGACCCGGGCGGAGGCCCTGAAAGCTGCTCTGCCTCACTTGCGCGGAGAGGCGGTTTTGTGGCTGGGGCAGGGCGTGCGTCTGGCGCACGGCAGCTTGCAGGCTGCGCTCGACGCGCGGGCAGATACTGCTGCCGGGCGTATCGGTATTGTGACGGGTCGGACCTTGCGGGCTGACGGCCGTATTCTTGAAGCGGGCGCCCTGATCGGACGGGACGGGTCGTTGATCCGCTATCTTGAAAACGCCCCGATGGAGGAGCCCGCCGCCTGTTTCCGTCGGCCCGTCGTCTGCGCAACGGTCCCGGCGCTGCTGATCGACCGCGATCTGCTGAAAGCGCTGGAAGGATTTGATGACAGGCTGGAGTCCGAGGGGGCGCAACTGACCGATCTTTGCCTGCGGGCAGCCGAGGCCGGGCGTCGTGTTCTCTATGAGCCTGCTTTTCTGGCCTCTCAGGATGTCAGCGACAAGGAAGCGTCCGCCTTTGATGAGGCCGACCGTCGTGGTTTGCGGCAGAAGCACGCAGCAATTTTTGCGCAGGCTCTTCCACCGTCCCCCCGTCTCGCCGTCCGGGCCAGAAGCGCTGTCAGTCCGTCGGTCAAACGCATTCTCTTTATCGAGGACCGGATTCCCGTTCGCAGTCTCGGGTCCGGCTTTGTGCGCTCCAATGACATTGTGCGCACCATGGCCGCGCTTGGCCATCAGGTCACGGTTTTTCCGATCTATGCGTCGGTTGATCCCCTGTCGCGGATTTATGCGGATTTTCCTCCGGAGGTGGAAGTTCTGCATGACCGGGGCTTCGAGACGCTTGATACCTTTCTTCAGGAACGCAGCGGGTCATGGGACTGCGTATGGATCGGCCGGACACATAATATCGGCAGGCTGCTGCCGATCCTGATGGCGCAGGCTCCCGCGTTGCCGCTTGATGCGGTTGTGCTCGACACGGAGGCGGTGACGTCTCCCCGTGATCTGCTGAAGGCGAAGCTGTTTGACGAGCCGCAGACCCGGACGCTGGACGAAGCGCTGGCTGCCGAGTTCTCGGCGGCATGGTTCTGTCGGAAGATTGTCGCGGTCAATCCGCTGGATGTCCGTGCCCTGCACGAAGCGGGTTTCGAGAATGTCGCTGAGCTTGGCCATATGTGCCCTGTCAGACCGACATCGGCTGCATGGGATGAGCGCCGTGATATACTTTTCCTCGGGGCTATTCACGAGCCCAATTCTCCTAACCATGACAGCCTGATCTGGTTTGTTGAGAAGGTGCTGCCTCTGCTGCGGGACCGTTTGCCTGAGGATGTCCGGTTTCGCGTCGCCGGTTTCCGTGGTGCTGGAGTCGATCTGAGCGCACTGGGGCGTGATCCACGCGTTGAATTGCTTGGGCCGGTGAAAGATCCGTCAGATCTGTATGCGTCTCATCGTATCTTTGTCGCGCCGACCCGTTATGCAGGAGGTATCCCATTCAAGATTCATGAGGCTGCGTCTTACGGATTACCTGTTGTAGCGTCCGGCCTGCTCTGTCGTCAGCTTGGCTGGCGGGATGGTCTGGAAATTGTGGCGGGTGGCGACAACGATGCCGAACGTTTCGCTGAACGTGTGGTGGCTCTCTACACGGATGAGGAGTTGTGGAACACGGTGCGCGCCGGTGCTTTGAGAATGCTGGAGCAGGAGAACAGCGCGAAAGCCTATGCGGTGCGGCTGAACAGTATCCTGCAGGATGTGTTCGATCCCGGACGGTAGGAACTCCGGTCATCCAGCGCTCCTGTGTGTCATGATGGTGTTCGGGGTTGGCTTTTTCCGGAAAAAAAGAGATAGCATACGATAGTGGTCATTATTTTGAGAGAAAACATAAACCAGGCGGAAATACTGTCGATGATGGTTCTCTGGCGAGGAGGGCATACATCAGTGTAATCCCACATCATCTTGAAACCGAGCTCGGGGAAATGGATAATTTTTACGGGTATTGTAATAAATGTAATAATAAATAGAAAAATAATAAATAAATAAATTTTTCCTTTCGTTTCTTTTATGGAAAAATTAATTATAAATACAGAATAAATAAAAAATAAACATGGAAAGATATAAAATAAAAAATAAGTAAATATACAAAGAAGACTATAGGTGTTGTTCTGGGTTGAAATATATTTATGAATTTCATCAAGACATTTATCCATTTGTATGTCTCCATGAAAAGAAATATTTAAAAATATTATAGAGAACAAAACGACCAGAAAAAAGAGAAAAAGGTTTCGTTCTGATTTCTGGTCTTTCATGGGAACATATTTTCGATCATCACTTTTTCTGAAGTGCAGGTAAAAATTACAGGTTCTGTTTCCAGTATATTATTTCAATGTTCATGAATAGGTTCTGCTTCAGGATTGGTTTCCGGGCTGTCACCCTGAACCTCGCCAAAGACGGTGCTTCTGGAAAGCGGTCTGTTATCAATATATTACGGTCAAGGAGGCTGTGCCTCCCTGCGGGTGCGGGCAGAGCCCACAGAAGGCTCAATCCGTAGCGCCGCCAGTCTTATCCCGGCACTGACAGATCGGTCAGACGCCGGTGTTCTTCCATCGCGAAACGGTCAGTCATGGACGCCAGATAATCAGCAACGACCCGCCGGTGTCCCGCTTCATCGGGTGCAATCGCGGCCTGTTCCCTCCACCCGTCGGGGAGGAGACCGGGAGATGAACCCAGCGTATCGAAAAGCTCGGCCACCACATGCTTCGCCTTGTGTGTCATCCGTTTGACTTTCCAGTGCCGATAAAGATTGGCGAACAGGAAAGAGCGGATCTGCGCGTTGGCTTCACCCATGGCGGGACTGAAACCCACAACCGGTCCGGCTGCGTGGCGAATATCGTTGGCGGATTGCGGTGTCAGGGCAATAAGATTTTTTTCGGTTTGGGTGAGAACATCCGAGACCAGTGCATGAACGATGCGTCTCACCATTTCGTGTCGGAGGCGTTGATCCTGTGTGGCGATGAACGCGCTGGAGGTCGTGGGAGCATCACCTGTACGGCTGCCCGCTCCGAACGCTGTGACCGGACGCGGGGGCAGGGATGAGGCAATCCGGCGGGCTTCGCGCAAGGCGTCGCTGACGACCGGCACATCGACAAGATCGTCCAGTGTCAGCAGGCCGGATTTTATGCCGTCGTCCAGATCATGCCCGTGATACGCAATATCGTCCGCCAGAGCCGCCAGTTGCGCTTCAAGTGAAGCGAACGTGTGCAGTTCGAGGTCCTGAGCTGCTGTGTAATCTTTTAGCCATCTGGAAACATGGTTCACAGGTCCATTATGTTTTACAAGACCTTCCAGTGTTTCCCATGTCAGGTTGAGACCGTCGAACTGGAGGTAACGCTGTTCCAGAACAGTCACTTGCCGGAGCGCCTGCGTGTTGTGATCAAACCCGCCCCATGGCTCCATGGCGAGGGACAGGGCATCTTCTCCAGCATGCCCAAACGGCGTGTGGCCAAGGTCGTGGGCGAGGGCAATGGCTTCGGTAATGTCTTCATCCACGCCGAAATGCCTTGCCATGGAGCGGGCGATCTGTGCGACTTCGAGGGAGTGCGTCAGGCGGGTACGGAAGAAATCTCCTTCGTGGTTGATGAAGACCTGTGTTTTGTACTGAAGCCGCCGAAACCCCGATGAATGGATGACGCGGTCACGATCCCGCTGCCACGGCGACCGCGTGGGTGAGGGCGGCTCGTCGTAGAGTCTGCCTCGTGAGGCATGCGCATTGACTGCAAAGGGTGCTGTAACCATCAGGCCCATCCATCGGTGGTGATGGGCTCCATAAGATCATGTTCACAGGGTCATGGCGAGAGGCGCCTGTTTTGACCGTCCCGCTGTTTGAGAAACGGATCGCTCGATCAGCGGTAGCCGATCATGCGCCAGATTGAGGAAAAATGACCCGTTCTTGACACGAAAATCGCGAATGATAATTATTATTGAGTAAGTGTGTTATGGCTGAACGTAAATCAGTAATGAAAGTATGAGGCGCAGGTTGGAGTAACTCCTGAATGGGTGGATAATACTGGAAAATACGTCCGTGTCTGGTGGCAGAACGATCTTGTCGCCGACAGCGGTCAATCGTAGACGACAGATTCAGTATGCCCCGAGCAATCAGTCTGGCTTGTAGAAAAAATATCATATTCTTCTAAACAGGTTGGCCAATCTTCTGAGAGCCTTTTTGGAAATTGAGCGTGAGGGGTTTTCAGGGCGTCTGTCGCGTGATTCAAACTCAGGATGTGGATGCCAGAACAACGAGGCCGAATGGCCAACATTACGCGCAAGACGAAGCGTTATCCGTCTGATCTGACCGATGAGGAATGGGAGCGCATAGCGCCCCTGATGCCGCCTTCGAACCGGCGTGGCCGAAAACGAGCAACCGATTTTCGTGAGATCATCAATGCGCTGCGTTATCTTGTCCGCTCAGGCTGTGGCTGGGAAATGTTGCCTGTTCATTTTGGTCCATGGCAGACCGTCTATTGGTGGTTTCGCAGGCTGATACGCCGTTTCCTGTTTCAGACCATCCATGATGTCTGCCTGATGCTCGATCGTGAAGTCGCGGGACGCGAGGCCAGTCCATCTGGGGGCATTATCGATAGCCAGAGTATCAAGGCTCCTCATGCAAAGACCCGTGGCTATGACGCTGGCAAGAAGATCGTTGGCCGCAAGCGTCATATCGCGGTCGATACCGATGGCCGACTGCTTTTGGTCAGGCTGACACCAGCCGATATTTCGGATAGTGCGGGTGGACAAATGATCCTGGATGCTATCCGCAAACGCTGGCCGTGGGTGAAGCATCTGTTCGCAGATGGGGCCTATGACCGCTTGCAGTTGATGGACAAAGCCGCCTTTCACGACTTCACGGTCGAGATCATCCGGCGGCCAGATACGGCAAAAGGATTTGAAATCCTGCCACGTCGATGGGTCGTTGAACGGACATTCGGCTGGATGATCCGCTGGCGCCGACTGGTGAGGGATTACGAACAGCGTATCGACGTGGCAGAGGCCATGATCCACATCACCATGGGAAGCCTTATGCTACGCAGAAACGCTCATCCGTGAATTTCCAAAAAGGCTCTGAGCGGATGGGTGACATAACGTGAGAGCGAGCATCTGAATGCCGCCAGTAAAGAAATGGTTTTCACAGACGTAGAGTGTGACGCTACTGTTTCCTATCGGTCTGGAAAATATTGGGATGCTCGGTTTAATGGTTTCAATTTATACAATATATTGAATTTTTGTTATTTGTTTTATAATCGTGCGACGCTACAGTCAGGGATGCGTTCCTGTGTTTAGCTTACATGGATTGCTGAATATGAGAAAAAATATTTTAAAATATTTGCTCGTTTTTTTATTTTCTCCAATTGGTGACGCGTCTGCCAGCAGTGCATTCATTGTGCAACAGAGGATAGGAAAACCAACCATCGTTATGGAGGAAGTATCGTCAGATGAGGCATATAACCCCGCCTATCTCAGAAATATTGAAGCATATGATGCTCATGATCTTCCTCTGTCAATAAAATATCATTCAGATGGTGAACACATAATTTTAGAGGCTGATCCGCGTATTACGGCAATTATTATAAAGGCGGATTTTGATTTCCATGCTCGGAAATCCGGTCAGAAAGAGTGGATATGGGCACGTAAATCGACAGTCGCTCATGCAGAGACCGGCCTACATGCCTTTAAGGAAAGTGTGAATTTATATGCAGGATCGATAAAAAATCAGCATTCTCATAATCTTATGCTGGAAATCGTCCCGGAGACAGATCCTTTTGCATTGCATCGAGGGGATAGTTTGGGTGTAACAGTTCTTCTGCATGGGAAGCCTCTGAAAGATGTAAGACTGAACGAAAATTTTCTGAACACTGTTTCTGAAAAGTCGCCTCCGACAGACGCTGAAGGACGGACGCGGGTTCGGCTTCATGCAGACCAGATGAACGTCATACAGTTGACGTATGAAGAGCCTGTACGAGGTGATCCTGATGTCGATTTCTTTCGACTGAACTCGGCTCTGACATTTAATCTTGGTGAGAAAAAACAATAGCCGTTTGGTGAGGTATATCTTCATGAAAGAAATTATAAAAATTACTTGAGAGATATAAGAAATTTGAAAATTTCCTGTCCTGACCGCCGTCGGTAACGGTATCAATGATTTGCAGTTGTGATTTGATCAGGAGAGAAAGTTTTCAAATCAGCCATCTACCAGAAAAAACGGGGAGTGCACTGCACTCCCCGAGATAGGCGACCCGTTTATGTGTTTGCAGTCTGGATCAGAATGCCCAGATTGCGTCCGCGTTGAACCACAGCATGTTGTTGGTTCCGGTGGTGACAACCGGGTTGTCAGGCGTGCCAGCCTTGTTGAAGGGTCGGGTGCCGTTGAGCGATTTGTCGAGACGAACTTCCGGGCGGAAGCTGAACTGTCCGAAATGGACATGTTTGTTGATGAAGTCAGGACGATAGGTGACGCCGAGTGTCAACTCGCCATAAGTTGTCGGAGCAGCGACATAGTATGGATATGGCTGGTTGGTGAGCGATTTGGTGAAGGATGTGAAGCTGGAATATTCCGCGATCACGCCACCGGTATTGTCGCGCAGGATTTCGCCACGGGCGTTGAAGGTGAGATTGGGATTGATGTTGTAGGCGAAATAGGTCGTGACGCCATAAACATCGTCGCGAGAAAGGTCGTCATGGAGATAGGTGCCGTCAACAGTGACGGTCATCTTGTCGTTGATTTTGTAGGTCGCCAGAATATCGCCGTTATACTGCATCTTTTCGTTGGCGATCTTGCCGACACCGATGCTGGTCCAGCCGCCTCCAACACGTGAAGGGCCATTGTTGCCCTGAGGTCCGAAGTGACCAAGGAGATGGAAGCTCAGTTTGCCATCCATGAGGTTGTTGAATGCGAAACCAAACGTTCCTTTAGGGCGGCTGTTGTTGCCGGAACTTCCAAAAGTTGTCGAGTTACCAGCGTCAATGCCGAGAACCCAGTCAACATACTTGTTCAGGTGCAGTGTCGTGTAGATGCCGACCACCTGGAACGGTACGATGTAGTCTGAGGCATAGTTGAAGGTATAAAACGGCCGGGCAAGAGCGGGTGTGCCTTCGGAGCCGAGCAGACCGTACATCTGGCCGATCTGGATGTCGATGCCACGTTTGAGAAGCCAGGGCATATGGAAGTCAACATGCGCCTGTGTCGGCACCCACTGGTAAAGACCCGTCAGGGAGCCGTCACCCATGCCGGCGGTCGGATCGAAACGGGCGTCAGAACCATACATGACCTCAAAGTTGAAGCCGAATCCGTAACCGTCTCCGATGCTGGTCACAGGATGGGAGAGGGAGCCCATGATCTGGTTCAGCGTGACGGTATTGGCGCGATCAACATAGAACTGCGCGAAGTTGCGGCCTGATTTCGTCCAGGGGTTGCCTGCGATACCAGCTTCGACAGTGAGATGCCCTACCAGCCCATCCCAGTAAGACAGTGGTTTTCCGGCTTTCGGATGGAAGATGTTGCCCTGTACGACTTTCAGGCTTTCTTCGGTTTCCGCAACATCGTCGTCGACAAGCTTGTTGTTGTCGGAAATGGTATCAGACGCCGTGTTCGGCGCTGTGAGGTTGACGACGGGAGCCGCGGCTGGAGCAGGTGACGGCACAGTCTGTGCGTGGGCCGCATGCGGCAGGATCAGGCTTGCTGTCATCAGTGCGGATGAAAGAAGTAGGTATTTTTTGCGGAATTTTTCGATCATATAACTTCCCTCTCTCGTGATCGACTCTGACTGGCTCAGGAAGCCTGCAGACGCTTCTTCGTGGATCTCATCATAAAGAACACTGACAAAATCATTACGAATACGATATAAATCAAGAAGATTATTGTGTTGTAGAAAATAACCGCAGCCAGTGCGACAATTGCGCAACTTAAAGCGAGCGCCGGGAGTATTGGATAGAGCGGTGCACGGTAGGAACGCTCCATGTTCGGCTCCTTGCGGCGCAGCACGAACAGGCTGATCATGCTGAGAATATACATGGTCAGAGCCCCGAACACTGACATCGTGACGAGTGTCGCCGTCAGGGACTGACCGGCGATTGAAATAACATCGTCAGAGAAAATAGCTGCGATTCCCACGATTCCGCCCGCAATGGTGGCGACATAGGGTGTCTGGAATCGTGGATGGATCTTCCCCAGAACAGCAGGGAGGAACCCGGCGCGGGCAAGAGCGAAAATCTGACGGGCATAGCCCATGATGATGCCGTGCAGCGAGGCGACCAGACCGAAAAGTCCAAGCCACACAAGCATGTGCAGCCAGCCGCTGTTGGTTCCGACAACACGTTTCATGGCTTCTGGCAGAGGATCATTCAGATTGGCCAACGCTTTCCAGTCGCCAACGCCACCGGCAAAGATCATCACTCCAAAAGCCAGAGAAACAAGGGTCAGCACACTCGCAATGTAGGCCACGGGAATCGAGCGTTTTGGGTCTTTCGCTTCTTCAGCGGCCATCGCTACGCCTTCGATGGCAAGAAAGAACCAGATGGCAAAAGGAATGGCGGCAAAAATGCCTCCCATGGCCTCAAGACCGAAATGAGGGGCAACGCCCCAGCCGTCATGGATGAAATTGTCCCATGAAAAGGCGGGCGCGACCACGCCCATGAAAACCAGAAGTTCGATAATGGCTGCTATGGTCACAAACAGTTCAAAAGACGCCGCGATATGCACGCCGACAATGTTGAGGGCCATGAAAACGATATAGGCGCCCACGGCAGCCACTTTAGGTGACAGGGCCGGAAACTGCACGTTCAGATAAGCACCAATCGCGAGAGCGATGGCGGGAGGAGCAAAGATGAACTCGACGAGAGTCGCCAGACCGGCAATCAGCCCTCCCAATGGACCCAGCGCACGGAAGCTGTAGGTGAACGGGCCGCCCGCATGAGGTATGGCTGTCGTCAGCTCCGTAAAACTGAAGATAAAGGAGGTGTACATCAGGGCCACAAAGATTGTGGCGATCATGAAGCCAAGTGTTCCGGCCGTGCCCCAGCCATAACTCCAGCCGAAATACTCGCCTGAAATCACAAGGCCAACACCGATGCCCCATAAATGGAAAGCGCTCAGTGTCTTGTTGAGTTTTGTCGCACCCGTGGTCATGCGCGTGTGTCCTTGTCAAGAGCGGCTGGTGTCTGTTCGAGAAGTGTGCTTTCTGGCGCATCATCTTTCAGATCAACGCCTGTCAGTTTTCTGTGCCGTGCTTCACTCATCAGCCATGCGAGCTTGTCAGCCGCGACAGCCGTTTTCAGACCATGCGGATGAATGTTGGAAAGGCAGTTGCGGGCGGAATCCGGGCAGCCAACACGCGGGGCATATGTCAGATAGACACCCATACTGTTCGCAACGCTGAGGCCGGGACGTTCGCCGATCATCATGACCACCATGTTGGCGCCCATGGCCGCGGCGATCTCATCTCCGATCGCAACGCGCCCCTCTTTTGCGATGACGAGAGGCGCGATCGACCAGTCTTTCAGGCGCTCTTTCATCGCGTGATACAGGGCGACCGCGCCTTCAGTCGTGGCAACGGAGGAAAGACCATCCGCTGCGACAAATACAGCGTCCCAACTGCCTTTTTTCAGACTGTCCAGACTTTCGGCGTCAAGACGACGCCCCAGATCAGGCCGCCGAAGATAAGTCGGGCGATCCGGCGCGCGGCTGTGAACGAGCAGGCAGGGCTCATCCTTCAACTGCGCCTGCATCGTGTCGATGTCGAGGGGCGTATGCACGGCGTCACGCGCCTGTGCATGGGCGGCCTGAAATGCGAGAACATCCGTGCTGCGCTGCGCATTTCCGCTGCGTCCCAGTCCGATCCGTGCGCGGGTGAGGGAACGCAGGCCGTGCCACGGGTCCGGGCTGCTGTTGCCGGTCGGTGTGGTGGGGAGGGTCTTGTCCGTCATGTCAGGCAATCATCTGGCCAAGAAGTGTCTGGCTGGGAGACAGGGGCAGCATTCTTTCATTGCTGCTGTCATACAGGCCTATTTTTTCAAGCCATGCTGCGAATTCCGGAGCCGGTTTCAGGTTCAGCAGCGTCCTCAATGTCAGGATGTCGTGGAAGGACAGGCTCTGGTAGTTGAGCATGATATCGTCGGCGCCCGGGACGCCGATCAGGAAGGAAATGCCCGCCGTGCCCAGCAGCACCATCAGGTTGTCCATGTCATCCTGATCAGCCTCGGCGTGATTGGTGTAACAGGCGTCGCAGCCCATCGGGACACCCAGCAGTTTGGCGCAGAAATGATCCTCCAGACCGGCGCGGATGATCTGCTTGCCGTCATAGAGATATTCGGGACCGATAAAGCCCACGACCGTATTGACCAGTAGTGGCCTGTAGGCCCGCGCAACAGCATAGGCCCGTGTTTCGACGGTCTGCTGGTCGATGCCGTGATGCGCGTCGGCGGAAAGGGCAGCCCCCTGCCCGGTCTCGAAATACATCAGGTTGTCGCCAACCGTGCCGCGCTTCAGTCCCTGCGCGGCTTCGTGCGCTTCCTTGAGGATGGCGAGGTTGACGCCAAAACCCTCATTGGCCTTCTGGGTGCCGGCGATGGACTGGAACACCAGATCAACCGCACCGCCACGATTGATGATCTCGATGGTGTTCGTCACATGCGTCAGAACGCAGGTCTGGGTAGGAATGTCGTAATGCTGGCGGGCGTGGTCGAGCATGTCGAGTAGCGCCAGCCCGTTGGCGACACTGTCCGTCGCCGGATTGATGCCGATGACCGCATCGCCCATGCCGTAGAGCAGCCCGTCCAGCGTGGAGGCGGCGATGCCCTTGAGATCATCCGTCGGGTGATTGGGTTGCAGACGGGAAGCGAGGCATCCCTCAAGCCCGATGGTGTTGCGGAATCTGGTGACGACCCTGATCTTGCGCGCAACGCTCATCAGGTCCTGATTGCGCATGATCTTGCTGACGGCGGCGGCCATTTCGGGCGTGATGCCCGGTGCTACGGCGGCGAGTGTGGCTGTGTCGGCTTCGTGCGACAGGAGCCAGTCGCGGAAACCGCCAACCGTCAGATGGGCGATGGGAGCGAACGCGGCCTTGTCGTGCGTGTCCACGATCAGCCGGGTTACCTCGTCTTCGTCGTAGGGAACGAGGTCGGTGTTCAGGAAGGTGGTGAGGGGGAGTTCCGCCAGTGCGTAGCGGGCGGCCATGCGCTGGCCGTCCGATGTGGCGGCAAGGCCCGCCAGTTCATCCCCTGACCTCTGTGAGGAAGCTGCTGCGAGCAGGGCCTTGAGGTCTTCAAATCCGTAGCGTTCTCCGCCGAGCGTATGGTGGAAGCCCATCCCGAAAGCTCCTGACATCCAGTTTCGGGCTATGCCCGGCTTGTGTGACTTGTCGCAGACGCGCAGAACGATGCGTTCTCGAAACATACCGGATATGCGTCAAAACACCAAAGAAGCGCCGTTCAATCCGCAAGCTGTTTCCGCAGGGTAGCGGCGTTTTGCACGGGTTGTGTCAAAAAAACGGTTTTTTCGGAATCGGAAGGTTTTTTGGGTTGAGTATTACGCATATGGAAAAACGTAATCATGAAACAAAAGAACAATTGGCAATGTTTTGACATAAAAATAATACGCTTGGAAAACCGTAAAATTTTTAATTACTTGAAAACAAATAATAAATTTTATTGTTTTCCATTGAATGGACATAAAATGATGCGATATTTCCGATGGAAGTGGGCTGCTTCATCAATTTGGTGGTACGGAAAGCCTGTCGGAAGATCCATCGCAGATAGGCCGCATGGGATACCGTATGTTTATTTTTCTGGATAATGAGGCCTCTTCTCTCGACATCGACAGCTATCCCGTCGAAATCGCCTGGGTCCGGGAGAATGGGCGGAGTGAGAGCTTCCTGATCCGTCCGGAATCTCACTGGACAGACTGGTCGGAAGAAGCCGAAGCCCTGCACGGGCTGAGTCGGGACAGATTACTGCGGGAAGGCAGTCCGGCGGGTGTCGTGGCGCGGCATTTTCTGGCGACCACGGAAAACTGCCGGATCGTCACGGATGCGCCATCCTTCGATCGGGGGTGGCTGCAAAAATTGTGTGAGGTTGTCGGCGAGGAAGCGCCGGCCATCTACCCGGTTCTGGAAGCATGGGTGGAGGCGCTCCGGTCAGCACGCAGGGAGACGTCGGCGCTGGAAGACGCCACCCTGCTGGATCAGGTCCGCATGCGGGAAGAGAAACGGACCAGGCGCAGGCATAGAGCTTTGCCCGATGCGCTGGAGCTGTGGAGGGTCTGGAGAGACCTTCGCGATGATGTGTCGTAACGACGGAGAGGGCGGGCCGGAAATGTACCAGGCCCGCCCTGGTCGCGTCAGCCGCGAAGAGGCAGTTCGCCTGTCAGGAACTGGGCGCGGCCCAGCCCGAACGACCAGTGCGCGTCCTTGTTCTCCACCACGGAAATCATGACGTCGGACGACTTGATTCCGCATTCTTTTTCCAGACGGTCCGTGAGGAGCCGGTAGAACAGAGCGAAACCACCATCGCCACGGGGGCGACTGAACACCTGAAGCAGGATCATGTCCTTCGTGCGGGGAATGCCGAGGCCCGTATCCTCAAGGATCATGTGCGACGGCTTGTGCTCGGTGACGATCTGGTAGCGGTCACCGCGCGGCACCTGAAACGCTTCGAGCATGGCTTCGTGCGCTGTGTCGAGCAGCGTCTTGATCTCGGCTTCGCTGCGGCCTTCATAGACGTGAAAATGCAGAAGAGGCATGAAAATCTCCTTATCTCCGCTGGAAGCGGAACCAGTGTCAGTCCAGTTCGGTAATCAGCTTGCGAACGGTCGCCACCATGTCACGCAGCTGCTCGGGTGTCGAAATGAAGGGAGGGCCGAACGAAACCGTCTCACCGGCGCATCGCAGAAGAAGGCCGTTCTTCAGTCCTTTTTCGAACAGTTCAAGACACCGTGCGCCCGGCGCGCCGTCCCGTGGCTTCAGATCGAAACCTGCTGTCAAACCGATATTGCGGATGTCATGGATCAGGGGCAGATCGCGGAGGCTGTGGATCGCCTCTTCCAGAACCGGCTCCAGTGAGCGGGCGCGGGCAATCAGGTTTTCCTCTTCCATGATGTCCAGAACGGTGTGCGACACCGCCGCCGCCAGCGGGTGGCCGGAATAGGTGTAGCCATGCGCGAACTCGATGGCGTTCTCGGGGCCGGTCATGAAGGTGTTGTAGATTTCATCGGTCACGATCACGCCACCCATCGGCACGATGCCGTTGGTCACGGCCTTGGCGAAGGTGATCATGTCCGGTGTCACGCCGAAACGCTGGGCGGCGAAATTCTCGCCCATGCGTCCGAACCCGGTGATGACCTCGTCAAAAATCAGCAGGATGCCGTGTTTCGTGCAGATCTCGCGCAGACGCTGGAGGTAGCCGACCGGCGGCACCAGAACACCCGTGGAGCCCTGCACGGGTTCCACCATGACAGCGGCGATGGTGGAGGCGTCATGCAGGGCGATGACCCGTTCCAGATCCTCGGCCATTTCTGCGCCCCATTCGGGCTGTCCCTTGGAGAACGCGACCTTGGCGTGGTCGTAGGGGTGGCGGATGTGATCGACGCCCGGCGTCATGATCGTGGCGAACATCTTGCGGTTGGGAACAATGCCGCCGACCGACATGCCGCCCAGTCCGACGCCGTGATAGCCGCGTTCGCGTCCGATCAGGCGGAAGCGACCGCCTTCGCCCCGCAGCCGATGATAGCCGATGGCGGCCTTCAGGGCCGTGTCGGCGGCCTCCGAGCCGGAATTGGCGAAAAAGACGTGCTCAAGTCCTGCTGGCGCCATATTGGCGATGCGTTCGGCGAGCCGGATCGTGACAGGATTGGCGAGCTGGAAGCCTGGCGCATAGTCGAGCGTATCGGCCTGCTTTTTCAGGGCTTCCGAAATCCGGGGGTTGGCGTGCCCGAGAGGGGAGCACCACAGTCCTGAGAGCGTATCGAACAGCTTCACGCCGTCGGCGGTTGTGTAATACGGACCACTGGCGCTCTCAAGAACACGGGCCATGCCCTGTTCCTTCACCCGGCGATTGGCCGTGAAGGGCATCCAGTACCGCCCGTCCCGGAGGGTTTTCGCGCAATCGAACTCGTTTTTCAGTTCCGGCATGACTGCCTCTCATCCTGTCAGGAGATGTGTCGCCGCGCATGTTAGGCGGTCATTGCGGTTTCGTATAGACATGACGCAATATCTTCGGGGAATTTCTGGAAGGTGGCGGGTTTCCGTATGGATTTCATGCTGTGAAATCAATAGGATACTCCGAAGAGTTTCTGTTTGCCGCAATGAGAAAAAAGTTGATCGAATGGTCAGTTTTTGTCCACTCCGCCGCTTCCGGCGCGAGGGCTGGTTGAGGGGAGGTCGAAGCTCTCGTCGGGGTTCGACGGCAAGACAGAAAGCATCCCGTGTCATCGCCATGACGCAGGTTTCAATAGCTTCTTTCCGGTGGAATGCTATTTTCCGTTTATGAAACAGGCCACTCTTCCGCTTTCCGATCATTGCAATGGAGAGATTTTCATCAATCCACCGCTTCCGGAGGACTGGGAGGAAGCGCCGCGCCCTCCTTCATGGCCGGATGCGCCGCATACCGGACGGTCGGGCGTGAAGGCGGGCAGGCGGCGGCGGGGCATAAGGCCGCTGGTGTTTCTGCGCTGGATTCTCTCGACCATTTTCGAAAAGCCGTCACATAATCTGGAGCCGGATGTGGCCGGGAATCCGCATTGCGTGCCGGGGCAGGGGGAAGTCGCCGTCACCTTTATCGGTCACAGCACGTTCCTGCTCAGATACTCCTTGCCGGGTGGCGGCACGCTGTCCGTTCTGACAGACCCGATTTTCTCGGATCGCTGTTCCCCTGCGTCCTTTATCGGACCGAAGCGTTTCAGGCCGCCCGCTTACCAGTTGGCTGATCTCCCCCCGATCGACGTCGTTCTGGTCTCGCATTGCCATTACGATCATCTCGACCTGCCGTCCCTGCGGGCTCTGGCCCGTCGGGATAATCCCGTGGTCGTGACGACGGCGCGGACGGGTGACCTGATTCGCAAGGCCGGTCTGTTGCGGGTGTCCGAACTGGACTGGTGGCGGAGCGTGAGGATCGGTGATCTTGAGATCGTCTGCACACCGGCCCGACACTTCACGCAGCGGGGACTGACTGACGCCGGGAAGCGTCTATGGGGTGGTTTCTTCCTGCGTTTCCCGAAATCGCCGGAGCGCCCCTCGGTCTTCTTCGCGGGTGACACTGCGCACGGACCGCACTGGAGGGAGATACGCACCCGGCTCGGCGCGCCTGATGTGGCCTTGCTGCCGATCGGGGCATACGCGCCGCGTCCGATGCTGCGCAAGGTCCATACGGACCCGGTGGAAGCGGTGGAGGCGTTCCGGCAATTGCAGGCGCGGCAGGGGATCGCCATGCATTTCGGAACATTCCCATTGTCGCAGGAGCCATTGGGAGAGCCGGAACGTTGTCTCAGGGAGACGGCGGACTGGGCCGGACTTGCTCCGGGCGTCTTCGAGGCGCCGGGTTTTGGTGAAACGAGGCTGATAAGCCGGTAACCTCCTTCGCAGAGGCGTCCGAATAACGTAGAAGAAGCCAGCGTTCCGTGTGGGGCGCACAGGCGGTGGAACCGGGAAGGGAGAGTCAGATGCCGGAACATGAAGGCAAGACATTCGATCAGGCGGAAATCGAAACCCTGTTCCTCGAAGCGGCGCGTGACGGTCAGACTGATCTTGTCAGCGAATTTGTTGCGGCGGGCCTGAACCCGGATGTCATGAATGACAAAGGATACACGCCGCTGATTCTGGCCGCCTATAACGGACAGAAAGAGACGGTGAGACAACTGCTCGAATCCGGTGCGTCGGTTGACAGGCCGGACGCCAAGGGCGCGACCGCGCTGGCGGGTGTGGCGTTCAAGGGGGATCGCCCGATTGCCGAACTTCTGATCGCTCACGGCGCAGCCGTGGATGCCGTCAACAATGTGGGGCGTACGCCGCTGATGTTCGCTGTCATGTTCGGGCGCACCGATATGGCGCGCTACCTGCTGGAAGCAGGAGCGGACGCGGAGCGCAAGGATGGCGAAGGCCAGAGCGCCCGCGACATGGCGGTCACGCAGGGACAGCCGGATATGCTCACTCTTTTTGGAATCTCTTCATGAGTCGTTTCTGGAGCCCGCTGGTTCACCGTCTCACGCCTTATGTTCCCGGCGAGCAGCCGCGTCTGACCAACCTCATCAAGCTGAACACCAACGAGAGCCCTTATGGTCCCTCGCCCAGAGCGATCGCGGCGATGCAGGCGGCGACGGACGATACGCTCCGGCTCTATCCCGACCCGGCGTCCCTTGCCCTGCGTGAAGCGATCGCGCGACGGGAGGGGCTGACGGCGGAGCATGTCTTTGTCGGCAATGGTTCGGACGAGGTTCTGGCGCACGCGTTTCAGGCCTTCTTCAACCACGGCGAGCCGGTGCTGTTCGCTGATGTGACCTACAGCTTCTATCCGGTCTATTGCGGTCTGTATGGTCTGCCGTTCGAGACTGTTCCGCTGGATGAAGGGCTGCGTGTCCGCGTCGAGGATTTCAATCGTCCGAACAGTGGCATCGTGCTGGCCAATCCCAACGCGCCGACAGGGATTGCGCTGGGACTTGGGGACATCGAGAAGCTGCTGGCTGCGCATCCGGACCGGGTGGTGCTGATTGATGAGGCCTATGTCGATTTCGGCGCTGAATCGGCCGTTTCACTTGTCAGCCGCCATCCGAATCTTCTGGTGGTCCAGACATTCTCCAAATCCCGGGGACTGGCTGGCCTGCGTGTCGGTTTTGCTGTCGGTGACCCTGCTCTGATCGAGGGTCTGACCCGCGTAAAGGACAGTTTCAACTCGTACCCGCTGGATCGTCTGGCTCAGGCTGGCGCACTGGCGGCCTATGAGGATGAGGGCTGGCTTGCCGAATGCGTCAACAGGGTGATGGCGACCCGGACGGCTCTGTCGGGCTCCCTCGCGGAGCTTGGTTTTGAGGTCTTGCCTTCCAGCGCCAACTTTGTTTACGTTCGGCATCAGGATCGTGAGGCCGCCATGCTGGCGGCCGCGTTGAGAGAAAGGGCGATTATCGTGCGCCATCTTAAAGGCCCGCGAACATCATCCTGGCTCAGGATCACGGTCGGAACCGATGCGCAATGCGCAGCACTGGTGAAGGCGTTGCAGGATATCCTGCACAGGAATGATCAGTCGACGGATTAACGCCGACTTCCATTTTCTGAGCACTTCCCCGCACTCCGAAAACAGACACGTCTCTCACGTCTGTCGTTCTCGCCCGTCGGCAGGACTGGTCAGTCGTAAAGGACAGGTGAGGGAGTCTGTTTTTTCACTTTTTGTTAGAATCTGTCCTCCAGATATGGAGGTAACCTTTTGTCCTGCCTGATTGGGTTTTGAAACATGCGTGCTTTTCACGGCCAGCTTTCGGATAATCAGCCGATCCGCCGTACTCTTGCTGAGAAGCAGAAGCAGCTTCGTGACCTCAAGGAAACGCTGGCATCCATGAAGTCGCACACGGCCCCCGCCCTGCGGGACAGCGTGCGCAAGCGTATCGCCCAGCTTGAGGCCGAACTGACAGCCGCTCCGGCTCTGAAGTCTACATCCGACAACCGGACACAGCGTCCTGCCACGCGCACGGGTGATGCTTCCCGTCGCCCCCGCAGCCGCATCCGTTCAGACCTTACGGGCTGAACGCATACCTGTTGCGCGACGCCTGATGGTGTCGCTACCTGTCGGAACTTACGGTTTCGACAGGCTTCAAAGGTCCGGTTTTTCCGGACCTTTTCTGTTTCTACGGTGACGGACTCCATCTGTCCGACACCATGCCAATGGTCTTTCTGTGGAGGCGGCCTGTCCTGCAGGAAGACTGCTCCCCCACTTGCCCGGGAATGAATGGGTTCCAAAGGTGGGTGCGAGACAGCGCTCCGGGACATTTCCCTGCCGAAAAACGGGAGGAGGAAGCGCCGGGATCAGACGCCCATCGCGTGCTTGACGAACGCCCTGCGCAGACGGGGCAGACGCTGGACGGTGGCAATCCCGACATCCCTTGCAAGACGCAGCACCGGATTGTCATTGCTGAACAGGCGATCAAGGACATCGGTCGCCATAAACATCATCATGTTCGCAGGGCGGCATCGCGCCTGATAACGGGCCAGCAGCGCCGGATTGCCAAGGTCTTCACCCTTGCCGTGAGCCGTAATCAGGATGTCCGAAAGTGCGATCACGTCCCGGAAGCCGAGATTGAGACCCTGCCCGGCAATGGGGTGAATGCCGTGCGCCGCATCGCCAGCCAGAACAAGGCGTGTGGCGGTATAATGGTGCGCGTACTGTGCGGCGAGCGGGTAGACCCAGCGACGTCCGACTGGCGTGACGTCTCCCAGCCGGTCTCCGATGCGACGCTTCAGTTCACGCCTGAACTGCTCTTCCGGCAGGGCTGCGATTCGCTGGGCCATCGCATCTTTTTCGCTCCAGACAATCGCTGAAAGATAGGGATGCTCGTCGGTTCCGGTCATCGGAAGCTGGGCGAAAGGACCGCCCGGCAGGAAATGTTCGAGCGCCCCGTTGTCATGCGGATGTTCGTGAGCGATCGCACAGACGATGCCGCTCTGGCCGTAGGCGAGCTTCGTGATGGGGATACCGGCCTTGGAACGTGTCCGGCTTCCACGACCGTCCGCGGCGACAACAAGCTGCGCCCGGATCGTGCGGCCATCCGTGGTTTTTACGGTCGCGCCGCTCTCGTTGCGCACGATCGAGACGTCGGCGGGCGCGAGAACGGTCACCAGCGGAGAGTCGTGCAGGTTTGCGTTCAGCGCCACACGCAGGGCGCGGGCTTCCGCCATCCAGCCGAACGGCTGGGTCGAGTCCTCGCGGGTAAATTCAAGGGACAGCGAGGAAGGGGGCTGACCCGGTCTGCCATCGGTGACGAGAATATCCTCGATAGGGCAGGGAACCTGCGGGAGATGCTCCCAGACACCGGCGGCTTCCAGAAGATTTTTCGGTCCGGCTGCAATGGCGTAGGCCCTGCCGTCAAATTCCGGGTTCTCCATTGGGGGAAGGGCCGCACGGTCCACGACGGCCACGGGAACGCCGTCACGGGCAAGGCGGCACGCCAGCGTGGCCCCTACAGGACCTGCCCCGATAATGCAGACCGCGACATCCGTGACTGTTTCGCCAGCGCCCTGTTCCGCCATACTGGACATACCAAGGTCTCCATGAATTCAGCAATTTACGCCGGGCCTGTCCGTGCAGGAAACATCCCGGTCCCAGTGGCGGAACTCATGACACGCTTTATGCGTTCGGGCTATCCCGAGCGATGTCATCCATATGACGTGACAGGAGGGAAACAATATGCTTCCTTGGCAAAGCCATTACGGCATCGTTGTGAATTTTCTCGTGATTAAAGAGGAACTGGGATGAAGCTCGTCACGGCAATTATCAAGCCCTTCAAGCTCGACGACGTCCGCGACGCGCTCTCGCCGTTGGGAATCCAGGGGCTGACCGTGTCTGAAGTCAAGGGATTCGGTCGTCAGAAAGGGCAGACCGAGATTTATCGCGGCGCTGAGTATCATGTCAGCTTCCTGCCCAAGATCAGGATTGAAATCGCAACTTCCGACGCCCTCGTCGATCAGGTGGTCGAAGCCATCCTCCAGTCCGCGCATACCGGCAAAATCGGTGATGGAAAGATTTTCGTGAGCGATCTCAGCCGCGTCGTACGTATCCGTACACGCGAAAGTGGTGACGAGGCGCTTTAATCGGTTCCAGTCCTCCGCCAGTCTGATGGAGGCTGCCAACGGGCATCGGTTGCGTGTCCGCGCCGACTCCTTCAGGGGGGCTTCATGAATGCTTCTGTCATGGAGCATTCGTGCTAGTGCCCCTCTTCACATTGACGCTTCCGCAACCCATTATCTCTCCATGACCCAGAATTTCACCGTTTCCGACGCCGCCGCCAGACGCATTGCCGAGATCATCGCGACGAAGGGCGAGGCTGAATCAGCATCTGCCCTGCGCGTCTCCGTTTCGGCTGGGGGATGTAACGGCTTTCAGTACGAGTTCAAACTCGATCCGGAGACTGCGCCCGATGACTTCGTTGTCAGCAGCAACGGCGTCCGCGTGGTGGTCGATCCGGTCAGTCTGGACCTGATGAACGGTGGCGAACTCGATTTTGTCGACAAACTGATGGGCGCGCATTTTACGGTGAAAAATCCGAATGCAGCTTCCGGGTGCGGGTGTGGCACGAGCTTTTCGCTCGCCTGACGCCATCACCCCTTCATCATGACCCGTTTTCTTCCTAGCCAGAGAATGGGGCCATCCGTCGGGTCTGCGGTTGCAGGCCGCTCCGAACACCCGGATCACAAGGCCGTCCCAACGCCATGAAAATCGCGACCTGGAATGTCAATTCCATCCGCCAGCGTCAGTCTCTTGTCCTCGACTGGCTGAAGCGCAACGAACCGGACCTGCTTCTGTTGCAGGAAATCAAGTGTGAGGACCATCTGTTCCCCGCTTCCGTCTTTGAGGAAGCCGGTTACATCACCCATTGTGTCGGACAGAAATCCTACAACGGTGTGGCGGTTCTCTCCCGTCGTCCTGTCGAGGTACTGGCCCGCAGCCTGCCCGGTCTGAGCGATCCTGAGCCACCGGCGCGCTATATCGAGGTCCGGCTTGATTCCCTGACAGTAGGCAACCTGTATCTTCCCAACGGCAATTCCGGCGGTGAAGCCGGTTTTCTCGGGAAGCTGGAATTTCTGGACGCCCTTGCCCGTCATGCGGAAGCCATGCTGCGGGCGGATAAGGATTTCATTCTGGCAGGCGACTACAATGTCTGTCCGACTGACAGGGATCTCGCGCCGGGTGCGCTGTCCGCCACGGATGCGCTTGTCCGTCCCGAAAGTCGCGCTGCTTTCAGGCGGCTGTTCTGGCTTGGTCTGACGGACGCCGTGCGTGCGCTTCACCCGGACGAGACGGTCTATACGTTCTGGGATTATCAGGCCGGAGCTTTCAACCGTGATCTGGGACTCCGTATCGACCATCTTCTGCTCTCGCCCGTTGTGGCCGAGCGTCTGGTCACGGCAGGACCGGACAAGGCCGAGCGGGCGATGCCGCAGCCGTCCGACCATGTTCCCGTCATGATCACGCTGGCGTAAGAACTCTTTCAGAGACAGAACTATGAGCTTGTCTGATGTGGTGTAGCATCCCGCGCCGTGACAGGTCTAAAGCCTGTGTCTCAACAGAATACCGCTTATCCGGAGGTCCATCATGGGCATTGCAAACCTTTCCGATCCGTCCCTTTTCCGTGAACAGGCCTATATTGCGGGCGAATGGATGGCGTCTTCTTCCGGCAGGACGCTGTCCGTCACCAATCCGGCGACTGGCGAAGTAATCGGAACGATTCCGGCCTGTACGGCAGCGGAGACCCAGCGGGCTATCGAAGCCGCGGACCGGGCTCAGAGCAAGTGGAAGACCACCACGCCTGATGAGCGGGCCGATCTGCTGATGGCATGGTACGACCTGATCCTTCAGAACGCCGATGATCTGGCGCTCATCATGACGGTCGAGCAGGGCAAGCCCCTGTCTGAGTCGAAGGGTGAGGTGAAATACGGAGCCACTTTCATCAAGTGGTTCGCGGAAGAAGCCCGTCGGATCAATGGAGCCGTCATCACGCCGCCGCAGAAGGACCGTCGCGTCCTCACCGTAAAGCAGCCGGTCGGCACCACTGCCGCCATCACGCCGTGGAACTTCCCCAACGCCATGATCACCCGCAAGTGCGGCCCGGCTTTCGCCGCCGGATGCAGCATGGTGCTCAAGCCGTCCGAACTGACGCCTTATTCCGCGCTGGCGCTTGCCGTTCTGGCTGAGCGCGCCGGTCTGCCCAAGGGCCTGTTCTCTCTCGTGACCGGTGATGCGAAGGAAATCGGCCCCGAACTGACCTCCAGCCCGGTCGTGCGCAAGCTGTCCTTTACCGGCTCCACGCATGTCGGGGCACTGCTGATGAAGCAGTCAGCCGACACCATCAAGCGCCTGAGTCTGGAGCTTGGCGGCAACGCACCGTTCATCATCTTTGATGATGCTGATCTGGAAACGGCTGTCGCTGGCGCTCTGGCCAGCAAGTTCCGCAACGCCGGACAGACCTGCGTCTGCGCCAACCGGATTTTTGTGCAGGACGGCATTCATGACCGGTTTGTCGTCCGGATGAAGGAAGAAGTCGCCAAATTCAAGATCGGTAACGGGCTTGAGGATGGTGTCACCATGGGACCGCTCATCAACGAAAGCGCCGTGAAAAAAGTCCGCGAGCATGTCGAGGACGCTCTGTCCAAAGGGGCGACCTATGTCAGTGCTCCGCTGGAAACGAATGGTAATTTCGCTACTCCGGTCGTGCTGGAAGGTGTGACGACGGAGATGCGCGTGTTCAGCGAAGAGACGTTCGGGCCGCTGATGCCGATCTTCAGGTTCAGCGATGAAGCGGAGGCAATCCGCAAGGCCAATGACACGCCATTCGGTCTGGCCAGCTACTTCTTCACGAGCGATATGAGCCGCGCATGGCGGGTTGGCGAGTCGCTTGAATACGGCATGGTTGGGGTGAATACCGGCATGGTGTCGATGGAATGCGCTCCGTTTGGCGGTGTGAAGCAGTCTGGTCTGGGCCGTGAAGGTGGTGCGGAAGGAATTGAGGAATTCCTTGAGACCAAGGCGCTGCATATGGCGGGCCTGAAACTGTAAGATTCAGCTTTTTATCCAGCTGGAATTCTGTTCTGGCTGGATATCTTTCTATTTATAATGTTCGGGATTTATTTTCCTGAACTGATAGTCCTTGCGGTCGAGATGATGAATCTCTGCTGTAAAGCGCAGCAATTATATATCTGTTCCGAGAGCGCTCAGGAGTTCGTCGCAAGAGACGATTTGTATCAAAATAGATAAAATCATAAATTTTTGGTTAATTTGTAAAATAAAACCTTTCTATCTTCATTGATAATTAATACAATAGGAAAAAATTAACTCCTTGATGGGGATGTGCGCGTCATGGCTGTATATAGTCTCAATTCACAAGGTGCTTCCCTTTATACTGGTGGTAGTACGTTCAGTAAAAACGGCACAAACTATATCAATGTAAACGCCTCTGGCACGACAATATATCTTGATTCCATAACCCAGGCATCGTCCGGAACCCAAGTTTATATTAACCAGAACAATAACTCCAATTTTAGTATTGAGATTTCTGCTGGAAATATCTCGCCTGATTCCAGTGCGGTCTATAATGCGAATACCAACATAACGATCATCAACTACGAAACCACGGATGGCAGGAACATATCCTTCCGTGTGGTCGGTGACTTTCTGAATCTGGGACCATCCATTGAGTCCGGGTCGCATTACGTTCAGAAAAATCTTACGGACATCGTCCCGAAAACTGGAGATTATTACGAAATCACAGCCTGCTTCCTTGCTGGCACCATGATTTCAACTGTCGATGGTGAGCTTCCTGTCGAGGATGTTCAGGAAGGCGCTCTGCTTCGCGCCTATTCAGGTGAGGGCGCACCGGCTGCGCCCGTCCGCGTGGTGTGGGTGGGTAAATCCCATGCTGTCGTGCGCTCGTCCGACCATGATGATGTTGCGGGTTATCCGGTGCGCGTGCTGCAAAACGCCATTGCAGAAGGCGTTCCCGCGCAGGACATGCTCGTAACCGCTGAACACTGCCTTTTTCAGGAAGGTGCGTTCGTTCCGGTACGTATGCTGGTCAACGGCACGTCGATTTTCTACGACAAATCCATTCTGTCGTATGATTACTATCATATCGAAACAGAAGAGCACGCCATTATCGAAGCCAATGGAACGCTTACGGAAAGCTATCTGGATACTGGCAACCGTCACTCATTTCGGCAGATCGCCGGTATGTCACGGATCGGTGGAACGGGTCTGCTCTGGGAGCGTGACGCGGCTGCGCCACTGAAAACAGATATGGCGTTTGTCGAGCCGATTTTTCGTCGGATTGAAGCGCGTGCGGAAGCGTGCGGCTATCTGCCGCGGCAGAAACAGGTGTCCCTGACGCAGGACCCCGGGCTTCATCTCGTTACCGATAACGGCCATGTAATTCGTGAATCACGACAGGTCGACGGTTACACGACGTTCAGGCTTCCTGCTGGCGTCAAGTCGGTGCGGATTGTTTCCCGTGTCAGTCGGCCATGTGATGTCGTCGGGCCATTTCTGGATGACCGTCGTCTCATGGGGGTGGCGGTCGTACAGATCAAGCTGTTCGATGACGGTAAACCGCATGTGCTTTCGTCCTATCGCCAACAGGAAATCCTTTCAGGCTGGTGTTCTGTGGATGCTGGAGAGACGCGCTGGACCAGCGGAGATGCCTTGCTCCCGCTTGAAGGTCGCGTGAGTGGAGTCTTTACGCAGCTTGCGATCCAGATTGTCGCGGGAGGCCCTTATGCGGTTCATGACACAGTGGATATGGCTGACGTCCTGAATGCATGATTGAGATCATATTCAGAGAGGAAAATCGCTGCCGCGTAGCGTAACAGGATCACGCCTTTTACCCCGCGTCTGTGCTTTCCTCTCTGTTTTATGATAAATCTGCAAAAGCGTAATGTGATCCGGCAGGGAAAACGTCTTCGCAGACGCGCGTTCGCTGCTGGATTTATCACTCTTCAGTCTGTCGCCATTGCCTGCGTATCGCGTGGATTCAGATTTCCAGACGCGATTTGCGATTGCTTCAGGCTATTGAAGAAGATTTCGACTGGTGTCTTATCTTCTGCGAATGCAGTAAAGGTGTTGGTTTTTCCTGCATCTGGAAATTACAGATAAGGATGGACGTCATTTAAATAGACTCTCTGAACTATGCTGACGTCTTCCAGAGGATTTTGTTTTCAGTTTTTCTGTATTGCCGAAGCGCCAGTCTTACGCTCATGATGGTGTTAGGTGAAAACGAAGTTATCGTGTCTCACTCAGGATCAGGTTGATGATTTTATTTTCGTATAGATTATATATAGTTTAAATATATTTGCATTTTTATTTTTGAAGAAATTGAAGATATTTTTTCTCTTCTGTCTTATCTGTATGAATGCTTCGGGATTTTTTTGTCGTTTCATTTTCTGGGGCGAGTTTTCAAAATGTTCAGATTAGATTTCTGATCGAAAGAATAAATATTCATTTCGGACACAGCTATTCCGCCAGACTGAAAAACGGAAAAGGCTGAACTGTTATGTGTTTTGTCGGTTAACTTCGCTGTATTGCCGTGATAGACGAAAATCGTGAAGCAATCCCTGAACACCTTCCAAGATATTCTCGATCTCTCTGCCGGTCTGTGGCGATGATTCTCCCGGATGGTCTCGTCGGACCGAGACCGTATAGGACGAACGCGACACCCTGTCCGGCGTTACCTTTGATGGGCAGACAGTCGCTTCCTTCAGTGGGGACGTTCTGGGTCGCGAGATCAGCCAGACGGCAGGCGCTGTCACCACCTGTTCGGATTACGCCCCTCAGGGTCGTCTTCTGCGCCAGTCAGGAAGCAGCTGGAACGGCGACTTCATCACGGAACGCGGCTACGAATAGGATGCCGCGGATCAACTGACGGCCTTTCCGACCATCTCGGGGGCCTGACCCGCTACGGCTATGACGCCGCCGGGCGTCTTCTGAGCGCGTCGGGCGACGCGGGCTTGGAATATTTTGCCTTTGACCCTGCGGGCAACATACTCGGCGAGAACGGTGGGTCCGGACAGGCCACGGGTGACCGCCTGCTGTTCTCCGGCGATCGGAAATTCTCGTATGACCGCTGCGGCAACCGTGTGCGGGAAGTGCGCGGCGCAGGCGGTCGTGTTGAGACCCTCTATCATTACCGTGCGGATAACCAGCTGGAGGGTTCGAAAAACCTTTGATTGACTTCTCTTGTGCCTGATTTCAGGTTTTTAGCGTGTTGACTGCTGCTTCCCTGGTCTAACTTTTACTCTGGGTTTTGAGCAGAGCGATGGTTTCCTGCTCTGGATTGCTACGCGGCGGCGTTAATCCGCTCCAAGAGGAGAAAGCGGCGCATATTATAGACGATATTGGCCAGCCCGACCCTCATGGTGGCCCGCGTTATGCCTACGGTTCGGACGAACAGCCCCGTCTGTGATTTCTGATCGGCAAAGACATGCTCGACACGCGACCGGATAACGGACTTTCCTGCGTTGGATCTCTGGATATGGCGTGGCATAGGCTTGAGATGCGGCTTTTTCCTGTGAACCTTCGAGACAAAGCCCTGCTTTTCCATGAAGTCCTCATTGGCTTTTGAGCGGTAGGCTGTGTCTGCCCAGACCGTTGAAGCTGTATTGCTTTTATCAAGCAGGCCCTCCCTCAATCGCGCGCCATCACTGGCGGCGGCATCTGTCGTCTTCCATTTGCGGATCAGCCGAAATTTCCGGTCGATGGAGATGTGCGATTTATAGCCAAAGAACGGGATGGCCAGATCTGTTGCAGGGATACTCCCGTCCTCCTGTCGCTTCGCTTTCGTGAACTTCAGGGTCCAGCGCGCATGCCTGTCCTTGTGGGACAGCTTTGACGGCTTGTCCTGCCAGTCCTGAGGGATCCGTCCTTCACGCAGATCCGCCTTCTCCGCATTGGTATTGCGCTGCTTCGGAGCCGCTACCAGCGTGGCATCCAGGATCTGGCCTGACATCGGCAGATAACCAGCGTTACGCAGGGTTGCGTCAAAGCGATTGAACAGACCACCAATCGCACCAGCCTGGGTCAGACGCTCTCGAAACAGCCATACCGTTCTGGCATCAGGTACACGGTCCGACAGCCCCAGACCTAAAAAGCGCATGAAGGAGAGACGGTCGTTGATCAGGTATTCCGTCCGTTCATCGGACAGATTGTTGAGTGTCTGGATCACCAGGATCTTGAACATCAGCACCGGATCAAACGGTGGACGCCCGCCTTTGCTCCCGTCTGAATAGGCCAGTGCCTTGTCCAGTTCCGGGCGGAACACCTCAAAATCCACAGTCCGGGAAAACGCTTCAAGCTGGTCGCCAAGACCGCTTAACCGAGCAAGCCGCTCTTCAACGTCAAAAAATCCCGCCTGTTTCATAGCGCCATTCCTCCAACCAGAACCAGAAAAATGGAATCACAGCGTAGGCCTCAATACCAAGAGGTTTTTAGAACCCTCCAGCTTGCTTCGGTGGAGGAGCGCAGCCGTCTTGGCGTGAAGATGACGCGGTTTGCGTATGACGCGCTGGGGCGGCGGACGGAGAAAGTGTTCACGGCGCACGGGCCTGTTGCGGCGAACGATGCTGTTTCTGCTCCGGTGCAGATGGTGCATACCCGTTTTCTGTGGTCTGGCAACGTGCTGCTGGCGGAGGGTCTGGACGATCAGCCTCTTGCGACGGTGTATCTGCACGAACCGGGCACGTTCCGTCCTCTGGCGCTGATCCGCGCTGGGGCGGTGTGTCACTACCATCTGGACCATCTTGGCACACCACGTGAGGTGACGAACGATGACGGCCGGATTGTCTGGCAGGCGCGCCTAAAGGCGTGGGGCGGGACGGCGCGTGTTACGTGCGATGGGGTGTCACAGCCGATCCGTTTTCAGGGCCAGTATGCGGATGCTGAGACGGGCCTTTATTACAACCGGTTCCGGTATTACGCGCCTGACGAGGGTCGGTATCTCCAGCAGGACCCGATCGGTCTTGCGGGCGGCGTCAATGTTTCAGCGTATGTGGCGGCGCCGACGACATGGGTTGATCCGTTTGGACTGGCAGGGAGTTGTGGGGGAGGAAGCAAAAAGCCAAATATTTCACGGATTACACCTGGTTCGTTACCAGCAGAAGAGGAACAATCTGTTCAAAAAACATTAAATCATATTGATAACGGAACTGTTCCGAATGATCCGACAAAGGTAAAATGGGGAACTAAATTTAAGAATTATCAAGGAGAATTGCCGGGTGGGCAAGGAGATCAATCTCCATATCAAGAATACAGGGTGTTGCCTGATCCCAGTACAAATGGAGCTGGGCCAAGGCGAGTGGTTGTGAATACACAGACTAACGAGTTTTATTATACTTGGACGCACTATGGTGACGCAGGTGATCCTTCTTTCGTTCAGATTAGGTGATTTATGATATATATGATAAAAAACAATTTCAAAAGTTATAATGAAGAAGATTTTAGATCTGTTTTTAAGATTGTTATCTCTAATAATATTAAGAATAAAAGTGATTTTTTTCTGGCTATAAAGGAGAATTTTTTATTAGATCCGCCTATTAATAGTTTAAATTGGGATGCTTTATCAGATTCTTTTTACGAATCTATAAATAATTTGGAAGAAAAAAAAATATTAATAATTTTTGAAAATCTTATTGACTTTTTTTATTTAAAAAAATATGACTTTATTGTTTCATTAAATATATTGAATGATTTATCAGAAGAGATATTTTCTCCACCTAAGAAGTTAAAAATTTATATTGTTTTTGATGGAAATGGAAATACGAAACAACTCCTCTCAAATGATTTAGAACATCTGCAAATCGTCTGGGGGCCTGACCCGCTACGGCTATGACGCCGCCGGGCGTCTTCTGAGCGCGTCGGGCGACGCAGGCTCTGAATATTTTACCTTTGACCCTGCGGGCAACATACTCGGTGAGAACGGCGGATCCGTACAGGCCACGGGCGATCGTCTGCTGCTCTCCGGTGACCGGAAATTCTCGTATGACCGCTGCGGCAACTGTGTGCGGGAAATGCGCGGCGCAAGCGGTCGTGTCGAGACCCTCTATCATTACCGTGCGGATAACCAGCTTGCCTCGGTGGAGGAGCGCAGCCGTCTTGGCGTGAACATGACGCGGTTTGCGTATGACGCGCTGGGGCGACGGACGGAGAAAGTGTTCACGGTATCAGTCATTCATTCAGGGGCATGGCTGTAGTTCTTCGCGAACAGAGGTCGCAAATCAACCAGACTGACAGCCAGCGCAGTCCGCTCGCTGTCAGTCTGTTCACTGTGCCTGTATCAAACCTTACGCAAAAAGCGATGGACACTGCGCCCTATCGCAGGCCAAACCCCTGCTTCGCCAGAACCTCACGCAACCGCTCCCGGCCATGCAATCCTTTTGGTGAGGCGAGACGTGGCAGTATTGCGTCTACCCAGCGTTTCTCAGGAAGCCCTTCCGTTTTCTGGAAGGCGGCATAGACCTCGTTATAGCGGGTAATCGCTTCCTGCTCGCCGCTCGCATCATACTGTTCACGATGCAACACGACGGACTGTGCAAGGCGCGGCTTGATATGAGCCGGTCTGTCCGGGTCCGGAAAACCGACACTCAGACCGAATGCCACGGCTGTCAGGGGCGGCAGATTCAGTTCCCTCGCCACTTCCTCGCTATGGTTACGCATCCCGCCGAGATAGACGATGCCGAGGCCGACGGCTTCGAAGGAGGCGACGGCGTTCTGCGCGGCGATGCCCGCATCCACGGCTCCAACCATGAACGTGTCGAGATAATCAAGGTTGTCCGTCGGACGCCCCTCAGCCTCGCCGATCCGTTTCAGTCGTCCGCAATCGATCAGCCAGACCAGAAGCAGCGGCGCTTCCCGAATGTGGGCCTGATTCCCTGCAAGCGCGGCCAGTCTGTCCCTGCGGGCCTGATCCTCGATCGCCACCACGCTCCATATCTGCATGTTGGAGGACGTGGAGGCTGACTGTGCGGCAGCAATGGCGGCTTCCAGCGCACCATCGGGCAGGGGCGTATTCAGATAGGCGCGCACGGTACGGTGGGCCAGCAGGCTCTCCGTGACGGTATCCGGCGTCACGGACGGCGCAGGGACATCCGTTCCATAGCGTTCTTCCCACAGCGCTTTGAAATGATCGCTCATTGGGCTTTCCCTCCTTCAGCTCTGGGATGATCCCGTCGGAAAAGCGCCCATTCCTCCATGGAGGTGCCGTCCGGCAGGTGACAGATGCCGTGTACACCCTCCGCGTCACGCCTGAATTCCAGGCGCCCGCCTATTTTCTGGCAATAGACCGAAGCGGGATTGGCCATGCCGATCTTCGGTGGTCCGCCAGTCTGCCCATCTGAGTCCGCAGCACAGGCGGACACTGCGCCGACCAGCAGGGCCGAGGCGCCCACCATCATGATTTTGCGATATGTCACCGTCTGTCCTTTCCTGTGGCCTTCCGCTTGATCAGCCATCATATGATCCGAATGAACCAGCGGACAATCACGTCCAGCCTGCTTGTTTCCGCAGCGCCGTGTCCATGGCGGAAAACGCGCCTTATCGAGACAGGGCGGAGATGGGAAAGGCAGCCGGTCGGGTCTCGTCAGCGCCGCGCAATAAAAATGTCATGTACTGTTACGGCATTCCAAGGTTGCCCGGTTGATGACCGTTCAGTAATGGTCGCCCGTGTCAGAAAGCGGAGCGTCTGATTCATGAATGGTATAGTGCAGACGGACGGAACGGTTTCAGGGATATCACCAGAAAGCATGCAAAAGCCGGATAACGCGCTCGAAGCCCGGTCCCGCATGGACGGTGATTCCATTTTCCGCGGGCTGGTGACAGGGGCGGGCATCGGAGTCCTGCTCCTTCTCGGCGGGATCATTCTTGTCATGCTAGGTGGCGGGATGAAGGCGTTCCAGATTTTTGGAGCGTCGTTCTTCACGACCTCCATCTGGAATCCGGTCACACAGCATTTCGGCGCGCTCGCGCCTGTCTTCGGCACAATCGTCACAAGTCTGATCGGACTTGTCGTCGCGGTTCCGCTGGCTTTCGGTGCGGCTTTCTGGCTGACCCAGATGGCGCCTGCCCGGGTCTCCTTTGCTGTCGGCATGGCCGTGCAGCTCCTCGCCGCTGTCCCGTCGATCATCTTCGGCATGTGGGGCTTCTTCGTCATCGTGCCTCTGATCGCCCGTTATGTGCAGCCCACGCTGCATCACTGGTTCGGTCATGTCCCGCTTGTCGAAGCGCTCGTGGCGGGAGCGCCGTTCGGCACCGGACTGATGACGGGTGGCCTGATCCTCGCCGTCATGATCATGCCGTTTGTCACGGCGGTCATGTGCGACGTGTTCACCTCCATCCCGGCAGTGCTGAAGGAAAGCGGCTTCGGTCTTGGAGCCACGCGCTGGGAAGTCATGCGCAGCGTCATTCTGCCCTGGTCCAGGAGCGCGGTCGTTGGCAGTGTCGTGCTGGGCATGGGCCGTGCGATGGGTGAGACGATGGCGGTCACTTTCGTAATCGGCAATGCGAACAGGATCGGCTGGTCCCTGTTCGCGCCGGGTAACACCATTGCCTCCCTGATCGCGCTGGAGTTTCCCGAAAGTCCGGCAGGCAGCGTCAAGCTCTCGGCGCTGATGGCGCTGGGCGCCATCCTGATGGGCCTGTCGTTCATCGCGCTGGCAATTTCCCGTGTTCTGCTGGGTGTTTCCGGCAAGAAGGAAGGGCGCTGACATGGCGCAGCTCAAACAAGTGTCCCGGCAAGAGTCCCTTCCAGCCGTGAGTGATGGCTGGAAGGTTGACGGCTCTCTCGCGATGCGCCGTCATTTTATGGACCGGATGGCGACCGTGCTCAGCATCCTTGCGACGGCGGTGGCGCTGATCGCGCTGGGCTCGATCCTGTTCACTCTTGTCGTGCGCGGCGCGGGTGGGCTGTCGCTCATCACATTCACCCATTCAACTGCATCGCCCGGACTGAATGGCGGTCTGGCGAACGCCATCATCGGGAGTCTGATCCAGACGGCCGTGTCGATTCTCATCGGCGCGCCGATCGGCATGATGTGCGGTATCTATCTGGCCGATTACGGTCGCGGCTGGATGGCCAGCACCACGCGCTTCGTCTCGGACATGCTGCTGTCCGCGCCGTCCATTCTGATCGGTCTGTTCATCTACGAGCTGGTCGTCGTGCCGACAGGACAGTTCTCGGGACTTGCGGGCTCTCTGGCATTGGCCATTCTGGCGCTCCCCATCGTGGTCCGCACGACGGAAGATATGCTGCGTCTGGTGCCTGTGTCCCTGCGCGAGGCCGGTATCGGGCTGGGCGCTTCCAAGTGGCGTGTCATTCTCTTCATCTGTTTGCGTGCGGCGCGGACGGGCGTGCTGACTGGCGTGCTGCTGGCCGTGGCCCGTGTGGCGGGTGAAACCGCGCCGCTGCTGTTCACGTCTCTGGGGAATCTGGACTGGTCCGTCAGCCTGACCCGCCCGATGGCCAGTCTTCCGGTCACCATCTACCAGTATGCGGGCTCAGCGTTTGACGACTGGGTTCAACTCGCATGGACCGGCGCCCTGCTGGTCACGATGGGCGTCCTGATCATCAATATTCTTGTCCGTGTCGGCTTCGGCCGCAAGGGAGCATAAACGAATGACCACCCAGACAGACAGCGGACAGGCTGTGATGGAAAAACCGGCCATTTCTGTGAAGGGGCTCGATTTCTATTACGGAGAGCACAAGGCGCTTCGTAACATCTCCATGGATTTCGCCCGTCGCAAGGTCACGGGGATGATCGGTCCTTCCGGCTGCGGCAAGTCGACCCTGCTCCGTATCCTCAACCGGATGTATGACCTCTATCCCGGCCAGCGGGCGACCGGCGAGGTCGTCTTTGACGGGCGCAACATCATCGGTCCCGGCGTCGATCTCAACCGGTTGCGCGCCCGCGTGGGCATGGTTTTCCAGAAGCCGACGCCTTTTCCGATGTCGATCTATGACAACATCGCCTTCGGCGTGAAGCTGCATGAAAAGCTCTCCCGCTCCGAGATGGACGGGCGTGTCGAGGACGTGCTGCGACGCGTCGCCCTGTGGGCAGAGGTGAAGGATCGTCTGAAGGCTTCCGCGACCGCCCTGTCAGGCGGCCAGCAGCAGCGTCTCTGCATTGCCCGCACGATCGCAACCCGACCGGAAGTGGTTCTGCTTGATGAACCGACCAGTGCGCTCGATCCTGTCTCCACGGCGCGTATCGAGGAGCTTCTGGATGAACTCAAGAAAGAGTTTACCATCGCCATCGTGACGCACAACATGCAGCAGGCCGCACGCTGCGCGGATCAGGTTGCGTTCTTTTATCTGGGTGAACTCGTGGAAATGGACAGCACTGACCGGATGTTCACCGCGCCGAAAGAAACCCGGACGCAGGATTACATCACCGGCCGATTCGGCTGAGGAGAGCAGGGCGATGACTGAATCGACACATACCGTCAAAAGCTACGAGCAGGAGCTTGAGCATCTCGGCAGTCTGATGGCCCGCATGGGCGGTCTGGTCGAGCGCCAGACCGCACAGGCCGTCAAGGCCGTCGTGGATGGCGATGAGGAAGCGGCTCTGGAACCACCCGAGCTTGATCCGGAAGTCGACGAGCTGGAACGGGAGGCGGAGGCTCTGGCGATTCGTATTCTCGCCCTGCGCTCGCCGATGGCCGTCGATCTCCGCACCATTGTCGCGGCGCTGAAGATCACCGGCGATCTGGAGCGGATTGGCGATTATGCTTCCTCCATCGCCCGCCGCGCCATGAAGCTGGAGACGGAAGGCAACATCTCTCTGGTCGGACTGCGGAACATGGGTCATCTGGTGCAGAACAACCTGCGCCGCGCCATTGACGCCCTGACCACCAAGGACCGGGATGGCGCTGTCGCGGTCTGGCAGTCCGACACGGCGGTCGACGAACTCTACACGGCCATGTTCCGTGAGCTGATGACCTACATGATGGAAGATCCCCGCAATATCGGCACCTGCATCCATCTGCTGTTCGTGGCGAAGAATCTTGAGCGCATCGGCGACCATACGACGAACATCGCCGAACGCGTCTATTATGCCGTGACAGGTGAGATGCTCCCCGCCGTCCGCCCACGCGGCGGTCGTTCCTATCCTGCTGCTTCCTGAGGGCAGGATGTCGGAGACCTCCGGTAACAGCGGATTACGCATCCTTGTCGTGGAGGATGATCCTGCGTTGCAGGTCATGCTGCGCTACAATCTGGAAAAGCAGGGATACCGGGTCGAGGTTGCGGGCGACAGCGAAGCCGCGCAGGCTGCCTTCTCCAGCTTTCGTCCCGCTCTGGTCCTGCTGGACTGGATGCTGCCCGGCGGCGTGAGCGGTCTTGACCTGTGTCGGCGTTTTCGCGCCACGCCGGGGGGGCACGAACTGCCCATCATCATGCTGACGGCCCGTGCCGAGGAAACGGACGCCATCCGTGGCCTTGAGACCGGCGCGGATGACTATCTGACCAAACCCGTCAGCATGGCGACGCTTGAGGCCCGTATCCGCGCGCTCCTGCGCCGGACGCAGACACCGGCGGAGACGCTGGCGTTCGAGGACATCGTGCTGGATCTGGTCAAGCATCGTGTGGAGCGCGGCGGCCGCTCCGTGCAGCTTGGGCCGACGGAATTCCGTCTGCTTGAGTTCTTCATGCGTCGTCCCGGCCGGGTGTTCTCACGTGAGGAGATCCTCCGTTCGATCTGGGGCGAGAACATCCACGTCGAAATCCGCACTGTGGATGTGCATATCCGGCGGCTCCGCAAGGAGATCAATGGTCCCGACGAGAAGGATCTGATCCGCACCGTGCGTTCAGCAGGTTACGCTCTGGACAGCGAGGACGAATAACATCGCCGCGTTTGCCGGAAAGGACGGGAGATGACGGCGGCAGGCATCGCGGCCTGTCTGCTCCCTGTCTGGCTGATGGGGGGACTGGCCGGATGGTTCCTGCGGGGACGCAGCCTTTCACGGGTGCTGCCGGGCAGCCTGCGGGCGCGCAGGGAGGAGGTCGGCACCGCCTCGGTGTCTCTGGAGGAAGTGCTTGATCTGCTTCCTCAGGCTGCGGTTCTTCTGGACGGACATGGCGCACCCCGCTTCGCCAATATTGAAGCGCGTGAAGCGTTTGGCGATGCGCTCGGCACGATCATGCGTTACCCGGATGTGTTCTCATCCATGCGTCACCTCAATGGCGTAACGGTCCAGTCCAGCACCGAATTCGTTCTAACCGTGCCGGTGCGCCGGGTCGTGCGGGTCGATCTCCGCCTCCTTCCCGAACTGCTGGCAATCGGTCCGGCCCACATTCTGGCCATTCTGACGGACTGCTCGGACAGGGACGCCGTGGAGCGGATGCGTTCAGATTTCGTCGCCTATGCCAGCCACGAACTGCGCACGCCGCTGACAGCGCTGATCGGTTTTATTGAAACCCTGCGTGGCCCGGCCGCCGATGACCCGGTCGCCCAGCAGCAGTTTCTGACGATCATGGCGACGCAGGCGCACCGGATGCAGCGTCTGATCGAGCAGTTGCTGGAACTGTCCCGCGTGGAAATGCTTGAGCATCGCAAGCCACGTGGTGTCATGAATGCGAGACAGGTCGTCGAGCTTGTCCGCGATGAACTGGGTAGCCTTTGCGCAGCACGGCATGTCGAACTGGATGCTGACGCGGCCGACGTGATGGTCCCCGGCGATCAGGAGCAGATCATCCGGGTGCTTGTGAACCTCATTGAAAATGCTGTGAAATATGCAGGTGCGGACGGACGCGCCGTGAGAATCCAGCTCTCCGTCGCCCAGAAAGTGCTCCGTGGCCTTCCCGGCGTGGCCTTTGTTGTGGAGGATAACGGTGTCGGCATTGCCGAGGAACATCTGCCCCGTCTGACCGAGCGGTTCTACAGGGTGGAAGGACATCGCAATGCTTCCGGTTACGGACTGGGTCTGGCGATTGTCCGGCATATCGTGGATCGGCATGATGGCCATCTGGATATCGCCAGCCGGATCGGGCACGGTACGCGGTGCGAAGTCTGGCTGCCCTGCGTGCGGGAAGCGGTGCACAGACCGTCCTTGCAGGCCGGATAACGCCGTTCCTGTCGTCTGGACCTTATGACGTCAGTCTCCGGGAAGAGGAATTGTCATCAAGACATCATTTTCCCTCGTGGCCGTCGTGCGGTAGAGCGATGCATCGGCAGCCCTGTCCCATCGGCTGCTGCGCTATTTCAATGGAGTTGGGAATGCTCAACAAGACCCGTTTTCTTGCCGCCCTTCTGCTGACGGCAGCACCGGTTATGGTCCATCAGGCGCATGCCGCCGACATCACCGGCGCCGGTTCAAGCTTTGCCGCGCCGATCTATCAGGCATGGGGCGACGGCGCGAAGTCGGCAATTGGCGTTTCCCTGAACTACCAGAGCGTTGGTTCCAGCGCCGGTCAGAATCTGGTCACGGCCCGCACGGTTGATTTCGGCGCTTCTGACGCACCGATGGCTGACAGCAAGCTGGCTTCCGCCGCTCTTTATCAGTTCCCGACGGTCATTGGCGGTATCGTGCCGATCGTCAACATTCCGGGTGTTGCGTCCAACCAGCTGAAGCTGAGCGGCGCAGTCCTCGCAGAAATCTATCTCGGCAAGATTTCCAACTGGAATGACCCGAAGATCGTGGCCCTCAACCCGGGTGTCTCTCTGCCGGATACCGCCATTGCGCCCGTGCATCGCGCTGATGGCTCCGGCACGACCTTCGTGTTCACATCCTACCTGACCAAGATGTCCGCTGACTGGAAAGATCAGGTCGGCGCGGCGACGTCCGTTCAGTGGGCTGGTGGTGCTGGCGCACGTGGCAATGACGGTGTTGGTTCGTCTGTGCGTGCAACCGAGGGCGCTATCGGCTACGTCGAGTATGCCTATGCCCGTCGCAACAGCATCCCGACGGCCCAGCTTCAGGACAAGGACGGCGAATTCGTCTCTCCTGATCTCGGCAGCTTCTCCGCCGCTGCGGCCTCGGCCGACTGGGATCATGCCTCGCACTTCGCTGTCGATCTGCTGAACGGCGCTGGCAAGAACGTGTGGCCGATCGTCTCCGCGACGTTCGTTCTGGTTCCGACCAACCCGAAAGACGCTGGTCGCGCCGCGGCTGTCTACAAGTTCTTCGATCATTCTTTCCGCACAGGCGATGTCACGGCGCAGAAGCTCGACTACGTTGCTCTGCCTGAGAGCGTGAAGCAGAAGATCGAAGCCGGTTATCCGGGCAAGAAATAAGATTTTGCCCACTCGCTCCGGGCTGCGGCCCGGAGCGTCCTGAATCGGTCTGGATTCTCGTCGGGGGTGTTTCTGCAACTGTTTCTGAAACAGGCGTGGATCGCCTCAGGCGTCTTTCGCTCTCACCCGTCCCATTTCCTGTTCAGTCGACCGGAATGACGGCCATTTATGTGAGGGGCCCTGTCCTGTCCGTTGGTCAGCAGAGCTGCTCTGAAGCGTCAGTCGGACGCATCCCGTCGCTGATGTGCGATATCAAACATCATCAATAGCTGATAACCTGCCCGACAGTACGGAAGCAGGATGAAGTGACCATGACGCGTCGATCCGGAAGCGCCGACATGCCGCTGCATGGCGGACGTGTGCCACAGTGGCTCGCGGATCGGATGAGCAGTCTGGGTGCCGTGATCACACAGGCGATTGTCCATCATTACGGACGCGATGAATTTCTGCGGCGTCTGGCCCATCCATTCTGGTTCCAGTCCTTCGGCGCTGTCATGGGCATGGACTGGCATTCGTCCGGTATTACAACGAGTGTCATGGGGGCTCTGAAACGTGGGCTGGCGCCCTTGTCTGGCGAACTGGGCCTGCATGTGTGCGGCGGCCGGGGACGGCATTCCCGCAATACGCCGGATGAGCTGACGGCCGTTGCCGACCTGACCGGTCTGGATGGCGCAGCGCTGGCGCGTGCGAGTCGTCTGGTCGCCAAGGTGGACAGCGCCGCGGTTCAGGACGGGTTTGATCTGTATCTGCACAGCTTCGTTCTCGCGGATGATGGCCGCTGGGTGGTCGTGCAGCAGGGAATGAACGGGGAAAGCCGTTATGCCCGCCGTTATCACTGGCTGTCGGAAGGGCTGACCAGCTTCGTCGCTGATCCTCACAGCGCCATTGACGGAAAACCGCTGGGGAATATCGTCAATCTTGCGGACAAACGCGCCGACAGGAGTCGTGTCGCGCAACTGGACCTGCTGCGTGATCTGGGGCCGGACAGGGTGGCGCGTGAAGTATCCGCCCTGAGAGCCGCCGAGCAGAACGCCCCGGAGCAGGGGATGCTGCCGCATCTGGTCATGCCGGAACATCATGATGTGCGCTCTGGCGACGTGATGCTCCGTCGCCTGCACGGTGCTCTCGCCGCAGCGGCGGACCGTGGGCCGGAGGACTTTCAGGATCTGCTGCTGACGCCGGGCGTGGGAGCCCGAACCGTGGAAGCACTGGCGATGGTGGCGGAGGTTGTGCATGGAGCGCCCTGCCGCTTTGCCGATCCCGCCCGTTTTTCCATGGCGCATGGTGGGAAAGACCGTCACCCTTTTCCTGTGCCGACGGACGTGTATGACCGCACCATCGCCATGCTGAAAGGCGCTGTGGAACAGGCCAGTCTGGGAAATGACGAACGGCTTGAGGCCATCCGCAGGCTGGACGCTCAGGCACGACGTCTGGAGCAATGGGTGTCGGGTCCATCGCTTGATGAACATATTGCGGCTGAAAGGGCGCAGTCCCATACATATGGTGGTCGGAGTGTGTTTGGCTGGGAATCGCCACCAAAGGTAAAGCCGACACGTCTGCGAGCCGCGTCAACGGCGACCGAGAGAAAACGCAGACCTCCACGTTTTGCCCTGACTCCGTAAATGGAAGGGAGGGCATCGGTTGTCCGCATTGCTGAATGAACTGTGATTTTGTGCGGAGAGATGCGGCACTCTGACGGGATTCGGTCAGAAGCCGTAAGGTTCACGCTGTATTTCAGGAAATCGGGGCAAGGGATCAGAGCCTGATCGCTCGCCATAGTGTCAGTCATCGGCGATGACTGACACAACGCTGTCACGACAGCATTGTGCAAACCAGTCTCTCCGGAAGCCCTGATAAGGGGACTCCCGGAGAGAAACCATATGGATCAGGCGCTGGCTTTTGCCTTGGCTGCCGGAGCCGCCGTGTCACGGGGACGCTCGGCGATACGGGCGGACTTGCCGCTACGGCCACGCAGATAATACAGCTTCGCACGACGCACCTTGCCGCGACGGACGACGACGATTTCAGAAAGCGTCGGCGAGTAAAGCGGGAATACACGCTCCACGCCTTCACCGTTGGAAATCTTGCGAACCGTGAAGTTGCTGTTCAGGCCCTTGTTGGAGCGGGCGATGACAACGCCTTCGTAAGCCTGAACGCGCTCGCGCTCGCCTTCCTTGACGCGGACGGACACGCGAACGGTGTCGCCAGCCTGGAACTCAGGCACTGCGCGGATCGTGGTGAGGCGGGCGATTTCGTCGGCCTCGTACTGCTGGATGATGTTCATAGGGACTGTCCTTCCTGAACGGATGGTCTGGAACTGTGCGACAGATGGGCTGCCCACAGGTCGGGCCGACGCTCGCGCGTGACCCGCTCGGATTGATCGCGCCGCCAGCGGGCGATGGCCGCGTGGTTTCCGGACAGAAGGACGTCCGGCACCGTACGGCCCTGCCATTCGGCGGGGCGGGTATAGAGAGGGTATTCAAGAAGACCGTCGGAAAAGCTTTCCTCGACACCGCTTTCCGCAGAGCCCATGACGCCGGGCAGCAGCCGCACGCAGGCATCCAGCAGCACCAGCGCCGCCGTCTCCCCGCCCGAAAGCACATAATCGCCGATCGAGACCTGCTCGATGGAGCGTGCTTCCAGAACGCGTTCGTCCACCCCTTCGTAACGCCCGCAAAGCAGGGTCACGCCCGGTCCCGCCGTGTAACGACGGATATCGGCCTGAGTCAGAGGACGGCCACGCGGGGTCAGATAGACGCACGGAGCGCCATCCTGCCGAGAGACGGAGGCCAGCGCCGTATCCACCACGTCCGCACGCATCACCATGCCTGCACCACCTCCGAAAGGTGTGTCGTCCACGGCGTTATGACGTCCGAGCCCGAAGGCCCGTAGATCGCGCACATCGCAGTTCCACGTTCCGTTCTCCAGAGCCCGACCGGCCAGCGACTGGCCGAGCGGTCCCGGAAACATCTCGGGGAACAGGGTGAGGATCGTCGCCGTCCAGCTCATGCCTTTTCCCTTTTCGGCGTCTGCTCTTCCTCACCGATCACCTCGACCGGTCGCACGACTGTCATGCGGCGGCTGGGAAAATCGATTTCGGGAACACAGACCCTGGAGAAAGGCACGATCAGGCCGGTATCGAGTTCGAGACTCGTGCCCGCGCCATAATCATGCACCGTGACGACCCTGCCGAGCGAAACTCCGTCTTCCACAGCGTCCAGACCAAGCAGGTCACTGTGATAGAACTCTTCTTCGTCCGGCTCGGGCAGCACGTCACGGCTGACATAGAGCTTGCGGTTGACCAGCGCCTGCGCCGCCGTCCGGTCGGCAAGCGGCTTTCCCTGCGCGTCGCGCAGTTCCGCCACACCGCCCGAACGCCAGCTCAGCGTCCAGCGATCGCCACGATCGTCCGTCAGCACACCATAGGAGACGAGCGAGTCCTCATCGGCGGCGTAGCTGTGCACATGCACAAGCCCGCGCACACCGTGCGGCCTCCCTATCACTCCAATCTGGATGCGTGCGTCGTTCATGGCGAGAAAGCGTCTTCCGGTCTTTCTTCAGCCTCAGGCTGCGGCTTCAGCAGCAGCGGCAGCGGCTTTCGCACGAGCCTGCGCCTTCTTCTTCGGCGCTGCCTGCTTCGGCTGCTCGTTCCAGGTCGGCTTGGCGATCAGGCCGGCGTTGCCAAGGAAGCGGGCAACGCGGTCGGTCGGCAGGGCGCCCTGTGACAGCCAGTGCGTGATGCGCTCGTTGAGCAGCTTCACGCGCTCGGCGTGGTCGGACGGCAGCATCGGGTTGTACGCGCCAACCTTCTCGATGAAGCGACCATCGCGCGGTGAACGGCTGTCGGCGATCACGATGTGGTAGTAAGGACGCTTCTTTGCACCAGCGCGTGCAAGGCGGATTTTGAGGCTCATTCAACTACTCCGGTAAAGCCAGAAAAAGAAAAAAGGGGACAGGTCAGCCGAAGGGAGGCCGGCCACCGGGACCACCGGGGTAGCCGCCGGGGCCTCCCGGCATGCCGCCCCCGGACATGAGCGCGGAGGCCTGTCGCATCAGGCCTTTCAGCCCGAGCTTGTTGACCCGCTTCATCATGGTGGACATGTCATCGAACTGCTTGAGCAGCTTGTTGACGTCCTGAACTGTGGTTCCAGACCCGGCGGCGATACGCTTCTTGCGCGACGCCTTGATGATGTCGGGCGTCTTGCGCTCCGCCTTGGTCATGGAGGAAATGATGGCCTGATGCTTCTTGAAGATCGTGGTGTCGAGCTTCTTCTCGTCCACCATGTCCTTCATCTTGCCCATGCCCGGCAGCATCCCGAGGATGCCCGAGATCGAGCCCATCTTCTGGATCTGCTTGATCTGCGACACATAGTCGTCGAGATCGAACTTGCCGGCCATCATCTTCTTGGCCAGCCGCTCTCCCTCTTCCTGATCGAGCGTATCGGCAGCTTTTTCGACCAGTCCGGCGATGTCGCCGAGGCCGAGGATACGGCCCGCGACACGCTCCGGATGGAACTCTTCCAGCGCGTCCAGCTTTTCGCCCGAGCCGGTCAGCTTGATCGGCGCGCCGGTGATCGCACGCATGGAAAGGGCTGCGCCGCCACGGGCGTCACCATCCATACGGGTCATGACAACGCCGGAAACGCCAACGGCCTCGTTGAACAGCTTGGCCGTGTTGACGGCGTCCTGACCCGTCATCGCATCGACGACGAGCAGCGTTTCCGCCGGGTGCGTGACGTCACGGATCTGACGGACTTCGTCCATCAGCGCTTCGTCGATGGACAGACGGCCCGCCGTATCGAGGATGACGACGTCATAGCCTTCTCGGCGTCCCGTATCCATCGCACGGTTAGCGATCTCGACCGGCGTCTGGCCAGTGATGATCGGCAGCGACGCCACCTTCGCACGCTCGGCGAGCTGCTGGAGCTGGAGCTGGGCGGCGGGACGCTGCGTGTCGAGCGAGGCCAGCAGCACCTTCTTGCGCTCGCGGGTGGCGAGACGCATGGCGATCTTGCCGGATGTGGTGGTCTTGCCCGAGCCCTGTAGACCGACCATCAGGATCGGCACAGGCGCGGCTGCGTTCAGGTTCAGGGGAACAGCGCCCGCGCCGCCAAGGGCATCGATCAGCGCATCATTGACGATCTTGGCGACAGCCTGACCGGGAGAGATGCTTGCCAGCACTTCCGCGCCGACCGAACGCTCCTTGACCTTGTTTACGAAGTCCTTGACGACCGGAAGCGCGACGTCGGCCTCCAGCATCGCCAGCCGAACCTCGCGCATGGCCTCCGCAACGTCGGCCTCGGTCAGCGTGCCACGCTTGCCGAGATCGCCAATAACGCCGGAAAACTTGTCGGACAGAGATTCGAACAAGAACCGTTTCCCCAAAAGAATACGCGCCACTGCGCGAACACTCGCGAGGTGGCGTGACTTATATGTGGAGATGGTTCCTACGCGCAGGGGAAAGATGAGTCAAATGGAATCGGTGGAGAGATGACGGTCAGTTGGCTGCAGTCCGACCGAGCCTCCTCTTTCTCTGGATGCCGCCCATTGGTCGGACGCCTGTATATAAGCGTCCGCGTTTCCCAGTGAGGTTCAGAATTTACCTGTAGAGGGAGAAGGCGAGAGGATATGGATTGCTGACATGAATATGCGAGCACGTCTATCACGCTCGCTGACGTCTTCTGTTTCATCAGAAGGAGCGTCCGGAAGACTGTCTGCTTCCGTTGTGCCCGCAGGGCTTTGCCCTTCACCTGAAAGAGGTCTGGTCCTTCCGGTTGGGGGGATTGACGGGGCGCTGCCCTGAACCCCGCCAAAGGCGCGCCTTTGGAAACCGTTTGCTCTCAACAGATTGGGGTCAAGAGCCTGCATGACTTCTGTAAAGGTCAGCCAGTATGGTGTGTTGCATCACGTGCCGGGCGCTTTGACCGCCGGTCAGCACGGTCAAAACCCAAACAGGGATGCTTCAGTTCAGACAGCGATTTTCGGGAACCAGGGCTCGTCCTGTTGTCTTTTGGCTTCGAAGGTTTCGATCGCGTTTTCACGCTTCAGCGTCTGGCCGATATCATCCAGTCCTTCAAGCAGCAGATGCTTGCGGAACGGATCGATCTCGAAGCTGATTTCCTGTCCGTCCGGGCGGATGACCACCTGACGGGCCAGATCGACCGTGATCCGGCTGTTTGAACCCTGCGAGGCGTCGCCCATCAGCATATCGCAGACTTCACGCGGCAGGCGGATCGGCAGGATGCCGTTCTTGAAGCTGTTGTTGAAGAAAATATCGGCAAAAGATGGGGCGATCACGCAGCGGATGCCGAAATCCAGCAGCGCCCAAGGCGCATGCTCACGGGACGAGCCGCAGCCGAAATTCTCGTGGGTCACAAGAATTTCCGCCTTCCGGTAAGGTTCCCTGTTCAGCACGAAATCCGGGTTTTCAGAGCCATCCGGACGATAGCGCATGCCGTCGAAGGCATGCACGCCAAGGCCGGTGCGCTTCGTCGTCTTGAGGAAGCGGGCCGGAATGATCTTGTCCGTGTCGATATTGGCCTCGGGCAGAGGTGCCGCGATGGCCGTCAGAGTGGTGAATTTCTCCATCGGTCTTCGTCCTTCTCTGCCGAAATCAGTTCGTAAGCTCGCGGGCGTCGGTCAGCACGCCGGTCACCGCCGCCGCCGCCGCCATCGCAGGCGACAGCAGGTGCGTCCGTCCGCCCGGACCCTGACGTCCTTCGAAATTACGGTTGGATGTGGAGGCGCAACGCTGTCCCGGCGTCAGTCTGTCCGGGTTCATGCCGAGGCACATGGAGCAGCCAGCCTCACGCCACTCGAAACCGGCGTCGAGAAACACGCGGTCCAGCCCTTCTTCCTCGGCCTGCGCCTTCACCAGACCGGAACCCGGCACGATCATGGCGCGTACGCCGTCGGCGACCTTGCGGCCTGCCGCGACGGAGGCCGCCGCTCGCAGATCCTCGATGCGGCTGTTGGTGCAGGAGCCGATGAACACCACATCGACAGGCGTTCCGGCGATCTTCTGACCAGCCTTCAGGTCCATATAGTCCAGCATGCGGACCATCTGCGCCCGTTTCGCCTCATCGGGTTCATCTGCCGGGTCCGGCACCGTGCCGTTGATCGGCAGCACGTTCTCGGGGCTGGTGCCCCATGTCAGGCACGGCTCGATCTCTTCCGCCCGCAGGGTGATTTCCGTGTCATAGACAGCGCCTTCATCGGCGGCGAGCGTCTTCCAGTAGGCCACGGCCTGATCGTAGCCTTCACCCTTGGGGGCGAAGCGACGGCCTTTCACATACTCGAATGTCGTCTCATCAGGCGCAATCAGACCGGCGCGCGCACCAGCTTCGATGGCCATGTTGCAGACCGTCATGCGGCCCGCCATGTCCAGCCCGCGAATGGCGGAGCCACAGAATTCGATGACATGACCCGTGCCGCCTGCCGTGCCGATCCTGCCGATGATCGCCAGCACCACGTCTTTCGCCGTCACGCCGGGAGCAAGCTGACCCTCGACGGCGATTTTCATGTTTTTGGCGGGCTTCTGCAGGATGGTCTGCGTCGCCATCACATGTTCGACCTCGGACGTGCCGATGCCGAACGCCAGAGCGCCCATCGCACCGTGCGTGGAGGTATGGGAATCGCCGCAGACGATGGTCATACCCGGCAGCGAGATGCCCTGCTCGGGACCGACCACATGCACGATGCCCTGATTGGCCGACAGCAGCGGGAAATACGGAACGCCGAATTCGCGGACGTTGCGCTCCAGCGTCTCGATCTGGTTGCGACTTTCTGGTTCCTCGATCGGCTGGGTGCGATCGGAGGTCGGGACGTTATGGTCCACTACGGCGATCGTGTTTTCCGGGTGACGCAGCTTGCGACCAGCCAGACGCAGCCCCTCGAACGCCTGCGGGCTGGTGACTTCATGCACAAGGTGACGGTCGATGTACAGGATGGCGGTCCCGTCCTCAAGGGTATCGACAACGTGGTTGTCCCAGATTTTGTCGAACAGAGTACGCGGTGACATGGCCAATCCTGATTATTCCGAAATTGAAGCAGACCTTTGCCTCCCGGCCATGCGGACCGTCAAGTTCGGTCTTGCACAATGATGATGTGCGCAGGGCATGGGCGGCGAGAAGCACACTCTATTATAGCATGAGAACAGCGCCTTCGATATTCCGATCTTTATATGGTGATCGCTGTGTAAAAGAGGACACAGCGTTATTTCGGGTTTCGTCGCCTGTTTATTTTAACAGACTGGGTCAGGGGCCAGAATGGCGATGGCGTCGACCGGACAGGAATCCAGAAGAAAAGCGTCTGAAAATGGCAGGACGTCATCAGAACAGAAACGGGATGAGCTTCCATTTTACCTCTTGTGACCAGTCCACCCATTCGCTGGTCTCAAGCATCTTTTCTTCAGCCTTGATCCGCATGAGCTGCATCCACCAGGTGAAAAGGAGGACGGCAGTATTATGGAAGGTGGGATATTGCAGCAGAAAGGCCGCCTGCATCAGAAGATAGCCAGCATACATGGGATGACGGATAATCCGGTAGGGACCGTTGGTTTTTAGCCCCCGTGAGGCCGCGATGATCCCGAAACTTCTGCGAAGACACAGCTTTGCAGAAAGGCTGAGCAGGATACCGGCCAAGGCCAGACCGCCGCAGAGCACGCGAGGGAGGAGCGGCGCGACATGCGGTGTCGCGACGACCAGCAGGCTGGCGTATGTTCCCAGTACAGCAACGAGCCAGTCGCGCCAGTGCGGGCTGACCGAACCGGGCTGACGTATGACCGTAAAGGTGATGTCGAGAAGAGCCTCTGCCATGTAAAGGCACGCCACAAAATTATGCGTGACAAAGACGGGTGTGAAATTCGCAAAAATGAAATAGCAGCCGACAGCAAGGAGCAGGAATTTCTCGCTCCGCTCAATCAGGGGTGTAACAGACGTCATGGAGGCAGACATATTTCACCGCTGATGAGGACACCCCTCGCTATGAAACATGGCGGTAAATATTTGATTGCCCGAACCGGCAGGAAACACCCGGTCTAAATATTATAAATAGACAGGATGTCGCAGACGGGAGCCTGCTGAGAAATGTCGCCGCTCCTGTTACGGAGAGGCGACAGTGTCCATAATGGGAAAGTGTGTTTTGATGTCCGCCGTTCTGGCAAACTCTAGGGCCGACTGGATACGCTTCAGATCGTCAGGTTCGGGCTTCAGGCCCAGCGCGACATTCCATTGATCAACCGCCTCGGTTTTCCGGCCGAGATTCCAGTACGCAACGCCAAGGTGATAATTCACCTCCGGATCAAGCGGTGTCTGTTCGGCGGCCCGTTCGATCAGCGCCGCGCCATGGGGCAGATCGCCTGAGCGCAGCAGAACCCAGCCCAGACTGTCGCGGATCGCGGCGTCATCGGGGTCAAGGGCAAGAGCGCGTTTGAGCAGTTCGGTCGCTTCGTTCAGATGCAGACCGCGCTGCGCCCAGCCATAGCCGAGAAAGTTCAGCAGCAGAGGCTCATCGGGCACCATCCTGCGGGCTTCCTGTAGATCCGCTTCCGCTTTCGGCCAGTTGTTGGTGCGTTCATAGGCCGCAGCCCGTTCGAACAGCAGAGTCCAGTCGAGAGACTGGCTGGCGCGGGCATTGGTGATGGCCTTGCTGAACGCATCAATTGCTGCGGGCCAGTCCTTGCTTTCCGAGAGGATCGTGCCGAGCGAGCGGATGGGCAGCACGAGGTTCGGGGCGTCGTGGGACAGATGCTCCAGCGCCTTGCGCGCGTCCGCATGATTGCCGAGCTGATCTTCCAGCATGGCCACGCGATATTGTGCGACGCGTGTCAGGGGATTGGTGTCGGGCAGATCCTTCAGAACGGCGATGGCGATGTCCTTGTGTCCCAGACTCTCCTCGATCTCCGACAGCATCAGACGGGCGATGGCCAGTGTCGGGTCAAGGGTCAGCGCCATGCGCAGCATCATCGCCGAGGCGATGTTGATCTGCTGCATGCTGTCCACTTCCGGCGCGTGAAGGGCCTGCTGCCGAAGGATGAAGGCGACCAGTACATAAGCATGCGCCACGCCATCGCGGGCGGTCGGCACGGGAGGGGTGTCGATGGCCGCCTGCAATTCGGGCTCGGCGAGGGACAGGACGGTATCGCTGCCGGTTGCCGCCCGCAGAAGCGTACGGGCTTCACTCTGATGCCCGGTCTGCCACAGAAGGTTGGCGCGCGCCCTGTTGATGAGCAGATCGCTCGCGGGGAAGAGCTGGTTGGCCCTGTCGAACAGCATTCTGGCCTGCCCGGTGTTTCCGGCGAGGAGGGCGATCAGTGCGGCATGGCCGACATAGAATGGCGCTGCTGGCGATGTGCTGTGCTTCGACGATGTGAGAAGCGCTATCGCATCCGGGTATTTTTTCTCGCCAGCCAGACACCATGCCTGCAGAAGGGGAGAGAGAATGTTGGTCAGGGCGTCGGAAGGCATGCTCCGATAGGCTTCTGCCGCATCCTGCCAGCGATCATGCAGCACGGCGTCGTTGCCGAGGACGAAGGCTGTCAGGATGCTGCGTCCACCGGCCTTCGCCAGAGTCTGGCGCGCCAGATCCACGGCGTTGGGAGCGCCGGCCAAAGCCGCTTCCGAGAAGGCCTGCCGGAGCAGTTCCATATTGTCGGGGTCTTTGGCCAGAGCCGCGCTGTAGGCCTGAGCGGCGGTGGCGTAATCATTGGCCCGCGCAGCCACGAGCCCCACCAGAAAATCCGGCGCATCAATCGGTGTAAACGGAGCCGCCTCCACCTTTGGTGAGCCCGTCGGCGTCTTCTGTCCCGCGGCTATCGCGCTGCTGGACAGAAGAGAAGCCAGCAGCAGGGCGGAGAAGGCGGGACGGATTGGCATGATGGTGACGGGCCTCTGACGATGTGTGAATGGGACGGTGGCGTCCCATGACTGTAACGGTCATGGAAAAGACTTAACCCGGCAAGCGTGATCGGCCAACCACGAGCATATGTGACTGATGAAGTTTGAAAAAGGATGGATGACGGGCAGGTTGCCCCGGTGCTTTTTCCTGACGCCGCGTTCACAGGCATGGAGGCAGGAAGAATCCTGTCCGGCTGTAGTTTTGGGGAAGTATGGCCGATAGGTCCTGACGGGCTGATTTGCTCTGCTGTCCGGTCAGCCATGCTCCGGCTTTCTCATATGGAAAAGGAGGCTTTACGGAGAGGAGGACGGACGGCCTCTTTTTCTCTATAGGAGTAAGGCAGAAGGTGTGGAGAATCTGGTGACGATGGACGCTGGTGCGGTTGCGGCGCTGCTGGAGTTGCAGATCGAGTGGGGCGTTGATGTCCTGCTTGATGAGGAGCCCCACGACCGGTTTGCCGAGTGGGAAGCCGAGCGGGTGGCCCGGCAGACGGCTGCGCCGGTGGTTGAGCGTGCCGCAGAGTATGCTGAACGGCGACCGCTCCCTGTCCGCGAAGAACTGCCTGCTCCGGCCGCGGCGCTCTCGGCGGCTCCTGAAGCGACGCTCCGGGCGCTGGGCGGACTCGCGACTATCGAGGCGTTGGAAAAGGCCATTGACGGGTTTGTGGCCTGCAACCTGAGAGGGACGGCGACCCATACCGTCCTGCCGCGTGGTCCGGTCGGAGCGAGGGTGATGGTGATCGGAGATGCGCCAGATGCCGACGAAGACAGGAGTGGTGTCGTTTTTTCGGGGGAATCCGGAGGATTTCTGACCCGTATGCTCGCCTCGATCGGGCGGACGCGTGAAGAGATGATTCTGGCTCCGGCGATTCCGTGGCGTCCACCGGGCGGACGGCCTCCGTCTCCCGTCGAGGTTGCGCAGTGCCTGCCGATGCTTCTCAGGAGTATAGCGCTTTACCAGCCTGAAAGACTGCTTCTGTGCGGAGGGCTGGCGACCCGGATGATCCTTGGTCCGGACATCAATCCTGCCCGGGCGCGGGGGAGTTGGCGCATGACCGCATGGGGGGCGGAAGGAGGGGTGCAGAAGCCTGTCATGGCGATGCGACACCCCTCACAGTTGCGGGCGGGCGCGACGGCTCGCCGTCAGATATGGGATGATATGTTGTTACTTGCGGTAACACTCGATGATGCTGTGAATTAAGTCACGTAATGATGGAATAATGAACAGTGATTCACAGGATTAGTCTCAGGTAGAAGCATCTTTCTACCATGTGTGACAAACACGGGAATTCAAGCGTTTACAAGGGATATTCCTGCGTGACGCTTCTCTGTTCCCGTGTGATGATTGTCAGCAAACTTGCATTTTGCAGTGGGAACTTATAGACCCCCGCCACCATGCGAGCCATAGGTCATATTTCCCACTCGATCGCCGCCAGGTTTCTGCTTGCCGGCGCTGCCTTGCTGACGGGAGCATCCTTCGCCAGTGCGCGGCCGCTACCGGTTTCCCCTGACGAAGGAGGTTCCCGGTCTTCGGCGCGGTCATCCCATGATGGCCATGGCAGCGATGAGGTGGCCATGGCTGTGTCGCGTCTGCCCTATGGCGGGCCTGACGATGCGGGTGTCTCCCTGCCACGGCCGCTGTCTTCCGACATGGCGACCCTCGTGCGGGCCATTTTCCGGCTTCAGCGCCAGAGCGCTTTCAGCGAGGCTCTGGCCAGCACGACGCGCCTGACCGACACCACCCTGCTGGCCGACATTCTGGCCGAAAGATTTCTCAACCCATCCTATCATCCCACTGCCTCGGAGATGAGACGCTGGCTGCATGATCACGCCGACATGGCGGATGCACCGGCGGTCTATAGCCGCCTGTCATCGGTTTCCGAGCGTGGCGCGCCGCTGCCTCCCGCGCCGTCTCTCGCCATGCTGGGCGGAGCGCGCGCCGGGAGCGTCAATGGGTCGATGGAACGGGCGTTCACACGCAATGTCCTGCTGGACCGCACGGTCATGGAACGCGCCACAACGGGCGCAAAAGGCGCTGAAAGCGCCCTGCATCTGATCGCGATCACACCGGGCATGACGCCTCCTTACGCGGCGCAACTGGGTGGCGAGGTCGCTCAGGCGCTGCTGAGTCAGGGAGCCTTCGCGGCTGCGGAAAAAACCGCGCGTGAGGCGCTCCGTCGCGGCAATGAAAAGGTTGGTTTCCCCGCCTATATGGCCGGGCTCGCGGCCTGGTCGCAGGGACGCAGGGCGGAAGCCGTCGTCCTGTTCGAGAAAGCCTCCCGTGCGCCGCTCGTGACGCCAGAGCTGATTTCCGCAGCGGCTTTCTGGGCGGCCCGTGGTCACCAGGAACTGGGCGAGATGACCTCTTTCCGTCCGTGGCTTCAGCGGGCGCAGGCGGCTCCGACCAGCTTTTACGGTCTGCTGGCGCGGCGGATGATGGAGCGCGTGCCGCATCATGTCATGCGTGAAGGCGCAGTGCAGGACGCGAGCCTCGAACTGTCGGCGGATGCGGCGCCTTCCGAACCCCTGTTGACGGAAATCGACGTGGAGGCTGTGGCCGCCACTTCGGTCGGGCATCGCGTCTTCGCCCTGTTGCAGGTGGGCGAGCAGGAGCGGGCGGAGCAGGCGCTGCGCCGCTACTGGCCGCAGATTGTGCGTGACACCGCTCTGGCGCAGTCCTTCCAACTGGTGGCCGCTGCCGCCGGATTGAACGATCTGGCGCTGGAAATGGCGGATTCCATTCAGGCGATGGAACAGTCTTCCGGCAGGCATGGCGAGCGTCTGCCGCTGCCAGCCCTGCATCCGCGTCACGGTTTCACTGTCGATCCGGCGCTGGTCTATGCGCTGACCCGTCTGGAATCCAATTTTGATCCCGGCGCTGTGTCCGGTGCGGGTGCGCATGGCCTCATGCAGATTCAGCCCGGCACGGCAGGCTTCGTCACGGGGCAGGCTGACCGGTTTGCGTCCTCGCCGCAGGTGCTGCATGACCCAGGTCTGAATCTGGAAATCGGTCAGCGCTATGTGAAGTATCTGGCGCATCTGAGCTGGGCAGGGCAGGCGGCGCCGGATGGCGGTGACCTCATTCGCCTGCTGGCCAGCTACAATGCCGGACCGGGTGCGATCTCTCACTGGGAGACAAGCGCTGGCGTGTCAGAGGACCCGCTGCTCTATATGGAGCGGCTGCCCAATGCTGAGACGCGGGCCTACGTCACGCAGGCTTTCTCCTATCTCTGGACCTACGCGGATCGCCTCAACCTGCCGACGCCCTCTCTGGAATCGCTGGCGGACGGTGAATGGCCGGGCTTTGGTCCGGAACTCAAGCTCGCGGCTCCAGCCTCCGCCCCGGCGCGTCTGCATCTGGCCTCAGCGAATATCTCTCCGACCATTCACTGATCTGCCTGCGCCCGTAAGGGATCACAGATTCCCCCGCTCCCTTGTTAATTTAACTGATCGGGATCAAAGGGGCCACGTCCCTTTGTGGAGTTCGGGACAAAACCCCGAGAAACGCGCGATGACATCCAACAGATGCGTGAACCTGAAGCCGTATCCGTTCACGCCGGTTCACGTAAACGACTCTGGATCATTGTTTTGTCGAGAAGCTCTTTAGCCGATCAGATGATTCCACCTGATCGGATGATGCTCTAAATCCCCGTCAGCTCGACAATCCAGCGCGCCACGGCCTCGCCCAGCAGCCTGTAGCCGAAATCACCCAGATGCAGCCCATCGGGGGAAAGCTGCTCGCGGGTCATGCCATGCTCGGCGGACCATGATTTCATCAGCGCGTAGCGGTTGAAAAACGGGATATTCATCTCGATGGCAAGCGCCGGAACGGCATCCCGGAAAGCCGGGAAATTCGGCAGCTCTTCCATCATCTTGCACCATTGCGGTCCGATCATGCCCAGATCACATCCGTCTGCCCGACGCAGACGCTCCAGATCATCCCGGGTCCGATCAATGAAGCCCGAGACGGGCTGCTCTTTCCAGACGTCATTGGTGCCGCCCTGCCAGATGACCAGATCGGCGCGATCGTCGATCACGTCCTGAAGCCGGGCATGCATTTCCTCGGCTCCATTGCCGCCGATGCCGCGATTGATGATGGTCACGCCGTTGGGCATGAAGGGTTGCAGTGTCCGCTCCACGACCGGGCATAGTCCATACTCCGGCGCGCTTGCCCCGATGCCTTCAACAGTGGAGGAGCCGAACAGGCAGATCTTCACGGAGGAGCCGGCCTGCAACAGCCGGGTCAGACGGGGAAAATGGCTCATTGTCGGTGTTCCTGTGTCTGTTGGCGGCGTCACCACCATAGGGGTGGCAAAAGGATCAGGAGGCGGCAGGCTGCTGCGGTTCCGATGGCTTCATCAGCTCGCGCGCCCGGTTACGCTTACGCTCGTAGACAACCGTCACGCAGTAGAGAATCCACAGACCTGCAATGTTGATCGCGATCTGAAGCAGCCATCCTTCTCCGAATGTGGTGAAGATCAGACGGCCGATCAGGTCGAGAACGGTGCCGACCGTAAAGACTTCCAGCGAATGACGCCCGCACAGCGCCAGCGCCTGTCCCAGCCTTGTTTCCGAGAATTGCCGGGCCAGTTGTGAGGACTGCACCAGATAGAAGATGGACAGCACATCCAGCAGCCGCAAAGGAGCCAGCGTGCTTTTGTCGGGAGAGGGCAGGGCGAGCGGGCGGATGGTCGGCAATCCCCACTGTGTCCACGGAAAGGCCTCAAGCAGCGAGAACATCAGATAGCCCCCGCAGAGAATTTTCAGCCAGGAAAAGGAGGGGAGATCTCCGTTGTGGCGGCTGGCCTCGATCGCTCCGCACGCGCCGAGTACGAACAGGAACTGCCATGCCAGCGGATCGAAATACCACCCATCCGGATCAAGCCAGTTGGGGAAATTGACACTGGGGTCGAGATTGATCAGCAGCCACAAGGCGCAGCTCAGTCCCAGCGCCAGAAAGCGATTGAACCGGATCACGCAGTACATCAGCGGAAAGGCCGCCAGAAGCACCATGTAGAGCGGCAGGATGTTCAGGTTGGACGGCAGGGCGTCCAGTAGAAAGACACGCCAGAAATTGGCGAGACCGTGCGCCAGCTCCGGTTCCAGAAAATCGACGGGAACGGGTGTGAAGCTGCGCCATGTGCGGATGATGACGACAGAGGACAGCATCATCAGCGCCTGCGCGATATAGAGCTTTCCACAGCGCACGGCGATCTTGCGGAGCGTCTCCGGCACGCCGTGTTTCGGAAAGCCGCGTCCGTACGCCAGCCATGAGGCGTAGCCGGCCAGCAGCACGAAAATCTCCGCGGCATCGGCAAAGCCGAGATTGCGGATGGTCAGCCGGTTGAGGAGGTTCTGCGGCATGTGGTCCACGAACATCATCAGCAGCGCAATGCCACGCAGGGCATCGACACGGTGATCGCGGGCGCGTCTGGTGGCAGGCGGATTGGTCCCGGCGGCTGTGGTCCTGTCAGTCCGTGTTTCGGACGGGGCGTGATCGGAAGGCGGAAAGGCGGAGTTCGTGGCGGTCATGTCCTGTCCTGCATGGATGCGACAATGGAGTGGTCGCCGGAGACCCGCGCCTTATAGCAATCATTCACGGAAGGGTGAGAGCCACGACGGAGGCGTCTGAGGCGTTTTTGGAAAACGCTGGTATCCATGCAACATTCTTTCATGGAGCAACGGTCATGACGCTCTGGTCTGGAGATCAATCGCATGCCGCAGCATGGCCGGAAATGCTTTACGAGGCGTTCCGGTGAAGGACTGGCTGCTGAAAGGGTGGCGGGGCTTCCATCTGGCCGTTTCGGCTCATAAACGTCATAAGCACCAAACAGCAGATAAAAGAGGCGATGTCATGGCCGCGCAGAAGGTGCCCTCGCGTGAGGAAATCGAGACAGTCATCCGGGGTGTCCGTGAGCCGACCAGCGGGCGGTCGCTGCTGGAAATCGGGCGGATCGAGGCGTGTCAGACCGTCGCGGGGCGCATCCGCCTGACGCTGGCCGTGGAACCGGCTCTGGCGGCGCATCTGGAAAAAAGCGCCGCCGCCGCAGAGCAGGCGCTTGACCGGGCTTTCCCGGAATGGCGCGCGAGCGTGCTGCTGACGGCGCATCGTCCGACAGCATCTTCTCCGGAGCCAAAAGCCGGAGGCGGTCACCGGCCTCTCGGCGGCGTCGGGAACAAGGACGCGTCCGAACCGCTGCTGCCGCAGGTCCGCACCGTGATCGCCGTCTCGTCCGGCAAGGGCGGCGTCGGCAAATCGACCACCGCCGTCAATCTGGCGGCGGGACTGGCGCTGGAAGGACTGTCGGTCGGACTGATGGACGCCGATGTCCACGGCCCCTCGCTCCCGCGTATGCTCGGTGTCAGCGGCAAGCCCGAAGTCCGTGACGGCAAGCTGATCCCGGCTGAGGCATGGGGTCTGAAAGCCATGTCCATCGGGATGCTGGTGGATGAGACGCAGGCGATGGTCTGGCGTGGCCCGATGGTGATGGGCGCGATCGGCCAGCTTCTCGGCGATGTCGCGTGGGGCGAACTGGATGTTCTGGTGATCGACATGCCGCCCGGAACGGGAGACGCGCAGCTCACTCTGGCGCAGAAAGCTGTCCTGAGCGGCGCGATCATTGTTTCGACGCCGCAAGACATTGCCCTGCTGGATGCGCGGCGTGGCGTGGCGATGTTCGAGAAGACCAAAGTGCCTGTTCTGGGACTTGTGGAGAACATGTCCTATTTCTGCTGCCCGAACTGCAATCATCGCACGGAACTGTTCGGTCACGGCGGCGCACGGGAAGAGGCGCGACGGCTCGATGTGCCGTTCCTCGGCGAGATTCCGCTGCTGGCCGATATCCGCCTCAGCGCCGACGAGGGCGCACCGATTGTGGTGAGAGCACCGAAAAGCGAGGCCGCGAAGGCCTACCGCTCGCTTGCGGCTGGTGTGGCGGGCGTTGTGCGGAAACTGCCGCACAGGCAGTAATCGCGACCTGAAACAGGTATATTCCTTATTTATTTTTGATGGGACGCTTTTGTGTTAATATGTAACTAAATATTGGCGTCCTTTTCATGTTGTTAACGGTTCGGCTGTGGGCGCATCAGACAGGTTTGAGGAAAGTCCTGATGGCGAGCGTAACAAATGGCGGTTCTGTTTCTGGCGCAACTACAAGTTCCGGTGATGTAACGAGCGGGTCGGTCGTCTATCCGGGTGGCGGCACAGGAACTGCCCGCGAGACGGTGGTCAGCAGCGGTGGAGTATTGACGTCGGCTATGCTCAGGCCGGGTGATGTGGTGACCGTGGAAGCTGGCGGAGCCTCCTATTTTACATCGGCTGTGGACGTGACGGGGTGGGGCGGGGCTTCTCCCACACGTTTTCAGAGTTCGCAGGAGAATGTTTACGGCCTGAGCACAAACGGCATATTTTCCGGTTACATCAGTGCGTCTGGTGACGGCAATTACTTTACGTGCTCTGTTGAGCAGGATGTTTACGCCGGAGGCGAGGCCTACGGAGCAAGCTTTACAACGCAATATCTTCCAATTGAGAGCAGCGATGGATTACCCATCGGGCAGGTGGTGGCGCCTGCCGAGCAGGTAATTGACTCTGGTGGTCTCGCCCGAAATACCCTGGTGGGCTACAGGGCGGAGCAGGATATTGCCAGTGGCGGCGTTGCTATTGACACAATGGTCAGCGGTGGCTTGCAGCTCGTTGAGCCAGGTGGCGTAGCGCGTGACACGACGCTGAATGGTCTGTCTTTCCAGCAGCTCTCTGGTGCGGGAGCCGTTGCCTACAATACGACAATCAATCGTGGTGCACTGGTGGAGGTTTATAACGGAGCCGCTGTTGTCGGTGTGAAAGTCAACGACGGTGCTGGGATCAACGTTTCCACTGGCGGAACGGTGAGTGACGCTGATATTGGCTCCGGCGGCGTTCTGAGCGCAGGCAGCGGCGCGACGCTGACGGACATCACGCTTGAGAATGGCGGCAGGCTGGACGTGTCGAAAGACACGCTGTTCACGGACCGTCTCGTGTTCAACGGCGGCACGATCGACATCACCGACCTGACAGGCACCGGCACGCCGGACTACACGTTCAGCGGCGACAACAGACTGACCATCACCCGCGACGGCGTCAGCGAGACCATCCTGTTCGACGGTGTCTATGATCCGACCAAACTGCTCGTCACAATCGACACTGACGGCAGCACGTTGATCGACTACGGCACCCCCGCGCCGTGCTATTGCCCCGGCACGCTGATCGCCACGGCGGCGGGTGAAACCCCGGTCGAGGCGCTGGCAATCGGCGATCTGGTCCGCACGGCGTCCGGCGTGCTGCGTCCCATCCGCTGGATCGGCCGCCGCGCCTATGACGGCGTGTTCGCCCGCGGCAACCCGGACCTGATTCCCGTGACCTTCGAGAAGGGGTCTCTGGGGTCCAGCCTGCCGAAGCGGGCGCTGACGGTTTCGCCGCTGCACGCCATGTGCGTGGAGGGCTATCTGATCCCGGCGCACTGTCTGGTCAACGGCGGCTCCATCCATTTCGACAGCATCGGCGAGCGGGTGGACTATATTCACATCGAGCTTGAAAGCCATGATCTGCTGCTGGCCGAGGGTGCTCCGTCCGAAAGCTTCGTCGATGACGGCTCACGCGGCATGTTCCACAACGCTGGCACGTTTGCGGAACTGTATCCGGACGCCGAGACGGTCGAGGCGGTCTATTGCGCCCCGCGTCTGGAAGACGGCACGGTTCTGGAGCATATCCGCGACCGCCTGTCGGCCCATACCGGCAGCACCGTGCGGTTGGGTCTGCTGGCGTCCGACAGGGAGCGTCAGTTGACCGGCTGGGCTGTCGATCTGCTGACGCCATCCGAGCCCGTGGCGCTGGAAGTGCTGCTGGACGGACGCGTGATTGGCATGACGCTGGCCGATGGTCCGAGCGGCGTGGTGAGCAACGGCGCTGCGGCCTACGGCTTCACGTTTGGGCTGCCGCGAGGCGTCACCTCCGTCAGTGGCACATTCTCGCTGCGGGCCGTGTCAGCCGTGAAAGCAGCGGCCTGAGTCAGTCCCGCATGACCGGTCCGCTCTATCGCGCCTTCCTCGATCGCGCGGACCGGTATGTCATCGAGGGATGGGCGAGGGATGAGGTGGACCCGTTCACGCCTGTCCCGCTCACCGTTTTCCGTGACGGTGTGCAGGTCGCGTTGCTGACAGCCGAAAGCTGGCGTGAAGACCTTGTGGAGCCCGGCCACAGCGACGGTTACTGCGCCTTTCGTCATGTCTGGATGCCGCCGCTCCCGGAAAACGATTTTTCACGGATCGAGGTGAGGCTGCCCGACGGGGAGCAGATCAACGGCTCCCCTGTTTTCGTGCCCATGCCGACAGACGAGCAGACCGTGCTGGGTGTACGGGGCGCGATCGACATCCTTGATCACGAGCGCATCGCCGGGTGGATACGCGACGAAGATCGTCCCGAGCGTGCGGTCGGAGTGGCTGTTCTGCTTGACGGTCAGGAAGTCGCCTTTCTGCGAGCCAACAGTTTCCGCCGTGACCTTCGCGATCTGGGGCTGGGAAGCGGGCGATACGGTTTCGAGTTTCTGTTTACGTCGCCACCGGACCCGCTCACGGCGCATACTGTTGAAATCCGCCTCGATACTGGCGTGTCTTTTCCGGACGGGATGAAAATTCTTCCAGCGGCGGAGGGTTTTTTCGATCAGGCCATGATGCGTCTCGCCAGCCGCGAGATTGGCGGTCTGTGCGATGTGGAGAAGATTCGGACCGCTGCTGATTTTCTGTCGTCCTGTCTGGAGACTCTTGGGAAAAAGGATGCGGAAGGCACGCTGGGGCTGGCGTCCCGCCGTGAAATCCGCCGTCTGCGTCGGCAGGAAGGCAATCGTGCCGTCACGGTCCAGCGTCAGGTGCTGGTGATTGATGACCAGATACCCGATACGCGGCGTGATGCGGCGTCGGTGGCGCTGCTGTCGCATATGAAAGCGCTACAGGCGGCGGGCCTGAAAGTATTCTTCACCCCAAGCCTTATTTCCGGCTGTCGTGAAGATGTTCTCGCGTCACTGGAAAAACAGGAGATTACGGTTCTCAGGCCGCCTTTGTGGGAGTCGGTCGAAGCCATTCTCAGACGGGCTGGAGAGGCGTTTGATCTGATTTACCTGCATCGTCTGGGCAATGCGTCGGCCTACCTGGAACTGACGCGGCGTCTCTGTCCGATGGCGCGGATTCTTTGGTCTGTGGCGGACATCGACAGTCTCCGTCTGCGGCGGCAGGCGCAGGTCGAGCAGCGGCCCGAACTGACCATTCTTGCCGCCCAGAGCGAGGCGCGGGAGCGGATGGTTATCTGGCGCTCCAACGTGGTGATCACGCATTCGGATGAGGAAACGGCGCGGATCAGGGAGAGTGTGCCGTCTTCTGCGGCCGTCACCGTGCGTTGGGCGGTTCCTGTAGGAAGGACCGTGTATCGACCGGCGAAACGGGACAGGATCATTTTTCTCGGTCATTTCGGCCATGCTCCCAACCGGGATGCCGTGCGCTGGCTGGCGACGGAGATTGTGCCCGCCCTGCGCCGTCTGAGTCCCGCGCTGGAAATCACGGTGTTCGGTTCAGGCATGACGGCGGAGACACTCTCCTTCGCCTGTGACGGTCTGGTCTTTGCAGGATACAAGCCGGAGATTGCCAGTGTTTTTGCAGAGGCGCGGCTGATGGTGGCGCCGCTGCGTTTTGGCGCGGGGATCAAGGGCAAGATACTGGAAAGCTGGGCGCATGGCGTCCCGGTTCTGATGACGCCTATGGCGGCGGAGGGGCTGCCGCTTCTGGACGGTCAGCGTTCCTGTGTGGCGCCAGCGGAGACGGAGGCCTTTGTCGCCGGGCTTGTGGCGTTATGGGCTGATGAAAGCGGACTGAAAGAGCAGTCTGCCTTGGGGCGGAAACTGCTGAGGGAAGCGTTCTCGGAAAAGTCGGTGGAAGCGGAAATGGCGCAGGCTCTGTCAGCCGCTTTTGCTGAAAAAGGTATGAAGAGCGAGAGTCTGTAATCAGAAGTTTTTGATGAAGGTTTTTTAAAAAAATTAATAATATATAAGGATTTAATAAAAATACTTAGAGGCTGCAATCCAGCGGGTGCGGTCCCTTTGGTTCTGGTTTGCGTTTCAGGACAAGAACAGGGTGTAGCCGGTCAGTTGGCTGGCCCGGAGGCTTTCAGTGTCGCGGCGTTGAGCTGCTGATGCAAGGACAGGCCGTGCGCAACCTTGGCGGCGTCGGCTGGCGTCATGGCAAGACCGATCGGTCCGTAAGCAGGATGCTGAAAGGCGAGAATGGAGCCCTGTGACTCCGGGTCAAGCTGAAGCGCCCAGTTTGTGCGACGTACCGGCGTGAACGACACTCCTTCGATGGGCGGAATATTCGCGCCGACCATGGCCTGATGCACCGCGCCAAGCCCTGTGATCAGGTCGGCGACCTGAGCGGCGTTCAGGTCCAGAACAATCTTTTTGCGCCCTGATGTGATGGTCAGGGTCGCCTGTTTGAAGTCCTCGGACGCCGCGATGTGAATATGAGGGTCCCTGACGCGTTCCGCAGGAGCTGATGTTTCCGCGGGAGTCGGTTTCTTGCTCATTATTCCGTCAGGCTTTCCTGCTAATCGAGGGAACCTGAAACCGATATTTCAGGTGGTCTCCTCCTCACTATAAACCATTTCTCCCGGAGAGAAATGCTCTTTCAGGCCGAGGGCTGAGTGGGAGCGGGCAGAACAGGTCCTGCCCATATCCACCAGTCATTCTGCTGTTCCAGTCTGAGCTGGCGTGCGGCGGCTTCCGCGCTTTCGGCCGTTTCGAACAGGCCGAAGCAGGTTGCGCCGGAGCCGCTCATCCGGCTGAGCAGGCAGTCAGGCAGTGCGCCGATAGCGTCCAGAACAGTGCTGATGGATGGACAGAGTGCGCGGGCAGGCGGCTCCAGATCGTTGCTGAGGCGTCGCAGGTCATCCGTCATGGCGGCGGCGGACGGCCATGCGGGTGGCAGGATGGCGTCCCCGGAAAAGGCGGCGTTGCGCGCCTTGAAAATGGCGGGAGTGGAAACGGCCTCGCCACAGTTCACAAGCAGTATGCCGCAGGGCGGTAGGACGGGGGCCGGGTTGAGCTGCTCGCCGATGCCGCGCATCAGGGCTGGTTTCTGGAGCAGGCAGACAGGCACATCCGCTCCCAGTTTTTCCGAGATCGCCAGAAACCGCGATTCCGATGTGCCGAGAGCCATAACGCGGTCCACAAGACGGAGCGTGGCGGCCGCGTCCGCCGAGCCGCCACCTATGCCGGAGGCAACCGGAAGGTTTTTCCCAAGGACGAGGCGGCCTGTGAGCGGCGTGTCCGTTCCCTCGGTCAGCAGGCGGGCTGCTCTTGTGACAAGATTGTCGTCAGTGGCTTCCGCTGCGAGCTTCTGCCCGAACGGCCCCGTCAGTTCCAGTGACAGCGGTGCACCGGACGCTTCATAGGTCAGGCGATCCGCTGCCCCTGCAAACACCACGAGACTGTCAAGCAGATGGTAGCCATCCGGTCGTTTGCCCGTGACATGCAGGTAGAGATTGATCTTCGCATGGGCTGTTTCTGTGAGACTCACGGGTTTGTCCGGCTGTTGTGGGATCGGCCTGCCGGGTTTAGCGCAGCTTGGCGAATGGCGCGAGACATGAACAGGAAGATGAAGATGTGAGCCCGCAGCGGGTGGACGCATTACAGAAAACGAAACCATTGTCCTTATTTAGCGTTCTGTTTCAGTGAAATAGTATCGCTGCGTGCAGATACGGCGTGGGAAAGTCAGCCGGTTTCAGTCACGGACGGCGATTGCCTGGAGGCCGGATTGCCCGAGACTGTCTATAGAAATGCCCACCTGTTCGATGGTCTTGGAACAGCGCCTGTCGAATCCGATATCCTGATACGGGATGGCCTCGTCGTCGCTATCGGAAAAGCCCTCCCCGTCTCGGGGGACGCAGTGGACATTGACTGCCGCGGCCTCTGGTTGTTGCCGGGCATGCTGGACATCCATACCCATCTCGATCTGGAAGTGGAACTGACACCGGGATTGCCCGAGGTCGTCCGGCACGGCACGACCACGGTCCTGATCGGCAACTGCTCGATCGGTGTGAGCTACGGCAACCAGAGGCGCAACGGCGAGGACCCGATTGTGGACTGCTTTGCGCGGGTGGAAAATATCCCCCGTGTCGTGCTGGAAAAGGTGGCGGAACAGTGTACGTGGGACAGTTCCAGCGCGTATCTTGATCACCTCAGGGCCTTGCCGCTCGGCGTCAATGTAGCGCCTTTCCTGCCACATTCCATGCTGCGGATCGAGGTGATGGGACTGAAGGAATCAGTTTCCCGTAAACCCACGAGTGCGGAACTGCGGAAAATGGAACGGCTGGTGGAAACGGCCATGCAGGAGGGATATGTCGGCCTCTCCACGGATGCGTTGCCCTTTCATTTTCTCGCCAACGCTCCACATAAAAAAAGCAAAATTCCGACCCAGTACGCGGCATTCTCGGAACTGAAACAGCTTCTGTCTGTTGTGCGACGCTTTGGGAGAGTCTGGCAGGCGACACCGCCGAAAGACGACATTGTGGCCGCAGTCAGAGGGTTTCTGCTGACCAGCCGTCGTCTTTACAGACGGGCGCTGAAAACTTCCGTTCTGGCGGCGCTTGATCTGCGCACCAATCAGTCCGCCTACAGACTCTGTCTTCTGCTGGCCCATATTCTCAATTCAAAGCTGCTTGGCGGGCATTTTCATTTTCAGGCCCTGTCCGGGCCGTTCCGGATCTGGAGCGATGGCGCCATCAACCCGGTCGCGGATGAGTTGCCTGAACTCAGGGCGCTGAATGAGCTGGAACTGGATGACCGGGAAGGACGGTTGCGGATTCTGAATGACCCACAGTGGGAGAGGGATTTTTGCCGGATGTGGATGAAAGGCCGGAAAGGTTTTTCTCCTGCCCGGCTGCTGCACTGGCTGCGTCTCGATCATATTGTTCTGAGCCGTTCTCTGGCTGACATGAATGTCGTGGAATGTCCCCTGCCTCACTGGTCCGGAAAGACGCTGCAGGAACCATATCGTCGATTGAAACTGTGGCGGGTCTATGGACGGTGTTACGGCGCGCAGAGCGCTGCCGAGGAGACGCTGTTTCGGAAAGTGCCCGCTTCCGTAAAAGATGATGCCCGGTTTCTGTTGTTCCTGCTGCGTGAATGGGATACGGCGCTGCGCTGGGAGACGGCCATTGCAAACAATGATCCGGATATCCTGAGACATCTTCTGTTCCATCCCATGACCTTGCCGGGTTTCAATGACAGTGGAGCCCATCTTGCCAATATCGCTTTTTACGATGGCAATCTGCGCACCCTGAAGATCGCGCAGGAAGAAGGACTGACCCGTGTGGCCGAGAGCGTCATGCGTCTGACGTCCGTTCCGGCCCGGTTTTTCGGACTGGATGTCGGGGTCATCCGTGTCGGAGCCAGAGCGGATCTGTGTGTTCTTGATCCGGAAGCGCTGCGGATGTGGAATCCTGAGCAGACCTGTGAGCTGCTGGTGAGGCCCGAACTCGGGTGTCGGGCCATGGTCAACAGACCGGCGGGCGTGGTACGGGAGGTCATGGTGTCAGGACGACGGGTCTGGGTGGAAGGCAGTTATGCCGACGATCTGGGCAAAGCGTCTTACGGTACCGTCCTTCGTGCCCTCTGAGGGGGCTTTGCTGTAAAAGGCCGCCGACAACCGGCTTTTTTGATTATCTTTCTGTGTTAAAATGCCTGTGGGGCAGGGGATGCCGAAACCGTTTTCCCACCTGTCGGTGTCATGCACTTTGTGTCATGCTACGGGGGAAGGCGCGTTTCTGCTGTGACGCATATATGAGGATTGAAAGGGCATTCGATGAAATGGCTTGGCCTTCTGGCTGGGGCTCTTGTGATGAGCATCGCTGTTCCGGCACATGCCGAGGATTACGTCAGGCTGGTCAGGAACGCGAAAGTTCTGACTTTCAAGGATGCGAAACCTGTTCCTGTCTCCAGTTCTGAAAAACTGCGGAGCGTGGCCAATCTGGAGGTGCAGGATGGAAAATATGTCGATGACTGCAATCATCCTGTAACACCTCGCAGTATCGCGCTTGATCTTGGAAAGGCCCTGCCGGATGTGCGGGCTGTCTTTGTGCAGGACAGCGTCTGTTATGGCGCGGGTGAGAGCAGCCTGACTGTCCTTGATGGAAATGATCGGGTGATCTGGCAGGATAACGCGACGAGTGTTGCCGTTCTGACTTCGACTCACGACAAGGTAAGCGATCTCGCTTTTCAGGAAACGGTTCCGACATTTTCTGTCTGGCGCTGGAATGCGGGCAACCGTGTGTATGAAATGCTTGAGACTGTCGAGTTGCCGGACTGACGGGACATTCACGTCTGACAGGCATTTTGTCTTCTGATGTCAGGAGATGAAATGCCTCTGACGCATCCATTGTTGCGCCATATCTGGCCAAGCGGCGGTTTCCGTGCCGGGACGCCCCATGCCAAAGCCATGCCCTCCATGCCCGAAGAGATGCCTGACAACGTCAACATTGTTGTCATGACAGGCTCTTTCCAGAATGGCGGTGTTTTCGGCGCTGGCGATCCGGTCATCTGCCGCCTGCACGAGAAAAAAGGGCGGATCACCGGGCTTTACATAGGTCTGCATTGACCAGTCGATACCATCCTGCGTGGTTGGGTGGTCACCAATCAGCATCCGGCGTGTACCCGTGCGCTGATAGGGAGGCTCCAGTGTGACGACAGGATAGGCGAGAAGGCTCAGGGCGAGTGTGGCGGGCTCTGTGTCGTACAGGTCCACGGGATGATAGGTTTGCCATTCCGGTCGGATGGCGCATGTCCCCATCAGGTGACCACCTGCGGAAAATCCGAGAGCGCCAATTCTTTCCGGGTCGATGCCGAATGTTTTCGCATGACCTCTTACAAGGCGGATCGCGCGCTGGGCATCCTGAAAAGGAGCCAGCCGACCATCTTTCCAGTGTTCGCCAGGAAGCCTGTAAATCAGGACAAAAGCGGTAATGCCGAGGGAGGTCAGCCACTGGGCCGGAAGGACACCCTCTTTCCTGATCTGGATATAGCGATAACCGCCACCCCCGGCCACGATAACGGCCGCTCCGTTGGAGCGTGCCGGACGGTGGACACTCAGTGTGGGGGTCGTAATGTTGGTCAGCGCACCATGGATCGAGATTCTGGGCTCTCCCTGTGGGCCGCCGCCATCGGGAGGAGCGCCGTTCCACAGCGGAATGTGCAGATCGCCGTCAGGCAAGGCTTCCTCGGGGTAGTCTGTCCTGCCTGCGCGGAAATCATAGGCGGGAGGAGCGCATCTGCTTAACAGCGGAGCGGCCAGCGCGGCGGCTGCATTGAGCGTGAAAAGCCTGCGTTTCAACGGCATATGTTTCAGAGTCCTGAGTATTCCTGAATATGGTGTTCGCGGGTTTGCTGACAGTCAAATCAGTTGGTTGTGTGGCGCATGCGGATAGGTCAGAAAAACCCGGATTGAAACCGTCAGATAAATTTCATCAGTCTTTCAAAATGACAATGCCGATGAAGAATCTGTCGTGCTCTTGAAGGATTGGAAAATATACGTGGAAAGATCAATAAGCCGGACAGGTCGAGAAAACTGCTCGTAGAATGGTCTGCTCTTGTCCGGCTGTCTCTTCTGTGGCTCTGAAGTCGTCAGGTGTAAGGGATTAGGTTACGCATGCAGCTTTTCAAGGTGAGGATGTCGCTATCAGCGACTGAAGCCAGACAGACGCAAAAATCAGAAACCGTCATCGTTCCTATATTGTTGCGTAAGGTATGAATGAAATCATCGAGACCGATTTCGTTATTTACACTGATAGATGAACAGGGGACTTTTCCATCATAGTCGATTTTGTTCAGCGTATATTTCTCCCAATCCAGAATCTTTTTTGCCGAGAAGCTGACTTCGCTGTCATCACAGTGGCTGGGAGGAGATGTCAGATAACTGTATTCGTAAGGATTGCGTATTGAAACATGGTCGTCACCAGCGTCTTCAACGACGACGCAGAAGGATGACAGGCTGCCCGTATCGTTTGAAATGGCTATGCTTTCACATGACTTTTGAAAAAAGCTGTAGAAGTCATTGTTCCCTTTGAGCTTGCGAAGATAAACCTTCTCGCCGGGTTCGCTTGAAATCCTGCCAAACGGGTTTAGATTCAGGGTATCGCCATTTTTATTTCTGATTTCAAAAACGTCCACATCATCTGCCGGTTCGGTCCTGTAGACCACGTGGTCCGAAAGGGAAATCATTCTGTAGTTCTTATAGGGAAAAATACATGCATGCTTCAGCGCGTCGAAAAATCTTGCCCTGTTGATTCTGAGCATGATATTTCTTGCATTTTTGGAAAAGGAGAGCGGCGCGAAATCATCGGCGTCATTAACGTTGAAGTGATTCCAGTATCCTATGGAGTCTGACAGGTCTGCATTAACGCGTCTTTTTATGCGTGAAACATAGTGCTCCATGCTTCTGCATATAAAATGCATTACTTTCGCATGGTCCCAGTTTATTTTCTTGGTTGTGCCTCGCCATTCAACAACGTCGCCACTCTCATCAAGGTAGCGCTCTTCGTTGACGTTTAATCTGTGTGGATTTGAGTAGTCAAAATCAACTTTCTCGGGTCGCACGAAACTTTTGACCAACCCGAAACCATCGGGATCGGGAGCATTCACATTGTATTTTGTGAACTGGTCAATGTTGAGTTTGTTATTTGCGATAACCTTGTCATTGCTGCCATAGACGCACCAGCTTATGGCGATTCCATCTGCGTTTTCAAATTTCTTCTGGGCAAAGAAATCGGCGGCGTTTGTAAAATCATTGATATACAGATATTCATCGCCATCCAGAAAACCGAGCCAGTCAAAGACACCTCTGGCCTTTTCAACGGCGCTATTGAAGCTCTGGCCTTGTCGATGATAAAAATTACGCTCTTTTTTTATGTTGGTTCTATAGCTTTCTATGGAATATATTTGTGACGCCGCCTGAATGACTTCCCATGTGCCGTCATCAGAGTGGTCATCAAATATGTACAAATGATTGATACCAATAGCAAAATGCCAGGCAATCCATCCCGTGATATCGTGTATCTCGTTTTTCACGAACAGTGCACAGGCAATTTTCATCTTAAAGCCCTTGTTTTTGAAATTATAAAACAAGTTTTGATCAGAAATTCCCTCTCTTTCCATGTAAAAGGAAAGAGAGGGAATTCACATTATGCCTGACCGGCGGTCAGCTCCATCTCGCGCAGTATCGCTGACGTCACGCGTGCATCAAACGCCAGACCACGGTCTGAAGTGTAGTCGTTGATTCCGTTCCAGCTATAATCAACCGGGAATGGAATATGGATGCAGGTTATATTCGAGTGTTCGGAGTGGGGAACATGATCCCGAGTGAGATTGAGAACAAGAAGTCTGGATGATTTTTCAACAAGAATCGGATTCATGTCTTCCATGAACTTTGGAAGATCACATTCCCCGACCATGCCGAAGACAAGAAGGGCATGTCCCTTGTTGAAGCGTCTGGAAAATGAATCGACCTTGCGTTTTATCAGGCTGTGAAACGCCTCCTGATCATCGCCGATAATTGTCCGTCCACGTTCATGGCCGAAATGGACGCCGGAAGGCTTGTGGAACATCTGGGGTGCGCCGGATGGGTCAACACCCTGATAGTAGTTTTCGGGTTGCAGATAGCTTGAAAAATCGGTCTTGATGGCTTCAGCCGCCGAGTTGCGGCTGAAAGCGCCCAGATCAAAGATCGTTATATCAGCGTCACCCGCGTAATCGATCAGTCCCCAGCGATTGGCGACTGTATAGGGGAGACAACTCTGGCCGAGCGAAAGAACGCTTACTTTCTGCTTCTGGGTGCTCAGCAGAGAGTGATAATTCACGGCTGACATGGCCAATGCGCGCAGGTTTCTGTAATCCACGCCTTCAATGACGGGAGAGCCGCCTTCAATCGTTGAAAGAAGCCGGTCACAGAGTTCGATCTGACGCCTGTAGTCTCCCAGAGCTTCCAGCGCGTAATAAACGGCTGCTCCGCATTTGCCGTCGACAAAGAACAGTTCCCAGTACTGGGTGACAATTTTGTTGAGGTAGGGAAAGTTCTTGGTCTCCACCAATGGCAGAAAGCACTCGGTGACCAAAGGCAGGAAATGAATGTTGGTAAAGGGGTTGTGCTTCCTGAGCATCAGCTCACGGCGTCTGAGGGATTCATTCCAGTCCGCGCGGGCATCGGTGCAGCGTGTCCACTGCAGGATAAAGCCGACATCGTTCGGGAACAGTCTTACAAAGTCATCGGCGCACTGGTCTGCTTCAACATCCAGACGCGCTCTTCTCAGGGCCGAATAATACTGCCACCACAGACCCGCATCATCAGGGAAATTTTTGACCAGTATGGCAAAGACCTCGCATGCCTCTTCATAGTCTCCATCCTCCATGAACGACATCGCCTTGTCGAAAACAGAAGACTTTTCTTCTTCTTTTAACTCGGTATTCACAGTCATTCTCTCGGCCTTTGCATTTAAAACTTCTGAAGCGACATTACAGAATTCAGTGCACAAACAAAACCAGCATCACAATAGTCAGAGACAGTTTCCACTTCAGACGCCTGCGGAGCGTCCTCTTCTGGCGCCGCGCAGTGTGTGCATCGCGAACACGCCCACACCCAGAAGAATGGCGGCGAAGGTCTGATGAACGGTGCCCGCCCAGACCGGGACGACCAGCAGCAGCGTCGTCACCCCCAGAGCGTATTGAATCAGCACGGCCCATCCGAGCAACGCCACGGCGGCATGGGCGCGTGGCGTCAGCTTCGTTTTCATCCCGGTGAGAACCGTCAGGCCGATTGCCAGCGCCGTTACCGTCGCCAGAAGACGGTGATCGAACTGCACCGCCGGAATGTTGGCGATCCAGTTATACCAGAACGGGCTGAGCTTCGCGTAACCCTCAGGGATCAGGCGACCATCCATCAGTGGAAACGTATTGAAGACGAACCCGGCATGCGTGCCCGCCGTAAAGCCGCCCGCCACGATCGTCAGGCCGATCAGCCCGAGGGCCGCGTGCAGGAAGCTGCGGGTCCGGCGGGCGCCGGCCATGTCCGGCAGGGCTTCCGGCTCGGGGACGCGCACCGAGAGCGCCGTCCACAGAATGGCGACGTAAAGAAGCAGCGCCATGCCAAGATGCAGCACCAGCCTGACCGGTTCGACAGCGGTGCTGTCAGGGCGGAAGCCGGAGGCCACCATGAACCAGCCGATTGCGCCCTGAAGCCCGCCCAGCACGAAGAAGACCAGCAACCTGATCACCAACCCACGGGTCAGGGCTTTTCTGAAAGCGAAGAACGCCAGCCCGCCGAGCAGGTTGATGCCCATCAGCCGCCCCCAGAAACGGTGAATCCATTCGAGCCAGAAAATCTGCTGGAACCCGGCGAGCCCGAACCCGTCATGCAGTATCCTGTACTGCGGAATGCCCTGATAAAGTGCGAATTCATGCTCCCACTGCGCGTGTGTGAGCGGAGGAATGATGCCGGTCAGCGGACGCCATTCCATGATCGACAGGCCCGACCCGGTCAGACGGGTCGCGCCGCCAAGGGCGATCATTCCGAGCAGCATGACGCAGATGCTCAGCAGCCAGTTGGAAACGTGGCGTCGGTCACGCAGGGTCATGCCGTCGACCTTCCGGGGCGCGCGGATTGAGGGAGAGGCTGAGGCAGGGGAGGGCATGTTGGACATTGTGCCGGTTGTTTAACGCGCTCTTGCAACCCTGAGCAAGGAGGTGTTACCGCGCGCCATGAGCGAGAGCCCGATGCCTGATCCGACAGAAACGCACGACGGAAAAATGCCAATGGGGCAGACGGGTGATGCCGGGGATCAGGCCGCCCCGTCAGCACTGTCCCTCCTGCGTCCGGCGATCATGCTGGCTGTCCTGTTGGGGGGAGCGGTCGCATTGCGGGAAGTGCCCGCGCTTCATGACCTTCTCAATGATACGGCGCACCTTCGTCAGGGCGTGGCCGGTCGCTTCTGGTTCTGCTTCGCCGGGACGCTCTGGTGTCTTTTCGGCCTGCCGCGCCAGATCCTGTGTTTCGCGGCTGGCGTGGCGTACGGTCTCACGGAAGGGACGGCACTCGCCACGGCGAGCACCGTCGCGGGCGCCGTGCTGTGCTGGGCATGGGCGCGGTGGGGGGCGCATCGTTGGGTCAGTGAGACCATGGCGCGGAGAAAGCGTCAGGGAAAGGGTGGCGTTCTCATGCGCTACGGCGAGCGAGTCGCCGGGATGCTCGCGCGTCATCCGTTCGAGACGATTGTCACCCTGCGGCTTCTGCCTGTCGGGTCGTCCCTGCTGCTCAACCTGTTCGCGGGCCTGTCCGCTGTCGCCCTGCTGCCGTTCATCACGGCGACGCTGGTCGGCAGCCTTCCGCAAAGCATCATCTTTGTATTGCTGGGATCAGGGGCGCAGTTCGGCAGTCTGGATCGAACCCTCATTGCCATGGCGCTTTTCGTCGCTTCCGGTCTTCTGGGATACCGACTGCTCCGACGCCTCGCCACCGGCGGTCAGGCGGATTTTTCCTGAAGATATATCCGCCGTGATGCGATATTATGGCGACTGTCACAGTCTTCTTCACGACAGGCGTCATTGTAAATTTGGCTTACCCCTTGCGGAAGAGCCAGACTGAACGCTACGAGCAGCAGAACACACAAACACTTTCTGTGTGGGTCACGGGATCAAAGTCGTCGGCTCGTTCTTCGCAAGGACGGTCGTCATGAAATCCTCATCTTTTTTACCCCTATATCTTCAGAACACAGCATCCGGGAAACGGCATGGCCGCTAACGCCCAGCCCCAGAAGCCTTCGGCGCGACACAGTTACGAAGCCCGACCGACAACGCCCTGGTGGCTGCCGGTTCTGCTTGGCTTTCTGACGGCTGTCGGCCCCATCTCGACGGACATCTATCTGCCGGCGTTCCCGTCGATGGTGAGCATGCTGCATACGAGCCTGTCCTCCGTGCAGATGACGCTGTCCATCTGGTTTGTCGGACTGGCCATCGGACAGTTGACCGTCGGGCCGCTGTCGGATCGTTTCGGGCGGCGCATGCCGCTGATTGCCGGAAATATCATCTTCGCCGTCAGTTCAGCCATCTGCGCCGCTGCGCCGGACATTCTGACCTTCAGCATCGCCCGCTTCATCGCCTCGATCGGGGCTTCCGCCAGTCTGGTCGTCCCGACCGCCTGCGTCCGTGACCTTGTGCCGGATCAGCGGGAAGGAGCGCGCATGATGTCACGGCTCGTGATGGTCATGGGGGTGGTGCCCATTCTCGCGCCGATGCTCGGAGGCATTGTCGTGACCTTCGTGTCATGGCGCGTGATCTTCTGGGCTTCCGCGGCCTACGGCGTGCTGTGCGTGCTGCTGGTCATGCGGATGCTGCCTGAAACGCTGGCCTCTGAACTCCGTCTGCGCCTGCCGCCCATCACGCTGATGATGCGTTATGTGATGCTCCTGCGTCATCGCGCCTTTCTCTCCCACGCGCTGATCGCCGGATTTTCAACCTTTCTGTCATTCAGCTACCTGACCGCCGCTTCGCCCGTCTTCATCAACGGGTTTCATTTCACGCCGTTCCGGTTCTCCATGCTGTTCGGGCTGTTCGCCGTGTTCATGATCGGCGCGTCCCAGATCAACGGTGCTCTGGTCAGCCGGTTTGATCCCCGCAGGATTCTCGCCGTCGCCATCAGCCTGTCTCTTGTCGGGAGTTTGCTGCTGGCGGGAATTTCGTTCTGGCTCAATATCCATCCCGTGCCACAGCACGGCCTGTCCCGGACGGTAATCTTCGTCATTCTGGCGATGCTGCTCACTCTCAGCCCTACGGGGGTGATCTATCCGAACGCCACAATGGGTGCGCTGGCTGATCATGCGCGGGTCGCCGGTACGGCCTCGGCACTGGCGGGGACGATGCAGTACGTGTTCGGCGCCATTGCCGGTGTTCTCGTCGGCGTGCTGTCATCCCTGCCGTTTTTCGCCTCCGAAACGCCTCTGCCGATGGCCATCGGGATGGCGGCGGGCGCTGTCGCCATGATGCTCTGTCTGCCCATGCGTCCCCCTGCCCGTTAGGGCGTGTCGTCAGTTAATGCGTTAGGAGCCGTAATCCCGGTTCGCGGGGTGTGTCGCCAGACTGGGGCGGGGTTTGGCGGAAAGCCGAAGGGGGTAAGACAGGCGAAAGCGGCGTGGTGGAAGAGTGAAACTGTGCGTTTTCTGCATCATCTGTATAAACAGTGTCTTGACGCATGGCGCGATGTCGCAGTGCTATGCTGCACGCGCCAACATCTGACGGAATAAAAGATGGCTCGCCATCCTGCCAAACGGGCCCATGTGCTTGCGCTTCTGGGCGCCGCGCTGCTGATCGTGACCTTCGGAACTCTGGCCATGCAGCTGGGTAATGAAATGGCGCGGCATGGTCAGATGGACCGTCAGAGCGCCAGCGCCGACCAGATTCTCCGCTCGCTGGACCGGGAGGTGGAACAGGCCCGCATCTGCCGTTTCGCATGGCTTGCCACACAGGATGAAAAGCAGCGGCAGTGCTTTCACGATGCGTTGGTCCAGATCAATGTCATCAGGGATGATTTTCCGTCCGTGGAGCAGGTGCAGGAACGCCTGAACCGCATTCGTCCGGCCAGCCTTGATCAGCTCAAAACGTCTCTGGACATGATCGCAACCTGGCAGGCGTCTGATGACGACGTCGTGAATCGTCCGGAAACCGACGCCACGCTGTCAGGGATCGACGAGGCGCTCATCAGTCTGAGCAGTGTCGATACGGCGCGGCGGGAAGGGCGGCTTGCCGACATGCTCCGTAATACGAGCTGGCAGAAACGGCTCGATGCGCTCGGGATCATCATCGGCGTGCTGATCATGGTGACGGCCGGATGGATTCTGGACCGGACATCCCTCGCCGCCGCACGCGCCGAGGCGCGGAGTCGTAACCTCGCCCTTCAGCTCAGGGCCGTACTGGACAGTCTGGCCATCGGCGTCGCTGTTTTCGGCACGGACGGCCAGCTCCGGCACTGGAATGACAGGCTCGGTTCGATACTCGGTCTCGATGAGGGTTTTCTGCGTCAGGGCCTGTCATATGGAGATCTCAGCGCCGCTCTCGTTGTGGATGGGCAGCCGCTTCTCGAACCTTTTACCCATGTTGAGCGCGCCTTTCATCGGGGCGAATCCGCTCCGCCCGTGATGGTCGAGTGCAAGGGCGTCAACGGCGCGGATCTTGAACTCTGCCGGACCCTGTTCTTCGCCTCCGATGATGGCCTGCACGCGGAGGACCGTCGTGGGTTCGTGCTGACGGCCAACGACATCACGCTTCGCCTGCGGAGTGAGCGCGCTCTGGGTGAATCGCAGAAGCTGCGCGCTGTTGGGCAGTTGACGGCCGGGATCGCGCATGATTTCAAAAATCTTCTGACGGTCATTCTGGGCAATATCGAACTCGCCACGGAAGCCGGGCAGGTGTCTGACGGTGAGCGACGCCAGCACTGTCTGGACGCTGCGGCCCATGCGGCCCGGCGGTCGGAGGCGCTGACGGGGCAGCTCCTGTCTTTTACCCGCCGGGACAGACCTGCCGCCGACACTGTCGCGCTTGCCGACATCTTCGCCCTGACCAACGGTCTTCTCGCCCGGGTCATCGGCACGCGCATCACGGTCGAGTGTGGAAGCGCCCGGGACATATGGCATGTGCAGGTCAATCCGGCCCAGCTTGAAAGTGCGCTGCTTAATCTCGCCATCAATGCCCGTGACGCCATGCCCGGTGGCGGCCAGATCAGCATCAGCGCCAGCAATGCGTCCTACCCCACGGCAGTTGACCTGCTGACGCTGCCCGTCGAGGCGAATCGTGGCCTGCGGGTGTCATCCGAGCCGACGCCGCTGCCTGCCGGCGCCTGGGTGCGCGTCGATGTCATCGATAATGGCTGCGGCATGGGACCGGAAGTGCTCCAACAGCTTTTTGAGCCTTTCTTCACCACGAAGAGCGATGGCGAAGGCACAGGGCTGGGCATGGCCATGGTGGTTGATTTCTGCCAGCAGGCCGGAGGGCGGGTTGTCGTGGCCTCTTCGCCGGGGCAGGGAACCTGCGTGTCCCTCTGGCTGCCGCGCGCCCTGACCGAAGCCGTGCGGGTCAGGCCCGATTACACGCCGGCTCCCGCCAGAACTGATCTCCGCGCTCTGGTGGTGGAGGATGATCCGGCCATTCGGGATATCGTCGCAACCATTCTGGGTCTTGATGGATATCGCGTGACGGAAGCGGCGGATGGAGAGGCCGCGTTCGATCTGGTTGTCGAAGCGGGTAATATTTATGATCTTCTGGTGACGGATATTCAGCTTCCGGGTCCGCTGGACGGGTTCCGGCTGGCCCGTCTGCTGCGCGAGCGCCTGCCGGAGCTTGGCATCGTCTGCATGTCCGGCGACTTCACGCTTGACGGTCCGCGTCCGGCTGCTGCCCTGCCCATCGTTCAGCTTCTGCCGAAACCCTTCCGGCGCGAGGGGTTTCTCAGGACCGTGGCTGCGGCCATGCAGGAACGCATCTCGGCGTGATGCGCTTCACAAAATGACTCCGGCCCTGTCGCGGGTATGTGGGGCGCTGCAAACAGGCCGTGTCACCTTGCGACCCGTGTGCTCACGGGGTAGTGTCCGCCCCGTTTTGTCCGAAGACGCGTCAAGCCTCTGGCGCTCCCCTGTCTGAAGACGTCCTCCCGTCAACTCGCATCGGGCCGCTCCATGAACGACATCGACCTCAAGCAGTATATCGAAAGCATTCCGGATTTTCCCAAACCCGGTATCCTCTTCTATGATATCGGCTCACTGATGCGGAATGCCGACGCCTGGCAGATGGCGACAGCCCGTATGGCGCACGCGGTCGCCCCCTGGCAGCCGGACCAACTGGCCGCCATCGAATCCCGAGGTTTCCTCACGGCGGCGCCTCTGGCCACGCGTCTGGGAGCGGGCATCGTCATGCTCCGCAAGCCGGGCAAGCTGCCGGGCGAGACAATCTCTCACAGCTATGATCTGGAATACGGCTCCGATACGCTGCACATCCAGAAGGGCGCCATCAAGCCCGGCCAGCGCGTGGTCGTGACCGATGACATGCTGGCGACAGGCGGCACGCTCGCCGCATCCATCGCCCTGCTGCGCAAGGCTGGAGCCAACGTGGTCGGCGCTTCCGTGATGATGGAGCTGACGGCGCTGCGTGGGCGTGAAAAGATCGACGTGCCGGTGCACTCACTTCTCTCCTACGAAGACTGATTCATCACTGACGGGCGTGGGCAATGTTCCCCCATGCCTGCGCAGAGACACGGAGAATGGTTTTCCTCTGACGCGTCGGTAAAAGACGTCTTCGAGCGAGTGGAAAACCTGTCTTTCCTCTCCAAAGCCCAATAGTCCCCAAGTATTCCCTGTGTTCCATGCGGCCATGTGCATGTCGCGCCCCTGCTTGCGGGAAATTGAGTTATTCATCCTGCGGATACGTGCTTGTAAGCATGCTGGTGTAAGCGGTCACAATGACTGCCGGTCTGGATGATAACGTGGGGTGTGGGCATGAATGATGGGACGATTCCCGGACAGCATCCCTTCATGGCCCGGATATGCTCCCTTCTGACCGGCTTTGCGTCCAGTGGCCCCGGCTCATGGATCGCTCGCCAGAAATGGCTTTATGCTCCCAGCCTGCTGAATTTCGGCTATGCCTTCCGCACCACCATCGCCTCGCTGATCGCGCTCGGCATCGCCCTGTGGTGGGAACTTGGCAGCCCGCAATGGGCGCCGCTCACCGTGTGGATGATCGCACAGGGCTCTCGCGGCAAGTCTCTGGCCAAGGCCCGCTGGCACATGTTCGGCATGATTGTCGGAACGGCGGTCGCCATCGCGCTGGTCGCCGCAGCACCCCAGCAGCCGCTTCTTTTCATTCTGCTCCTCTCCGGCGCCATAGGGATGTTGTGCTTCGTCGGGACGCTGCTCCCCGGTCCGGCCTCCATGGCCAACTACCGGATGCACGGCATGAGGGCGAGCGGCTTCACCCTTTCGATCATCTCGCTGGACGGAATTGCCGACCCCAACCATATCTTCGATATCTCCATGGCCCGCGCGACCTACATCACGCTGGGCATTGTCTGCGAAACGGTCATTTCATCCCTCTTCCAGTTCAGGCTGACCCAGCGCGCCCGGAACCGGCTGGTCGACAATTACGTGGCGGCGATCAGGCCAACGACAAAAACACTCGGCGCGCTGCTTGACGGCGACCGCAACGCGCTCCGCACGTCAGCCGAAATGATGGCGACGCTGGCTGGACTGGGTGACCAGATCGAGTTCGCCGAGATCGAGATGGGGAAGCATGGGCGTGAAGGGGATCATGCGCGAGCGGCTCTGTCAGGTGTCGCGGCCCTGTTCTCTCGTGGTCTGGAACTGGCGGCGCTGATGGCCGACCCCGCATCCTGTGGCGCGCGCTGGGAAAGGCTGGCCTCTGACAGCCGCTCCTTTCTGCTGTCTCTGCCCGATCGTCTGACCGACCCCGCCGAATTCGGCTCCGTCATGACCGAACTGGGCAACCTGCGCTCTACAAGCCGTGTGGAGGCCGCCAACTGTCTGGCGCGCGAGATGGAGATGGTCACGCACCCTCCCGTCAACGTGGTGGCTGAAACCGTTGTGACGCGGGAAGGGCAGGCCGTTCACGTTCTCGGCGACATGCTCGACGAACTGGCGACCTCGCTCCAGCAGTTCGATGCCAGCCGCAATCCGGTCGCCCATGACCACTTCCATTATCCGATCGAGACATGGCGTGACTGGCGTCAGGCGACCGGCAACAGCCTGCGCGCCAGCGTCTCCATGTTTGTGGCCGGAGTGATCTGGATCGCCACGGCATGGCCGCAGGGGCTGTTTTTCCTGATGTTCGTCGGGATCATCAACGCGCTCTTCTCGACACTTGAAACGCCAGCCGTCGCCACACGCGCCTTCCTGCACGGAACCGTCGTGGTGACAGCCGTCGCCGCGTTCATGGTGATGCTCGTCATGCCTGCCATCTCGACCTACGAGATGATGGCGATGTGCTTTATTCCCGTCATGATGGTCGGTGGGCTGGCTTTCTCGAATCCCGCCACCATTCTGGGAGCTGTGGCCTATAATCTGTTTCTCACCATTCTGGTCAGTCCGTTCAATGACGAGCGGATGATGGACGAGATCACCTTTTTCAACACCGCCATGCCGCTCTTCCTGACCATGGCGTTCTGCATGTGGATGTATCGCGTCTTCCTGCCGCTTGATCCGGACGGTGTGCGCTGGAGCATGCGCGAGCAGATTCTTCAGATGCTGCGGGGACTTGCGCGACGTCCCTCTCCGATGCGTCCACATGACGTGATCGGCGTCAGCATCGAACGGATGGTCAGGCTGCTCAACACGGTTGGTGGGCGGCGCGGCCCCGTGGTGGATGCGTATCTACAGGGCGTCCTGTCGGGCATGACCGTGGGACTTGCGATCCTGAGCCTGCGGGAGGTGCTGGCCCGGGGGAAACTGCCGACAATGGCGTCACGCGACGTAAGGGACATGCTGGCGCGCATGGCGCAGTTTACGGGGCGTTACGGCGGTCATTATGGCCGGACGGAGCATGCGACCAATGCGGCGGTCGCGGCGCTGGTGCGACTGGAGCAGGGAGAAACCAACCTGTCCCAACGCGTGGAGATTCTGCGAGCGCTGGCGAACCTGCGTGTCATTGCGGCGGAGCTTCACGAGAATCGGTTGTTCTTTGATGCGTCAAGCCCGTATCTGGATCCTGTATTTTCTTCTTGATCTGTTTTGAGTCGAGATGGAGGGAGCGGGCAAGCAAGCAGAATGCCCATGCATACCTTCAACTTTCACTCTGCCTCTCAATTTTCATGCCGGTTCTCGTGCTTCCAGAAAAAATTGGTATCCGTGATCATTTCCCTGTAAACATAGATTTTATGAAATCATAAAAAATAACTGTTACAGATTTCAGCCTGTGTTTTCTGCTGAACTTGCAGTGTAGCTCCTGATTTTCACAGTCTGCTTCTGATGAGGTGAGATGCATGTCAGCACACTGAAAACAATGAAGACAAAAGCTGCTACTTCAAGAGGGTAAGGCCATTTCTGCTCCCAAAGAAAACCATAAATCAGAGCAAAAAATGTTTCGAACAGGATCATCTGCCCTGTCATGGTCAAAGGCAAAAGGCGGCTCATCCGGTTCCATAAGGCATTGCCAAAAATGGAAGCGATGATTGCCACTCCTAATGAAATAATGCCGAATTTTATCCATTCATCCAGTCTGTGCTGTAAATGATCGTAAACAAGAGCGGCAGGAGTTAATAAAACAGCCTGTAACCCGGTCATCAATCCCATAAGAAGGTTCCAGTCATGAATGGAAATCGTATGCAGGCGCAACAGACAGCGGCTATTTTCAACAGCATAGAATGTCCATGCAGCAAGAGCCGCAATAGCGCATGAGAGCCCTTCCATTGACTGGGTTGAAGCGTCTGGAGATGCAATTGCCTGCCATCCGATACAGATAGTGCCCGCAATACACAGCATAAGTGATGGTAGTAGAGCAGAAAGACCGACCGCCCCTTTGTCACGACTGCCGATAACTGTGATGGTAACAGGAAGAAAACCGATTATCAGTGATGTCAGTGCTATCCCTCCTTTCTGCACGGCCATGGAAAGCAGGATGTAGTACAGTATGTTCCCAAACAGGGAGAGCCGGAAAAGTGCGTATAAATCCTGTTTTCTGATGTTGAAGCGCAAGTTTTTCCAGCGAGGTATAATCATGATGCTGGCGATTGCGCCATATGCCAGATACCGTCCCGCTGATAGTTGGAGGGGTGTGAAATCCTGAACAAGTTTTGGCGCCAGAAAAATCAGACCCCATAAAGCTCCCGCACCTGTTCCATACAGAATACCTGCTGGAATATTATGGCCAACTCCTGCCTGCGTTCCTGCTTCCTTATTCATCACGATGCTTCTCCTTGCAGAGAGGCATATCATCGTAGATGTGATTTATGTGCTCTTGATTTGCCGTCTGAATGCAACAAAAACTCACCTATGAGCAAAAAACCTTTTCCGCGTCTTCTGGATGAATTTGACAGAGCCATTCTGCGTATTGTCCAGAAGGATAACAGGATGCCGCAGAGACAGATTGCTGAACGGGTCAATCTGTCAGCGGCAGCCGTGCAGAGACGGATTGCCGCTATGGAAAAGGCCAAGATCATAATCGGAAATTCTGCTGTCGTGGATGTGCATGCGGTTGCGATGAATATTACGGCAATGGTCGAGGTTTATTTGAAAGACGAACGGATAGACACAGTTGATAATGCAAAGAAGCTGTTTCGTTCTGCGCCGGAAGTTCAGCAGTGTTATTACGTCACGGGTGGGATTAGTTTTATTCTGATCATTGTTACGTCAGATATGATTGCCTATGAAGAGATAACGCGTCGCCTTTTTGCACAGAATGATTCTGTAGGCAGCTATCGCTCCCTGATAGCCCTTGATCGAGTGAAATCAGGTTGTGAAGTAATTATTCATTGATGTCAGTTTTGAAAATGCTGGCAATTTTTTTGAATAGCAGTAGGAAAACGGAAATACAAACACGAAAAAGATAGTGGATTTTCACGAAAAACGAGCTGGTTTCAGAAAATCTTTACTGAAACCAGCTCACACACTCATCAGTCAGTCAGCTTGTCCAGCTCGCGGACAATCGCCTCACCCATGACATCGGTGCCGACGCGGGCCTTGCCTTCGCTCATGATATCGGCAGTCCGCAGACCTGTCGCCAGCACGGCGGAGACCGCGTTCTCGATCATTGTGGCTTCGGCTTCAAGATCGAACGAGTAGCGCAGCATCATGGCCAGCGAGAGGATCTGCGCGATCGGATTGGCGATGCCCTTGCCAGCGATATCCGGCGCGCTGCCGTGGATCGGCTCATAGAGCGCGGGCATGCGTCCGTCACCTGTTTTCGCGCCGAGCGTGGCGGATGGCAGCATGCCGAGACTGCCGGTCAGCATGGACGCCAGATCGGACAGGATATCGCCAAACAGGTTGCCGGTCACAATCACATCGAACTGACGCGGATTGCGGACGAGTTGCATTGCGCAGTTGTCGGCCAGCATGTGCGTCAGCGTCACGTCCGGATACTCGCGGGCATGGAGGTCGGTGATGACCTCTTTCCACAGCAGGCCGCTTTCCATGACATTGTGCTTCTCGACGGAGCAGACGCTGTTCTGGCGCTTGCGGGCCATCTCGAACGCCACACGACCGACGCGCTCGATCTCGTGCGTCGCGTAGACTTCCGTGTTGATGCCGCGTTTCTCGCCGTTGGGCAGTGTTTCGATGCCGCGGGGATCGCCGAAATAGATGCCGCCCGTGCTCTCACGGACGATCATGATGTCGAGGCCCTGCACGACGTCCGGTTTGAGCGTGGAGGCGTCCACCAGCGCGTCGAACACCTTGGCCGGACGCAGGTTGGCGAACAGGCCCAGTTCCTGACGCAGCTTGAGAATCGCCAGTTCCGGACGTTTGTCGAAGCCGACGCTGTTCCACTTCGGGTCGCCGACGGAGCCGAACAGAACGGCGTCAGCCTCGCGCGCCTTCTGGATGACTTCCTCGCGGATCGGCGTACCGTATTCGGCCAGCGACGCGCCACCGACAAGGTCTTCGGAGACGTCGAACGTGATGCCGCGCTTGCGGCTGAGCCATGCGGTGACGCGCGCGACTTCGCGCATGACTTCGGGGCCGATGCCGTCGCCCGGCAGGATCAGCAGTTTCCTGGCACTCATGACAATCTCCGGTGTCCTGTTATGTCAGGCGTGCTTATCAGCGGGACGATCCTGTTTCAATGTAAGGCGGATCGAACAGGGCGAGAGACTCCGATGCAGACGGTTGCGGGACGGGATGGACAGCCGCGCTGCGCGTGGTGCGCGGCGACGGACCAGTACGAGGCTTATCATGACCATGAGTGGGGATTTCCCGTCTCCGATGACCGGCGTCTGTTTGAAAAACTCTGTCTGGAAGGCTTTCAGGCCGGTCTGAGCTGGCGAACCATTCTGGCCAAGCGGGAGGCGTTCCGGGCCGCTTTTGCGGGGTTTGATCCCCAGCTCGTCGCACGTTTTGGGGAAGCCGACGTGCAACGGCTTCTGGCGGATGCCGGGATCGTGCGGCATCGCGGGAAGATCGAGGCGGCGATCAACAACGCCCAGCGGATGCTGGAGCTTGTGGCGCGGGAGGGATCTCTGGCGGCCTATGTCTGGGGCTTTGAGCCTGAACGGCTGGCGGCTCCGGAGGTGGTGTCGGAGACAGCGGCATCCCGGGCTCTGTCAAAGGATCTGAAAAAGCGCGGCTGGAAGTTCGTCGGCCCGACGACGATGTATGCCTTCATGCAGGCCATGGGGCTGGTCAACGATCACGCGCCGGGCTGTGTGACTCGGGAGAAGGTGGACGCGGCGCGAGCTGTGTTCAAGGTGCCGAAGTAGGTCATAAAAGCAGAAGTTTTTGGGTGTCACCTTTTTTCAAAAAGGCGAACTCTTCTGAAGCTTTTTGGAAAAAGCTTCACCAAAAACTTTCTTGGGTTTGATTGTCGTGGCTTTTTACTCCGCCGCCACATCTGCGACCTTGGCATCGGACAGCTTTACCGCATCGGCTGGCGCGATACGGACAACAAAACCCTGATCACCAGCGTTGATATAGACGTGATCCTGCTCCATTGCGTCCTGTGAGATGACAATGGGAATTTGTGTGGTCTGTCCAAACGGAGACGTGCCGCCCGACTGGTAACCGGTCAGGTCATGCGCCTTTTCCGGGCTCATCATACGGGCATTGCGCCCACCGAAAAGAGCGGCGACCTTCTTGAGATTGAGCTTCTGATGCGCGGGCGCGATCACGCAGGCGGGTTGATTCTTGTCGATCTCGACTACCAGCGTTTTCAGCACGCTGTCGGGGCTGGAACCGAGCGCTTCCGCCGCCTGCATCCCGATGGGACCGCCTTCCGGCGCGTATGTGTATTCATGCAGGCTGTAAGGTACATCCTGCCCGGCAAAGAAGGCGGTTGCGGCAGTCTCTTTCGTCACGTTCTGACTCCTGTTGAGGGGAGGGCAAGTGCTAAACAGGTCGACCGGCGTTTGCCTTGTTCAGGCTGTCATAGCTGAACTGGCCGCCGATGGCTTCAAGCCAGCCAGCTATGAAAATCGCTATAAATTCAAGAGGGAATTTATAGTAAAGTTTTTAAAAATTTTAAATGGCGGTGTGTCGCAAAGTAAAACTGTTGCCCAAAACTTTTACTCTGTGTTCATCTCACGACCACCAATAAACGCTTATGCCAACGGTTCTATGGAATGACTCTTATGGGATGTTGCTTGCATTCGCGAAGCACCACAGGCTCTTTTTTCCAATCATCCGATAATAAACGGTATTCATAATACTGCTTTTTGTGGTGCTTGGCATAGTCCAGAAAATCCCTATTCCAAAATTGGGTAGAAAAGATGTTGGGATTATTTAATTCGCATCTGTGTTGCAAAAGATGTCTGGTCTATATATGCGAATGACTCGCGTTTGTAATTCATCGCGTGGCAGGGGCAGAAAAAGTGATGTCGGGCTTGTGCAGGAAAAGAGTCAGTAAAGGAAAAGCATTACCCCTGATCTGTTACTTATGCGGTTTCGCGGCCGTCATCACAGAATCTGGGTCTGGAGCCCATGCGGTCGCGCCGATGGTCAATCTCGGCAATGCTGCGGCAGCCGGTGATGAATCCTCGAACGGAGTATTCGGCTTTCTGTCCAACTGGAAACGCAGCGCAAACCTGCTCGGTAATATGTGGGGGCTGAGATCGGAACTGGGAAAAGCCGGGGTCGTACTCGCTGTTCAGGAAACGTCCGAACTGTTCGGTAATCCGGTCGGCGGCATTCATCGTGGCGCCGCTTATAACGGACTGACCGTAGCGGTGCTTCAGATGAACACACAGCGCGCTTTTGGCTGGTACGGAGGCACCTTTCAGGTCAGCATGGAACAGGTCCATGGTCGCAGCCTCAGTCAGGACAATCTGGGCGTTTATCAGACGGTCAGCGGCATTGAGGCTGACCGTTCGACGCGGCTTTGGGAACTCTGGTTTGACCAGAAATTTCTTGAACAGCAGAAGCTTGATATCAAGATTGGCCAGCAGAGTCTGGATCAGGAGTGGATGGTCAGCAGCAATGCGCTGGTGTTCGCCAACACCATGTTCGGCTGGCCAATGGTCCCTTCCGCCGATCTGCCGGGAGGAGGACCAGCTTATCCGTTGTCCGCGCTCGGCGCACGCGCCAGGTACTGGATCACCACACCGCTCTATGTGCAGGCCGGTGTTTTCAGCGGCAGTCCCGCCTACAACGTTTCCGACGATGCGCAGAAAAGCAATCGGTCCGGCACCAGCTTCGTGCTCAATCGTGGCGTGATGGCGATACTGGAGCTTCAGTATGTCTATCCCGGTCTGGGCGCCATGGTTTCGCCGGATGAAGGTGAGCCGCTGTCCCGTGTCTATCGGCTTGGCGGATGGTACGATTCGGAACCTTTTGGTGATCAGTACTGGGATAGTTCGGGGACGCCCCTGGCGTCTCCGGACAGCAACGGTAATGCCCAGACCCATCGGGGGGCGTTCAGCTTCTATGCTGTCGCCGATCAGATGCTCTGGCGCAGCCGGATCGATCCGAACAGGACTTTCAACGTGTTTGGACGTGCTATGGGGACGCCTCAGTCCAGTCGCGTGCCCATCGATTTCAGCATGAACTTCGGCTTCACCTTCAAGGATCCGCTGCCTTATCGTCAGGACGACGTGCTGGGCCTTGCCATGGGTTACACACATGTCAGTCGTGCGCTGGCGAACTATGATCGCGCCATTCACAAATATACCGGGGCCTACAGTCCCGCTCAGGGTGGGGAGACGTATCTCGAACTGATGTACATGTGTCAGATGACGGGATGGCTGCAACTGGAGCCTGATTTCCAATACATCTTCAACCCTTCAGGCGGCGTGCCCAATCCATACCATCCTGACAGGCGGATCAGGGACGTCGCGGTTTTCGGCCTGCGCTCGAACATCGCCTTTTAGAGCATCATCTGAACGGACAGAAACGCCTGTCCGGGTAAAGAGAATCGCTCAAACAAACGGTTGGAGTAGTGTTCGTGAACTGGTGTGAACGGGCACAGCTCTCAATGTAATTTCCACGAGATACATCATGCGCCACATTCTTCCCGCTCTTGTTCTTTTCGGCCTGTCGGCAGTCAGCGGAGTTCAGTATGCCGCCGCCGCACCGAAAGGCTTTCTGGAAACCATCCACCGCCATTCGATGCTTGCGTCCACGAGCCCCGGGAATGGCGACCTCAATCCCTATGCCGTTTTCGTCGTTCCTCAGGACATGGGTGTCCTGAAAAAAGATGAGGTGATGGTCACAAATTTTAACAACATCACCAATCTTCAGGGAACCGGCACGACGATCGTTGTCTATTCTCCCGTGACGAAGACCGCGAGGCTGTTCGCCAGCGCTCCATCGAATCTTGCTGCGTGTCCGGGCGGGATCGGTTTTACGACCGCCCTGACGATTCTGAAATCGGGATGGGTCATCGTCGGCAGTACGCCGAGCAAGGACGGCACGACCGGGACTAAAGGTGATGGTTGCCTGCTGGTCTTTGACGCCAATGGCAAATTCGCCGATGCGTGGAAGGGACCGCTCATCACAGGGCCATGGGGCGATATTGCCAGTCTCGATAACGGCGATTCAGCCGTCCTGTTCATCTCGATGGTCGCTGCCGGGTTGCCTGCGCCAGATGTGCGCGATCCGGTGACCCACTATCCGCCGATCCTGCATAACGCGACCGTGTTGCGACTCAACCTGCGCATTCCATCCGGTCAGCCGCCCGTTCTTGAAAAACAGACTGTTGTCGCCAGCGGGTTTGCGGGTCGCGCCGACCGCGATAATTTTCTCTTTGGCCCGACCGGCCTCGCTCTCGACACAGACGGCACGCTTTACGTGACGGATGGCTATGACGAGGAAGTCACCGCTATCGACGATGCAGTAAACCGGACGGAACCGGTCACGCGCCAGAATGACGCGGTGGGGCGGATCATTACCAAGGGTGGTCTGCTGAACTGGCCGCTGGCGATGATCTGGGCGCCCGGTCATCATCTTCTGGTCGCCAACGGGCGTAACGGGCAGGTCGTCGAAATCGACCCCGATGCGAAAAAACAGATCTATGCGCAGTGGGTGGACAGTGATCAGGCCCAGCAGCCGCCGGGCAACGGAGATCTCTTCGGTCTGGCCATGACGCCCGACAATAAAGGATTTTATTATGTCGAGGATGATATGAACACTCTCAATCTCAGCGCACCCTGAGGCTACCGGTCATGGATTTCATTCTCTCTCGCCGTGCCGCTCTCGGTTCGCTGGCGGGCTGTGCGGGCTGGCATCTGGCTGGCTTGTCGTGCGCACGCGCGGCCTCGTCTCTTTTGCAGCATCAGCCGGGGATCGCGACGCCTCAGGAACCTTTCCTCTATTTTCTCACCTTCGACCTGACCGCAGAAAAACGGCAGGACGTTATCGACCTGATGCGCCGCTGGACCCGGGCCGCCGATGCGCTGATGGCAGGTAAGGTGCTTCCCGGCCTCATCGATCCGGAAGATGCCGAAGGACTGTCTGCAAAGGGGCTGACGCTGACCTTCGGCTTTGGTCCGGGCCTGTTCATCAGGGACGGCAAGGATCGTTATAATCTGGCGGCTCTCCGCCCCGCTCCTCTGGCGGATTTGCCGCGGTTCAATGGCGATCAGCTCGTTGCGGCCCATACGGGCGGTGACCTCTGCGTCCAGAGTTGCGCCGGTGATCCGCAGACGGCCTTTCATGCCGTGCGCATCCTTGCGTCGCTGGCCTATGGCGCCGCCACGCCACGCTGGGCTCAGACCGGCTTCATGCCGGATTTCGGCAAGAGGAAGACGCCGCGTAATCTGATGGGTTTCAAGGATGGGACGATCAATCCCGACATAAGCAATCCGAAGATCGCCGACCGCGTTCTATGGGCGGCGCCGGGTGATCTGCCCTGGATGCAGGGTGGAACCTATCTGGTCGCGCGGATCATCCGCATGGCGCTGGAGCACTGGGACCGCATGAAGGTCGCGTTTCAGGAAGAAACGATGGGGCGTCAGAAACAGAGTGGCGCGCCCATCGGCGGTCATGGCGAGTTTGAGCCGCTGACGCTGAAACAGACAGACAGGGATGGAAATCCTATTACCGCTCAGGGGGCCCATGCACGCCTTGCGGCACCGGAAGAGAACGATGGCGCCCAGATTCTCAGGCGCGCCTATGCCTATGATAACGGTCTGAGTTACGTCGCCGAGCGATGGCCGCCCTGGCGTCAGGGCAACGAGTTTGACGCCGGACTGATGTTCCTCGCCTATCAGCAGGATCCGCGAACCGGTTTTACGAAAATCTTCGAACGCATGTCGAAATTCGACATGATGAACCAGTTCACCACCCATGTTGGAGGTGGGCTCTTCGCATGTCCCGGACGTCTGACCGGAGGGTACGTCGGTCAAACTCTTCTGGAAGTCTGAAGCGATTGTCAGTCAGACGGGATGACGTCGCTGGTGTTAATAGTTCTACGGGGTAACTCTTATGCGGTCTCTGCCCGGACCCGACAGGGACCGCAGATTTGCGCCCCCAGATTTATTGATCAAAACAGTTTCCAAAGACGGCCTTGGGTGGGATTCTGGGTATCGCTTCCCAAATCCTTCCCGACAAAAAACAGGCAGAAACCTCGTGTTTCAGAGGCCCGTCTTCATCATTTCACGCAGAAAAGCAGATGGCACCCGTCTGCGGCGGCCTTCGGTATGCAGAGCTGTCCGAAGAATGATCGATTATATTTCGAGTGGACTGCGGGGCAGTCAGTATCAGGTGCACAGAAGCAGGGGAAAAATCCCGAATCAGTCCTGAATGCAGCATGACGTTCGGCTCCACGGTCATACAGGGAGAGGATTGATCTCCTCCTGTGGAGCGCTGAACGCTTGCGGGACCGGTCAACATTTCTGCCGTCCGGCCCCTGTAGTCGTCTTGTATCAGTCGTTCTTCTTGGAACGCTCGTTCTTCTTGCGCTCGTGCGGGTCGAGGTAGCGCTTGCGCAGACGCACGGCGGACGGGGTGACTTCCACCAGCTCGTCGTCCTCGATGTAGGCAATCGCCTGCTCAAGGCTCATCTTGCGCGGCGGAACCAGAAGCAGAGCCTCGTCCTTGCCAGCGGCGCGGATGTTGGTCAGCTTCTTTTCACGGACGGCGTTCACTTCGAGATCGTTCTCGCGAGAATGCTCACCGATGATCATGCCGACATAGACCTTCTCGCCAGCATTGACGAACAGCGTGCCACGGTCCTGAAGGGAGAACAGCGAATACTGTGTGGTCGCGCCGTCTTCAGACGAGATCAGCGAGCCGTTGCGGCGGCCTTCGATCGTGCCTGCATAGGGCTGATAACCCGCGAACAGACGGTTCATGATGCCCGTGCCGCGCGTGTCGGTCAGGAACTCGCCGTGATAGCCGATCAGGCCGCGCGACGGGATCAGGAACGTCAGACGCACCTTGTCGCCACCGGACGGACGCATGTCCTGCATCTGCCCCTTGCGGAGCGACATCTTCTCGACCACGACGCCTGAGTAAGGCTCGTCCACGTCGATCAGAACCTCTTCATAAGGCTCTTCACGCTCGCCGGTCTCTTCGTTGGTGTGGAACAGCACGCGGGGACGACCGATGGTCAGCTCGAAGCCTTCACGACGCATCGTCTCGATGAGCACGCCAAGCTGAAGTTCGCCACGACCGGCGACTTCGAACGCTTCGCTCTCGGGGCTTTCCGTCACGCGGATGGCGATGTTGCTTTCTGTTTCCTTGAACAGACGGTCACGGATCTGGCGCGATGTGACCTTCTTGCCTTCACGACCGCCCAGCGGGCCATCATTGATGCGGAAGGTCATGGACAGCGTCGGCGGATCGACCGGAATGGCCTTCAGGGCTTCAGTCACTTCCGGAGAAGCGATTGTTTCCGGAATCGTGGCCTCGGACAGACCGGCGACGGCGACGATGTCACCAGCCTCGACCTCTTCGACCGGCACGCGGTCAAGACCACGGAAGGAGAGCAGCTTGGTCAGACGGCCCGTCTCGACGACGCTGCCATCTTCACGCAGCACGCGGACCGGCATGTTGACGCGGGCGCGGCCCTGCTCGACGCGGCCCGTCAGCACGCGGCCGAGGAAGTTGTCGGACTCGAGGATGGTCGCGACCATCGCGAACGGCTTGTCCTTGTCCAGATTCGGGGATGGGACGTGGCGCAGTACGAGGTCGAACATCGGAGCCAGATCCTTGCGGGGCCCATCCAGTTCCTCGTCCGCCCAGCCTTGACGTCCGGAGGCGTACAGCATCGGGAAGTCGAGCTGCTCGTCATTCGCGCCGAGGGAGGCGAACAGATCGAAGATCTCGTTGTGGACCTCGTCCGGACGGGCGTCGCCGCGGTCGATCTTGTTCACGACGACAATCGGCTTCAGGCCACGGGCCAGAGCCTTGCCGACCACGAACTTGGTCTGCGGCAGCGCACCTTCGGCGGCGTCGACGAGCACGATCGCGCCGTCCACCATGCTCAGGATACGCTCGACCTCACCACCGAAGTCGGCGTGGCCCGGGGTGTCGATGATGTTGATGCGCGTGTCTTTCCAGACGACGGACGTGCACTTGGCGAGAATGGTGATGCCACGCTCGCGCTCAAGGTCGTTGCTGTCCATCGCACGCTCAGCAACCTGCTGATGTTCGTGGAACGAGCCGGACTGCTTGAGCAGTTCGTCAACAAGAGTGGTCTTGCCATGATCGACGTGTGCGATAATGGCGATGTTGCGAATATCCATCGTAAGGCGGACCTGATCTTTCTTTCCGTACATGCCCGCCGCTGACAGCACGAAGCGCGCAGCGGACACCTGTTAACGGCTGTCCATAGAGGGCGGCGGCGCGGATTGCACGCGAAACTTCGCGGTAAAGTGCGTCTTTGACGTGAAACTGGTGTGACCGGGCTGTCCCGGACACGGCCCGGTCACGGTTTTCTGCTCCGGTTATCATCTGGAGAGGAGGCTGTTTTCTGCTGGCGGTCTTCCGGCGGCCTCCCGCAATGCCGATGAAGCGTCTCCGCCGGTATTATCCGGGCAGCATCATGAGGCCCTGCGGCATGCCGGGCGTTTCGGTGCGCAGGCAGAACACGGCCCCGTTCAGTGGCTCCGCTTCAAGCTCGGCTGCCGACAGCCCTTTGCATGCCGTTGTGATGAACACGGTCCGCAGATCGTCGCCGCCGAAAGCCGCCTTGGTCACATTGGCGGCAGGCACGGGAATCGGTGCGAGCCGCTTTCCAGCGGAAGTAAAGCGTTCCAGCCTGTGACCTCCCCAGATACCGACCCACAATGTGCCGCCGCTGTCCATCGCCAGCCCGTCCGGCGCGCCGTTGCTGATCTCGGCGAAAATTCTCTGCCCGGCCAGAGCTCCGTTGAGAGTGACGTCGAAAGCGTAGATCACCCCTTGCGCCGAATCGCAGTGATAAAGGGTGCGGCCATCCGGGGACATGACGGGACCGTTGCTGACCGTGTAGCCGCTATGATGCCGACGCAGGGCAGTATCTCCGCCGTCCATGCTGTAGAGAGAGCCGATGGGGAGTTCTTCCTCGTCATCCATCGTGCCGAACCACAGCCGTCCGGACCTGTCGACATGACCGTCGTTCAGGCGCGTGCGGGAGTAGTTCTGTTCAACAGGCAGGAACGGGTGGATGCGTCCGGTCTCCGGGTCGAAGAGATACAGACCGTCCTCCATGCCGCAGATCAGGGCGCCGTCATGGGTCGGAACCAGAAAAGTCGGGCGGCGCTGCACATGCCAGCTTGAGCGCATTCCGTCGGATAGACGGTAGCGATGCAGGGCGCAGTTCAGGATATCGACGAAGTAGAAGGCGGATTCCGTTTCGCTCCAGACCGGTCCTTCCCCGAGTCTGGCCTGCAAACTCCAGACACTGACGGCTTCGTTTATGTTCGTTTCCGCAGCCTGAAAGACTCTGTCTACAGGAATGTATGTGGTCATCGGCACGCCTCCGGGGCGGTAACGGACGAAAACGGGAAAAGTTGCCATGCGATGATGCATGACCTGTCTGTTTTTCGTCTGCCGGATACTGAAGTGGACAGCGACACGAATAGGAAATAGGTATCATTCGCAATACGGCAACCAAACAGGCGGACAGGATCTGCGCATGCGCCTGGATGAACTTCCGGTCGGAATCGACGCTCTTATCGACCATATCGACCATCGCGGCGCAGACGATATCGTGGCGCAGCGGCTGGGCGAGCTTGGCTTCGTTCCGGGTGAACCGTTGCGTATTGTCGCCAGCGGCCCTTTCGGAGGCGATCCGCTGGCTGTGAAGATCGGGTTCACGCGCTTTGCTCTCCGGCGGTCGGAAGCGTCCCGGGTCATTTTGCGGGATGTTTCGTAAATCATGGACGTGCTGATCGAAACCCTTCCGCTGCGGGCGGCGCTGGTCGGTAACCCCAATTGCGGCAAGACCTCGCTGTTCAATCTGCTGACCGGCAGCCGTCAGAAAGTGGCGAATTACGCAGGCGTGACGGTGGAGCGCAAGGAAGGGCGTTTCACCACGCCCGGCGGCAGACCTGTGCGGCTGCTGGATCTGCCCGGCGCTTACAGTCTTGCCGCCACCAGCCCTGACGAAGCCGTCACCCGCGATGTCTGCGCCGGGCTCTACAGGGGCGAGCCTGCTCCCGAACTGCTGATCTGCGTGCTGGACGCGACCAATCTGCGCCTGCACCTGCGGTTCGCTCTCGAAGTCTGCCGTCTCGGACGCCCGACGGTCATCGTGCTCAACATGCTGGACGCCGCCCGCAAGCAGGGGCTGGAAATCGACCTGCCGCGCCTGTCGGCCGAGCTTGGTGCGCCTGTCGTAGGGGTTGTCGCGATCAGGAAAAGCGGCGCGTCTGATCTGCTTGCGCTTCTGGATAACCCGCCCCTGCATGCGCCGGTCATTCAGGCGGGTATTCACGAGGAGGTCCATGCCACGGTGCGGCGGCTTCTCACGGAATGCACATCCCGCCCGGCCATTGCTTCCGAGGCGCTGGAAGAGCGGCTCGACCGCTGGATTCTGCATCCCGTCTGGGGGTTGGTGATCCTGCTGGCCCTGATGTTCGTCATGTTTCAGGCGGTCTTTTCCTGGGCGCAGCCGGTCATGGACGCTGTTGACGCCGGTGTCACCGATTTTGGCGAGATGCTCCGCCAGCTTCTGCCGGAGGGGCTGATCCGCAGCCTGCTGGTGGATGGGATCATCGCCGGAGCTGGTACGGTGGTCGTGTTCCTGCCGCAGATTCTGATCCTGTTCCTCTGGATACTGATTCTGGAAGAGTCCGGCTATCTGCCGCGTGCCGCGTTCCTGCTGGACCGGATCATGGCGACAGCCGGTCTCTCGGGCCGGTCTTTCATACCGCTGCTATCCAGCTTCGCCTGCGCGGTTCCGGGCATCATGGCGACGCGCACGATCCAGAACCCGCGTGACCGCTTTGTCACCATCCTGCTGGCGCCGCTGATGACCTGCTCGGCCCGGCTGCCGGTCTATGCCCTGCTGATCGCGGCCTTCATTCCCCGTCATTCGATTGGCGGCGTGCTGAACCAGCAGGGTCTGGTGCTGTTCGCACTTTATATGGTGGCGATCCTCAGCGCGCTGGGCGTGGCGTGGGTCATGAAGCGGGGTGGGGCTCAGGAAGAGCATCCGCTGCTCATGGAACTGCCCGCCTATCGCTGGCCGAGCCTGCGCAATGTGGCGCTGGGACTCTGGCAGCGGGCCGTCATCTTTCTCTCGCGCGTCGGCAGCATTATCGTCACGCTCAGCGTGCTGCTCTGGGCGCTGTCGAGTTTTCCAGCCCCACCGGCTGGCGCGACCGGTCCCGCTATTGATTACAGTCTGGCTGGCTGGATCGGGCACATCATGCTGCCGGTCTTCGCGCCCCTCGGCTTCACCTGGCAGATCTGTGTGGCGCTGATTCCCGGACTGATGGCCCGCGAGGTCGCGGTGAGCGCACTGGCGACGGTCTATGCGGTTGGTGGCGTGGAAACGGATGCCGCTTCACAGTTGATCCCGATCCTGTCCAGACAATGGAGCCTTGCGACCGGGCTGTCGTTGATGGCATGGTATGTCTACGCGCCGCAGTGTTTCTCGACTCTGGCCGTCATCCGGCGCGAGACAGGCGGCTGGAAGGTCGTCTTCCAGACGGCCGGTTATCTGTTCGGTTTGGCCTATCTGGCGTCTTTCCTCACATGGAGGTTTGCGCTGGCGATGGGGTGGGGGCCGTCATGATTCAAAGCCTGATTATCGGACTGCTGGTTCTTGTCTGTGCTCTTTACTGGCTGGGACGCCTTGCGCCTTCCGTGACGCGGAGGTTGTGGAAAGGTGCGCAGTCCGTCCTGCGGGCGGTGCATGCGCCAGCCGTGCTCCAGACTGCTGTAGCCGGGCGGGCAGATGCTGGCTCCCGCGGCGGATGCGGAGGCTGCAAGGGGTGTGACAGCAAGGGTGGCGGCTGTCACTGAGAGCAGGGTCTACAGGTCGGATTGAGTGTTCGGGCGTAGCGCGGGCGCTGGAAGCCTGCTGGACGCGGCGTTTGCGACAGGAAGAGCGTTGCTCTGAAGCGTTCCCAAAAAAGCTTTATCAAAAACTTCTTTATGATTTCTTGGGGGACTTTCCCCAGATCCCATTGAGCGATCAGGGGTAAAGGGGTGGTGTTCCTTTGTGGGGTTCGGGGCAAGGTCCCGATGACGCCGGAAGAAGCGCGTTCATGCGCTCCCGGTAAAGGATGCCAGCCGCAGCGGATCGATGTTGATCGCCGCCAGCGCCTTGCGCCACTTGACCGCGTGATCCGATCCGAACACGATTTCACGTGAAGCCGGGGCGACCAGCCACGCCGAGTGGCGGGCGATTTCCTCTTCCAGTTGTCCTGCTTCCCAGCCCGCATGGCCCAGCGCCAGCAGGGCGTCCTTTGGGCCTTCTCCGGCAGCAATGTCCTTGAGCACTTCGAGGTTGGCGCTCAGAGAGATCTCGTTATTGACGGTCAGCGTGCCATCGCCGCCCCAGTCGGTGGAATGCAGCACAAGCCCGCGACCCGCTTCAACAGGTCCGCCCGCGCAAAGGCCGATCCGGCGACGGGGCGGTGTGGGGGCGATATCGAGTTGTTGCAGCAGATCGTCGAAACCGGGCTGCGAGAGGCGACGGTTGATGACGATGCCCATTGCGCCGCCATCCGCCGAATGGGCGCACAGATAGATCACGCTCCGATCGAATTCGGACTCCGCGAGGGATGGCATGGCGATGAGAAGCTGGCCTGCGAGTGACTCTTCGGCGCCGCAGGGTGCAACCGTATCAGACTGTGAAAACTGCATGTCACAGATATGGTGCGCCCGGCGTCATTTGACAACCGAGCCATTTGACAACCCGGCGGCAGAGAGAGGCTAATGCGCTACCCGGAAGAAAGAAGGAACTGGACGATGGCTGACACGGTGCTTGTAACAGGGGCGACGGCAGGGTTTGGCCGGGCCATCAGTGAACGGCTCGTGCGCGATGGTTATCGGGTGATCGGCACAGGTCGCCGTGCGGAAAGGCTCGACGCACTACAGGCTTCGCTCGGGGATGCTTTTCTGCCTCTGGCGCTGGACATGCTGGACAAGGAGGCGCTGCGGGCGCTCCCGACCGAACTGCCGGAAGGGTGGCGCGAGGTGGATGTGCTGATCAATAACGCCGGTCTGGCGCTCGGCATGGACCCGGCGCAGGCGACCAGCGTTGACGACTGGGAGCGGATGATCGGGACAAATGTCGCGGGGATGGTCGAAATCACTCACGCGCTGCTGCCCGGCATGGTGGAGCGCAACCACGGTCATGTCATGTCCATCGGCAGCACGGCGGGCATCTATCCCTATAAGGGCGGAAACGTCTATGGCGCGACCAAGGCGTTTGTCTCGCAGTTCATGAGAAACCTGCGGACCGACCTGCTTGGTACCCGCGTGCGCGCCACAAATCTGGAACCCGGTCTGTGTGGGGGAAGTGAATTCAGTAACGTGCGTCTGGGCGACGATGCGAAAGCGGCGGATGTCTATCGTGGCACGAAACCTCTTCTGCCTGATGATATCGCCGAGACTGTTGCATGGGTTCTTGGGTTGCCGGCGCATGTGAACATCAACCGCATCGAAATGATGCCTGTCTGTCAGGCGGCAGGCGGTCTGTCCGTCGCGCGTGATCTGGACTGAGAAAGGGGATTGGCGGAATGGGCACGGCTCTCAAAAGCAAGGTGACAATGGATGATCTTTCAGTTCTCACCACGCGTTATCGTGTCGATCCGTCAAGGCCGTTTCATCTGAATGATTACGATCCGGCTGACGATGCCGGACTGGGACTGACCAAGAAAGAGGGCAAGGCGCTTCTGAAGCAGGCGAAGAAGCGTCTCTCCGACCTTCAGGAACTGCTTTTCGCCAACAGCGAAGCATCCGTGCTGATCGTGTTGCAGGGCATGGATGCCGCTGGCAAGGACGGCACGATCAAGCATGTGATGTCGGGCGTGAACCCGGCGGGCGTGGCTGTGACGTCCTTCAAGCAGCCGGGTCCGAGGGAGCTGCTGCATGGCTTTCTCTGGCGCATCCATATTTCAGCGCCTTCCGCCGGGCGTATCGTGATTTTCAATCGCAGCCAGTATGAAGACGTTCTGGTAACGCGCGTTCATCCCGAAATGCTGGAGCGTGAGCATCTCCCGGGCGAGGTCGGAACGCCGGCTTTCTGGCAGGGGCGTTTTGATGATATCCGGCATTTTGAGCACTACCTGTCGCGGCAGGGTACCGTTATTCTGAAATTCTTTCTCAATATCTCAAAGGATGAACAGAGAAAGCGTCTTCTCAGTCGTCTGGACGTCAAGGACAAGAGATGGAAATTTTCTTCATCCGACATCAAGGAACGTCAGTTCTGGGATCAGTATCAGGAAGCCTATGACGAGGCGATCACGCACACCTCCCGCGATTACGCGCCCTGGTTTGTGATCCCGGCCAATCGTAAATGGTTTGCCCGTCTGGCGGTCATAGAGACAATCATCGGCGCACTGGAAAACCTGAAGCAGAAACCCCCGGTAATGGAGGAGGGCCTGATGAAGAGCCTTGATGACTACAGGGATGAACTCAGTAAAGAGCCTGACTGAAAGCGTTGCTGTCCGCCAACCCGCAGGTGATCCCATGTCTCTTCCATCCATGACGATGAAAGCCGTGCAGCTTGTCTCTCCAGACCGGCCTTTTGCCTTGCGGGCTGTTTCTATTCCTGAGCCTGAGACGGGTGAAGTCCGGGTGAGAATTGTCGCCTGCGGTGTCTGTCGGACGGACCTGCATATTCAGGACGGATTGCTGGATCTTGGCAAAAGGGATTTTACGGTCGGGCATGAAATTGCCGGGGTGGTCGATGTCTGTGGCAAGGGCGTGGATCAGACGTGGGCAGGACGCAAGGTCGTTGTCTATTATTATGTTGGTTGCGGCGCCTGTCGTTACTGCCGTGTGGGCGACGATCACCTGTGCCCGCAACCGAAAGCCCAGCCGGGATTTTCGAGTGATGGTGGTTATGCCGAATATATCACTATCCCCGTGAAAAACTGTGTGCCTGTTGCGGATCATGTCGATCTTGCTGAAGCGGCGACCATGGGATGCGCGGGTTCCACGGCGGTACATGCAGGGCGTATGGCGGCGATCCGACCGGGCGACTGGGTGGTCATCAGTGGCGCCGGAGGCGTGGGACTCGCCCTCCTGCACTATGCGCGTCAGGTGGGAGGTCGGGTCATTGCAATCGGACGTGGTGGCGCACGGGCGCGGATCGCACTGGAGATGGGAGCGGAGCACATCATAGATGTGCTGGAAACACCAGACGCAGCCAGTCGTGTACGTGAACTCACGGGTGAAGGGGCTGATGTTGTTTTCGAGCTGCTTGGCACACAGACGGCCATGAGCAGCGCCCTGAACATGCTGCGCCGTCGTGGGCGAATGGTGATGCTTGGTTATACGACTGATTCTTTTCAGTCTCATCCCATAGATTTTATTGTGAGGGAAATCACGCTTCTTGGATCAGTCGGTTCAACACTTGACGATCTTCATGAAGCGATTGAACTTCTGGCCCGTGGTGTCATGCGTTCTCCTGTCGCGGAGATTATGCCTCTGGAATTCTTCGATGAGGCTCTGATGAAAACACGACAGGGTGGGCTGAATGGGAGGATTGTTCTGGTTCCCTGACAGGGATTGAACCGTCCGGATAATCGGAAACGTTTTGATAGTTATTTTTTTAGGATATTTCCGAAAGAGCGTTCCTTGTAAAACCAAGTTTTTGGTTTCTATCCACCTGCCGCCAGAACAACCGGGCCTGCCGCGTCCATAATCTGGAACGGCAGTATTCCAGCCGGATCTCCATCCGCCTGAACCGGCAGTCCTTCCGGTGTCATGATTTCTATATGGGAGGCCCGCACGGTCTGGACGCCGGGCAGACTTCCCATTCTTCCCTGCGGCAGGGAAATTCCCGCCATCAGAGCGGAAGAGACGCCGCCATTTTCAAAAATCGTGACAGAAAAACCGGGTTCACCGGGAAGGGCGTCCGATGACAGCAGATAAGGGCCGCCGTAAAAACGTCCCTTGCTGATAATCACGCTGGCGGCGTGATATTCCTTCCCGTCGGCTCGTATGCAGAGCGATGGAAACTGGTAACGCGGCAGTTCCCGGACTGTCTGGAGCACATAGGCGCCACGGCCAAGCAGCCGCTTGGTGCCAAGATCGATATGATGCACGACATGCGCGTCGAAGCCTGCGCCGACCATCTGGACAAATAGCCTTGATTGACCGGCTGATTTCAGAATTCCCGGCCAGAGAGGGGTGCCGCTGTCCGAGCCGAGTACAGCAGCCAGCGCCTTCGGTGCGAAAGGCAGATTGAATTCGTGGGCGAGGACATTCGCGGTGCCGAGCGGAATGATCCCGAGGCGGGTGTCGGAATGCATCATGCCGGCAACAACTTCCGCGATCGTGCCGTCACCGCCCGCCGCCACGACCATATCCGCGCCCTGCCGGACCGCCGTGCGGGCCAGTTCTGTGGCATGGCCTGCGTACTGCGTTTCAAGAATTTTCAGAGGAATGCCGTGGCTGGCGAGGCAATCGAGCACGTTCCACAACCGGCCGGTGTTCCTGCGACCTGCGGTGGGGTTGTGGATGACGTACATGCGGTCGGCCTTTCCTGCCGTGCGGTGAGCTTTCAATTTCGCCCGATCAACGCAGGAACGCCATGATCGGAAACCGTGATTTTCCATAAATCATGGAACTGTCATGTAGCCATTGGCGGGGATGCTCTAAACAGGGGCAGACCTCCTGCGGGACGGAGCGCCATGAGCTTTGTTGATACTTCCCTTGCCGGGCAAACACCCTATCGTGCGGTGTTCCTGTCCGATATTCATCTCGGAACCAGGGGAAGTCAGGCGGCTCTCGCAGCCGATTTCCTGAAATCCGTTTCCTGCGAAAAGCTTTATCTGGTTGGTGATATCATCGACGGATGGCGGCTGCGTCGGTCATGGTACTGGGACAGCCATCATGATGAACTGTTGCAGGTTATCCTGCGCATGGCCCGTCACGGGACGGATGTGATCTATATCCCCGGTAATCATGATGAGATGTTTCGCCGCTGGCTTCCCATGAATCTGGAAGTTGCCGGTGTCCGACTGATGCCCAGGGCAGAGCATGTCGCAGGCGATGGCAAACGCTATCTGGTTCTGCACGGCGATGAATTTGACAGTGTTGTCCGCTATGCGCCGATCCTGGCGCTTCTGGGCGATCAGGCTTACACGGTGGCCCTCGTGCTGAACCGCTGGATCAATGGTGTGCGGCGTCGGCTGGGGCTGCCTTACCGCTCCTTTTCCGCTTGGGCGAAGCGGCAGGTCAAAGGGGCTGTGAAAGCCATTGACCGTTTTGAGGAAGCGCTGGCGAAGGAAGCGCGTCAGGTCGGGGCGGACGGCATTATCTGTGGGCACATCCACAGTCCTGAAATCCGGACAATAGACGGTGTCTGCTACATGAATACAGGGGACTGGGTGGAAAGCTGCACCGGCCTTGTCGAGGATCGGCACGGTCAGTTTGCGCTGATCGACTGGAGCAGAAAGACGCCTTCTCCTGTTCGCGATACGTCGGCTGCCGGCAGTCGGTTCCGCTGGGCGGAGAGCATGATTTCCCGTCGGGATGAACAGAGCAGTCAGACCGCGATGCCGGTCAAGCAGCCCGGCTGAAACGTGTCCCGACGCGCCCGGACAGGTGTGACAATGGGATTTTCCGCACGGCAGCATTCTGAAAAACCATAGTTCTTCCCGGATTGAGTGAGGTCTGGCTTGCGGATATTGATAGTGACGGATGCGTGGACACCACAGGTCAATGGGGTCGTGCGCACCATGACCACCATCGTCAGCATGCTCAGGGCCAAAGGGCATGAAGTGGAGGTCATAGGGCCGGATCGTTTCCGCAGCATCCCATGTCCGAGTTATCCGGAAATACCTCTCGCTCTCAATCCCGGTCGACGTTTGGGAGAGCTGGCCAATGCTTTCAGGCCGAATGTCCTGCATATCGTCACCGAAGGCCCGGTTGGTTGGGCGGCATGGCGCTGGGCCCGTAAACGCGGCGTTCCCTTCACCACCTCATACCACACACGTTTTCCGGAATATGTTCAGGCCCGTCTGGGTTGGGGCCTCAGGCCCGCCTATGCGTTGCTGAGATGGTTTCACAATCAGTCTCAGGGCACTCTGGCCGCGACCAGCAGCCTGCGTGAAGACCTGTCGGCCCGTGGTTTCACACGTCTGGTGCCCTGGACTCGGGGCGTTGATCTTGCGCGTTTTACCCCTGTGTCACGCAGGGACTGGAAGGCGGAACTGGGGATTCCAGGTCCGGTCTTCATTCATGTCGGACGGCTGGCGGTCGAAAAGAATATCGAAGCCTTTCTGTCTCTCGATCTGCCGGGGACGAAGGTTGTTGTGGGCGACGGTCCGCATCGCGCCTCACTGGAAAAGAATTTCCCACAGGCGGTCTTTACGGGACGGCTTGAGGAGGGCGCGCTGGCGGCGGCTTACGCGGGGGGCGACGTCTTCGTGTTCCCCAGCCTGACGGATACGTTCGGGCTGGTGGTGCTGGAAGCTCTGGCCTGCGGTACGCCGGTCGCCGCCTACAATGTGACGGGGCCAAAGGATATCCTCGCCGGGGCCGATGGGTGTGTCGGCTCCGTCAATGATGATCTGCGTGTGGCCTGCATGCAGGCGCTGGAAGGGGATCGTGCCGCCTGTCGCGCCCATGCGGAACGGTTCACATGGGAAGCCTGTGCGGACATGTTTGAGAATACGCTTGTTTTGTTCTAGCGGTATTCGTTCAGACTGGTCACGGATGCCGTTCTAACTCATTGTGTATCGAGCAATTTTATCCGAACCAGACGATTCCGTCTGATCGGATATTGCTTTGGCGGTATTTGAGTCCTGCCGGTCACAAGCCTGCCGATGGCGCCAGTGTCTGAGAACTACGAGACCCTGTCAGGAAAAACCGATCATGGTGCGACAGGGATCCGAAAGCGGGGTTTCCGCAGGCGCACCACCAGCGTATCCAGCGCGGACAGATAACGTGAACGATCCGCCTTGCTGAAGGTAGGACCACCCGGCGTCTCCATCCCGGCGGAGCGGAGATCGGTCATCAGATTGCGCATGGCGAGCGCCATTCCGATGGAGTTGGCGTCGAGTATCTTGCCCTTCGAGTCAATAACGCTCGCGCCTTTTTCCACACAGCGGGCCGCGAGAGGAATATCGCCGGTGATAACGATGTCGCCTTCCTGCGCCTGTTCCGCGATCCAGTCGTCGGCGACATCCGGTCCGGCTTCCACCACCACACGTTCAACCAAGGGGGAAGCAGGAATGACGATCATGCGGTTTGACACAACCGCAACGGACAGTTTGTAGCGGTCTGCCACACGGTAAGTTTCGTCTTTTACCGGACAGGCATCGGCATCAATATAGATACGGGTCATAAGCTCCGTCGTGCCTTATCGCAGCTACGAGGTAAAGCGTGATTCCGTCAACGCGCCGAATGGGCTAAACTCTTCCCAGCATGTCCGAACCCGTTCCTATCCAGCCAGTCCTGCGTCGGCTTTCCGATGCTGTTATCAACCGTATCGCCGCTGGTGAGGTGATCGAGCGTCCTGCCGCGGCCCTTAAGGAACTGGTGGAAAACGCACTGGACGCCCGGGCCCGACGTGTCCGTGTCGCCATCGTCAACGGTGGCGCTGACCGCATTGTCGTCACGGATGACGGCATCGGCATGACGCCGGACGAATTGGCGCTGGCCGTGCAACGCCATTGCACGTCAAAGCTGTCCGACGAGACGCTAGTGCGGATCGCCACCCTTGGTTTTCGTGGCGAGGCGCTGCCATCCGTGGGGGCGGCGGCCCGTCTGACCATCACCTCTCGCAAGGCCGACAGCGACTGTGCATGGCGTATTCATGTCACGGGCGGGGAGATTTCTCCACCAGAGCCTTGCTCGGGGGGAAAAGGCACCTCGATTCTGGTCGAAGATATGTTCTTCGCCACGCCTGCCCGTCGGAAGTTTCTCAAGAGCGCCCGAGTGGAGGGATCACACGCGGAAGCCGCTGTCCGCCGTCTGGCGCTGACGGCTCCCGATGTGGCGTTTTTCATGGAGGTGGATGGACGGACCATCCTTGATCGCCCATCTGAAACGCTGGAAGCGCGGGCAGCGGCACTGCTCGGGATCGAGGACGCGGATGGCCTGCTGAAACTGGAGGGTGTGCGCGGCGACATGAAGCTGTCCGGCTTCGCGTGCAGCCCGTCCGTCCACAGGCCGACGACGGCCGGACAGTTCATGCTGGTCAACGGTCGCGCCGTGGTCGATCCATTGCTGCGTACGTCCATCCGTGTTGCGTATCGCCGCGTCATCGAGTCCGGCCGTCATCCTGTCGCGGTGATCAACCTGTCGCTGCCGTATGAGCAGGTCGATGTGAACGTCCATCCCGCCAAGACGGAACTCCGTTTTGCCGATGAGGCTGGAGTGCGGTCACTGGTCATCGGCACCATCACACGGGCGTTGGGGCTGGGAGCGGGAACGGCGGGCGTCCGTCCCGGCTTTTCCGCACCACGTCCGGCCCGCATTGTCTATCCGCCGGAAACGCCGCGTTCGGACGGGTTTGCCGAGCCATTTCTGGCGCTGGGTGCTCAACCGGCGGCACGCTCCTTTGCGCCAGATCAGAGTGTTTCCGTTGTGCCCGCATCCGTTCAGGATGGTATGGATAGCGGAAATCAATTTCCCGGCCCGCAGTCACAGCCGCAACGACAGTCAGAGAGTTCACAGGCATATTCGACCGCTCCGGCAATGCGTCCGGAGACGGACCACCCTCTCGGCGCTGCGGTGGCGCAGGTGCTCAGCACCTACATCATCGCCGTGACCACCGACGACAACATGGTGCTGGTCGATCAGCATGCGGCGCATGAACGGCTGACGCATGAGGTGCTGCGCGAGCAGTTTCTCTCCGGCACCATCCGCGCCCAGCGCCTGCTGGTGCCGGATGTGGTGGAGTTGTCCCGTAGTCAGGCGGACCTGCTGGTGTCGCGCGCCGAAGCCCTGTCGAAACTGGGAATTGATCTGGAGCCGTTCGGTGCTGGCGCGGTGCTCGTCCGCTCGCTGCCCGCCCTGCTCGGTAATGCGTCGGCCGTGAATCTGCTGCGGGATTTGGCGGAAGAACTGGATGCGGATGACCTCGCCAGCATCGAGGAAACACCCACTCTGGATGCGCGTCTGGATGCGGTGATTGCGCGCATGGCCTGTCACGGCAGTATCCGGGCGGGCCGTAATCTTACCATTCCGGAAATGAACGCGTTGCTGCGTCGGATGGAGGAAACGCCGCGTGCGGGCACCTGTTCGCACGGGCGTCCGACATGGGTGCGGCTGACACGCAACGATCTGGAGTTGCTGTTCCGTCGCCGTTAGAGCCTGATCCAGTCTGGATGGATACATGCAAATTGATGGCGACGCCCGATAGACAACGCGTTTACCAACGGCCCTGTGAGATGTGGGTTCTGTCCGCACCCGCAAGGGACCGCAGATTCCTTGAGGGCCTTTGGCGGGGTCGGGGCGGTGCTCCGCAAACCTCACCGGGATGGACATCCTGACCAGCCCGTCGTGACGGAAACCGGGGCAAACCTGGGAGTTCTCGCGCTCAGGTCGCCTCGGAGTCGTCCGCTTTGCTTCGACGCGTGATCAGCAACTGGTTGATGCGGAATCCCTCGACATCGACCACCTCAAAGCGGAAGCCGGAAGAGTCCGTATGATCCGCCTTGCGGGCCATGCGGCGCAGGCGATGCATGACAAAGCCTGCAATCGTGTCGAAGGAATTGCTGTCGGGCAGGTCGGCGACGCCAAGTTCGCGGATGACGTCGCCGATCGGGGCAGCGCCGTCGATCAGCCATGAATTCTCATCACGCTGAACGATAAGCTGCTCCTCGAACGGTGTGGCAAGTCCGTCCATCAGCGCGCCCATGATATCCTTGAAGGTGATCAGCCCGACGACAAGCCCGTATTCACTGATCACGAGGGCAAAACCTGCGCCGTGGGCGTCGAACTGGGCTAGCGTATCCCACAGATTGAGCGTTTCCGGGACGGACAGAACATCACGACGCAGGCGGCCAAGAGGAAGAGCGCCTTTTTCGTCGGCGGAGGCGACAAAAATATCCTCGATCCGCACCGAGCCGATGACGTGGTCAAGGCCGCCATTGCAGAGCGGATAGCGTGAATAGGAATCCTGACGGACCTTGTTGCGCAGCGTGTCCGGGGTTTCCTGCACGTCGAGAAAGACGATTTCGTCACGCGGCGTCATGGCTGAACTGACGGCGCGGTCCTGAAGACCCAGCACGTTCTGGATCATCAGATGTTCCTGTTCCAGCAGCACGCCGGAAGCGGTGCCCGCCGCGAGAATGGCGCGCAGGTCTTCCGGTGTGACCGGTTCGACAGCGGAGGCCGCCGGTATTTTCAGGGCGCGGAGGAGCGCATCGGAGATTTTTGAGAAGACCCAGACAAACGGATAGAGCAGATGCAGCGCCGTGGAGGGGAACCATCCGATGGCGAGCCCGATCCGATCTGGCGCGTTCATGGCGATGCGCTTGGGAAGAAGGTCGGCGAAAACGACGAACGTGCCGGTGATGAAGATGAAGCTGACTGTCGCGCCAAGACTGTCGGCGGAGGCGCTGTTCAGACCCCATTTCCGGAAAATGTCTGACAGCGGCGGGGTGAGCATGTCGGAACTGACGATACCGCCGAGGATACCCACGGCGTTCAGAAGAATCTGAAGCACCGTCATCACCTGGCCGCTGTTGCGGCGCATGGCGAGGAAGGCTGTCGCCCGTTCGTCTCCTGCTTCGGCGCGGGATCGCAGTCTGACATCGCGCGCGGCGGCGAACGAAATTTCCGAGAGAGAAATGAGGATATTGATGGCAATCAGCAGGACGACCGCAAGGACGCCCATCAGGAGAAGCAGCACGGGATCAACCGATGTTTTTATGGGAGCCGCGTCTTGGTCTGGCGCGGCCTGATGCTGGTGTATATCCCGCCGACGCAGGAAAATTCCAGCATAGTTTCAGGGCGGCTGGAGTTTTTATGGGATGGCCGCAGGATGTTTACCTGTCGGTAATATAGTTTCTCCGGAAATACAGTCTGTAATGGCAGTCTTTCTCACTCAAAAATGGAAACGTCCCGGTAAGAAAGGTGTCCGGGATCTACCTTTTCAAAGTATGAACGTTTCAATACCGGATCATGATTTGTCCTGTAGACTGTATGAGAAGTATCAGTCCGTTCCTGCCAGTCTGCTTTTCCGGCGTCCGTAAAGAAAATAGACGCCCAGCCCGATGCCGAGCCAGATGAAGAGGCGGAGCCAGGTCAGGCCATCCAGAGATACCATAACGGCCAGGCAGGACAGGACACCGGCCAGAGGAATGACCGGACCGCCCGGCACGCGGAACTTGCGCTCGATGTCCGGTGCCTGCCGTCGGAGCATCAGCACGCCGACACAGACGATGATGAAGGCGAGCAGCGTGCCTATGGATGTCATATGGCCCAGTTCGGCGATGGGCAGAAAGGCGGCCAGCAGTCCCGTCAGCACCATGAAGAACAGGTTGGACAGCCATGGTGTGTGAAAGCGGGCATGGGTCCGGCTGAACAGGGCGGGCAGGAGACCGTCACGGGACATCGCGAAAAACACGCGGCTCTGTCCGAGCAGCAGCATCAGAAGTACGGAAGTGAAGCCACAGATAATGCCGAATTTGATGGCGAGCTGGAGCCACGCGATGTGCGTCCGGTCGATGGCCGTGGCGACAGGCGCGGGATCTCCGGCCATATCGGCGTAGTTCACGATTCCGGTCAGCACAAAGGAAAAACTGACATAAGCCAGAGCACAGATGGCCAGACTGCCGAGAATGCCGATGGGAATGTCACGCTTGGGGTTTCTGGTCTCCTGCGCCGCCGTCGAAAGCGCATCGAAGCCGATATAGGCGAAGAAAATGGTGCCTGCCGCCCGCATGACGCCTGACATGCCGAAATGACCGAACGTTCCCTCGTTGGGCGGAATGAACGGGTGATAGTTGGCCGTGTCGATCCACGGGATGCCGAAGCCGATGAAGGCGGCGATGACCGAGAGTTTGAGGACGACGATGACCGCATTGAATCTCGCCGAGGCGGAGGTGCCCCGGATCAGCAGCAGGGAGACGAGAATGATGATGAAGGCCGCGGGTATGTTGGCGATGCCGCTGGCGGTGGCGCCATCCGCCAGATGAACGGTCTGAAACGGCGAGGCGGTCAGTCGCGCCGGAAGACGGATTCCCCATCCGGCGAGGAGCGAAGTCACATAGCCCGACCAACTGACCGAGACGGTCGCGGCCCCGACGGCATATTCCAGAACCAGATCCCAGCCGATGATCCACGCGACCAGTTCGCCCATCGTCACATAGGCGTAGGAGTAGGCGCTTCCGGCCACCGGGATCATGCCCGCCAGTTCACTGTAGCAGAGACCGGCAAACCCGCAGGCGATGGCGGCGATGATGTAGGACAGCGTTACGGCTGGTCCCGCATTGTCGCCAGCCGCAATGCCCGTCAGCGAAAACAGTCCCGCGCCGATGGTGGCGCCCACGCCGAGAGCGACAAGAGTGGCCGGACCCAGCACACGTTTGAGGCCGCTATTCTCAGGAGTGGCAGTGATGGATTTGCGGCGGAACAGGGAAGATGCGCTGGGCCGGGGCGGTTGAGGCATGGGTAAGGCTGTCCTTGAAACTCTCTACGCAGAGCATCTATGCGCGAGGTGTGGTTTTCCGTCCATGAAAAGGCTACAACCGCGCCAACAGCAAGGTACGTTTCGGGTTGGGTGTCCGGTTCCGGCGCGGCCTGCTTTGTGATGAGTGGCTCTGGGACAGGGAGTTTCAAGATGAGCGAGACGGATCTGCATCGCTTTTTCCAATCTTCGCTGGCATCTGTTGACGCTGAGGTTGCGTCAGCGATTGCGAGCGAGTTCGAGCGTCAGCGTGACGGGATCGAGCTGATTGCATCGGAGAACATGGTGTCGGAGGCTGTGCTACAGGCTCAGGGCAGCGTTCTGACCAACAAATACGCCGAGGGCTATCCGGGCCGTCGCTATTATGGCGGCTGCTCCGAGGTCGACAAGGTCGAGACTCTGGCCATCGAACGCTCGAAACAGATGTTCGGCGCGGGCTTCGCCAACGTGCAGCCACACTCGGGCGCCAACGCCAATCAGGCGGCGTTCATGGCCGTTGTCGCGCCGGGCGACACCGTGCTGGGCATGAGCCTCGCCGCCGGTGGCCATCTCACGCACGGCGCGGCCCCGAACTATTCCGGCAAGTGGTTCAACGCCGTGCAGTATGGCGTGCGCCAGCAGGACGGTCATCTCGACTACAAAGAGATGGAATCCCTCGCCCGCGAGCATAAGCCAAAGCTGATCGTCGCCGGCAGCTCCGCCTATCCGCGCATCATCGACTTCGCCCGCTTCCGCAGGATCGCTGACGAGGTCGGCGCTTTCCTGATGGTCGATATGGCGCACTTCGCCGGTCTGGTGGCGGCCGGTCTCTATCCGAGCCCGATCCCGCATGCCGACATCGTCACGACCACGACGCACAAGACCTTGCGTGGTCCTCGCGGTGGCCTGATCCTGACGAACGACGAGGCGCTGGCCAAGAAGATCAACTCCGCCGTGTTCCCCGGCCTGCAGGGCGGCCCGCTGATGCATGTGATCGCCGCCAAGGCCGTCGCGTTCGGCGAGGCGCTGAAGCCGGAATTCGCAGAGTATCAGAAAGCCGTCGCCGCCAACGCGAAGGCGCTGGGCGAGACGCTGGTGGCGCGTGGTTTCGACCTCGTGACCGGCGGCACGGACAGCCATCTGCTGCTGGTCGATCTGCGTCCGAAGAAGGTGACGGGCAAGATCGCGGAGAAGGCTCTGGAGCGCGCGGGCATCACGGCGAACAAGAACGCCGTACCGTTTGACCCGGAGAAGCCTGCGATCACGTCCGGCATCCGTCTGGGCAGCCCGGCGGCGACGGCGCGCGGCTTCCGCGAGGCGGAGTTCCGCGAAGTTGGCGAGATGATCGACGAGGTTCTGACCGCGCTGGCCGCGTCCGGTGGTGAGGGAGACGCCGCCGTCGAGAACGCCGTCCACGAACGCGTCAAGGCGCTCTGCAAAAAGTTCCCAATCTATACAAGGTGATCTGGTTTCCGCCTGTAGGGTTTGCGGAAGAAGAGAGGCCATTGCGCCTCTCTTTTTTTATGGGATGTTTTTATGAGGCGGTGGTGAAAAGGGTTTTGGAGAGTTTCTGGATGGAGCTTCAGGGTTCAGTCGTCGGAAAGTCCGAACAGCTCGGGATAGGGCATGGCGTTTCTGCTGAGCTTCTTCTTTTTCCACTCGTCCAGCGCTCTGTTATATTCGACGTGGCGGAGAGCAAACTGCAAGGCTTCCACATGACGTTCGTTGTTGGCGTCCATCATGCTGCGTCGCCAGCCTGCCGCAATCAGCCAGCACTCTCCCGCGAGTTGCCACGATCCGGCGCGATGATACTCCTCGGCAAGTCGTTCAAGACCGTGATATGTGTTGTTCGGATTGGCGAGCGCCTCCGCAGTGAGGATGAAGTCCTCATCCTTCCATGGAAATGTCGCTTTCATGTAAGGAAACTGGCGCGTCAGACCACCGGGATTACCGAAATGCTCCTTGATCAGCATGGGGACCAGCCTGTCGTAAGATCGACGCCATTCGCACTGCACAGACTATTCCTTGAAGCTGTGTTGAAGAGTTGTGTTCGTATAACGGAGTGGTTTGGTAGAGTCGATTTCCGGATGCTCATCTCATGTCCGGCTTTTAAAAAAGGCCAGAAATTGATGGACGCCTTGAGCCTCCTGAAAGATCGTCATCTTAAGCGCCATAAGCAGAAGAGTGTATTTTGATTATTTCTCAATTTTACTAAATTTTTTCTGAATTCCCAAGGACTGCGGACGTCTGTTGCCAGACGGATGGATTTCAAACCTGAAGCGTCCCGGTAATTCTTGTGATGGTCGCGCCCCCGATCCAGATTTTGTCTTCCTCAAGATCAATATACACGCGGCCACTCCGGTCCAGTCGGGCGCCCTGACTGGCGATATAATGCTGGGGCGCCCGTCCTTCTCCAATCAGCCACTGCGCCAGACCGGCATTCAGACTGCCCGTAACAGGGTCTTCGTTGACACCGGCGCTCATGACGAAAGCCCGCACTTCAAATTGTGCTTCCGTTCCGTCGGTGGCTGGATTCCAGGGACCGATCACGCCGATACTCAGCCCTGCCAGACTCGCGTAATCCGGTTCAAGCGCCAGAACTTCCTCCCGGGAGCCGAGCAGGACGGAGAGCCAGCCGGGACCATTATCCGTCCACGCGGACGCCTGAATGGAAGAAGGTGAAATCTTCAGTCCATGTGCGACACGGCTGAGAAGAGCTTCGTCGATCGGACCGGATCGACGAAGTTCAGGCGCAACAAAGGCCAGACGTTCGCCTTCGGAACGAATGGGCACAAGACCAATATCGCATTCCTGTACGATTGTTTCGTTGCGGGGGCGACCACCGGATGTCAGCCATGCGTGACAGCTTCCCAGCGTGGGATGGCCGGCAAAGGGCAACTCTGTCTGAGGGGTGAAGATACGGACCCGGTAGTCGGCTTCCGGTGAGGTCGGCCTGAGCAGGAACGTTGTTTCGCTCAGGTTGGTCCAACTGGCAAAAGCTGCCATCTGCTCGGTCGTCAGACTGTCTGCTGCAAGGACAACGGCGACCGGATTGCCTTTGAAAGGCGTGGTGGAAAATACGTCGACCTGCTGGAATTCAAGCGTCGTCATCATGGATGTCCTGCCGGAAATGGGACGGAATATACAAACTCATTTCTCTGTTTCAGACCCTGTTGCCGGTCAAAGAGGTCGATGTCGGAGGGAGCGATGCTGCGGGCGCACAGTGCTGTTCAATCAACAGGCGTGCCATCTGACCCACAGCCGCTGCCGGTCCCGGCGATGGAAATGACTGCCCGCAGGCATAGGCTCCCTCCATCAACAAAATCAGCCCGTCTGCGAGGAGCGCGGGGTTGCGCGCACCGATGACGTCCGCTTTCCTGACCATCCATTCACGAACTTCCTGTTTCAGGGCTGCTGCTGCCTGACGGACCGGGTGATTCTGGTCGGGAAATTCCGCTATCGCGTTTGAAACTCCACATCCACGATAGTCCGGATGGGATGCGCGCTCGGACAGGCCATCAAAATACGCCAGAAGCTGGGCGCGGCTGTCATCGGGATGAATCACGCAGACCTCGGCGATCCGGTCCCAGAAACATTGCTGATAATCCGCGAGATAGGTGGCTGCCAGACCGTCCTTGGAGTCAAACAGACGATACAGAGAGGGTTTGGTCACCCCGGCTTTCTGCACGATCTCGTCCACACCGACCGTGCGGATTCCCTGTGCATAGAACAGTTCCTGCGCCGCATCGCGGATCTTGTCCGCTGCTTTCGGACGGGGGCCTTTTCGGGAGTGCGATATCATCAGGCAGTTTCCTCTTGACCCTCTTATAGCCCGGTCCTTATAGCTGGCCAAGAAATAACTTACCGGTCAGTAACATGAATACGTCCACGCCCAGTAACATACCCGGCAACAAGGGCGTCCAGCGACCCCACTATTTCATCCTTGTCGTGGCGCTGACGTTCATATCGCTTCTGGTGTCGGCGGGCGTCCGCGCAACCCCCGGTGTCCTTATGATTCCGCTGCAAAATACGATGGGCTGGAGCCGCTCAGGCATCTCTCTGGCAGCCGGTATGGGGATTTTCCTTTATGGGTTTGTGGGGCCTTTTTCAGCCGCGCTCATGCAGGCGATCGGGATTCGTCGCACCCTGATTGGCGCATTTCTCCTGATCGGGAGCGCCACGCTCCTGTCATTGGGTATGACCCGGCCCTGGCAGTTCCTCGTGACATGGGGCCTTCTGACAGGACTGGGCACGGGGGCTGTCGCCATGGTGTTCGGAGCGACCGTCGTGAACCGCTGGTTCGTGACGCGCCGGGGCACAGTGATGGGGCTACTCGCCGCCAGCACGGCCACGGGTTCACTGCTGTTCCTGCCTGCGCTGGCGTCACTGGCGCAGCATGAAGGCTGGCGTGGACCGGTGCTGGTTGTGGCGATCGCCAGTCTGGTGATGGTGCCGATCGTTGCTTTCTTCATGCCCGAACATCCCGCCGATTGTGATCTCGTGCCGCATGGAGCGCCCCATGATTATGTGCCTCCAGCCCGACCCACCAGCAATCCGGTGCGCGTGGCTTTGGAAGCGCTTGCCAATGCTGTCCATCGTCGTGATTTCTGGCTCATGGTCTTCACCTTTTTCGTGTGCGGCTTTACGACCAATGGACTGATCGGGACGCATTTCATCGCCATCTGTGCCGATCATGGCATCGGGGAGGTGCCTGCTGCCGGTTATCTCGCCCTGATGGGGCTCTTCGATCTGTTCGGCACGACTTTCTCCGGCTGGCTGACGGATCGGTACGATGCCCGGTGGCTCCTGTTCAGCTATTACGGGCTTCGCGGACTTTCTTTGATTGCCCTGCCATTCTGTGATTTTTCAACGACAAGCATGATGGTGTTCGGAGCCTTCTACGGTCTGGACTGGATCGCCACATTGCCTCCGACACTGAGGCTGGCAAATGCCGCCTTTGGCGAGCGTTCAGCGCCAGTCGTCTTTGGCTGGATTCTGTTTGGACACCAGATTGGCGCTGCGTTCGCGACCTTTCTTGCTGGCGTACTGCGTCAGGTGGAGGGAAGTTATCGTGATATGCTTGTTCTGGCGGGTGTCTCCGGCATTCTGGCGGCGATCATGGCGACCCGTATCGGACGCAAGCATGCTGATTCAGCAGTCGCTGCCTCTGCCCTTTAGATATTGTCTGCATGAAATAGGCGGTGGTTTGTCCTGCTGATCGGCCGATGCCGCGTATCTTCGTCAAAGCGGCTTTATTTCGATCAAGCTGTCGTCGCCTGGATGTTTCTGATTGAGATAATCAGTCTTGCACCGTGAGGAATGATGAAGATTTGTGATCCTGTGTGGGTCACAAATCTCCCAGGAAATTCCGCCCGGATGAACCGGCATATCCGGCGTTTCCGCTATGCGTTTCTTGCTGCCTCAGCTTCCGCCTGGTCGCGCAGGGTGCGTGACAGAGAGATGGAAGACTGCACCAGAAACAGTCCTGAAAGGCCGAGATAAGCCCGCAGCCAGCTTTCCATTGGCATGTAGATGACGGCGATCGCCATGGAGAGCAGGGCGACGGCAAAGCTGATCCATGTGAACATGACCCAGCTGGAGGAGACGGTGACGCTGGCCGGTGTGCGAGATGTGCTCATGATAATTTCCTTTATGGCGTGGTTATGTGAACACTGTTCATAATGAACGATGTTCATTAATGCAAGATATATTTGAACGTCGTTCAAATTTTTTACGCTGTGTGATAGACAGGCGGAAAAGCAGTTGAGGCGGGGCATGGCGCGTAAAGGCAAAGATCCTGAAGCTCTCAGGAACGCTATCACGGATGCGGCGGAGCAGATCATCGTCGAGGAAGGATTTCGGGCCTGTTCGGCACGGGCCGTGACGGGAAAAGCGGGCTGCGCACTCGGTTCCCTTGGTTATCTTTTCGGGGGGCTGGATAATGTCATCCTACAGGTGAACGCCCGAACGCTGGTGGACATGGGAAACTTCATGTTTGCCGAAGCGGAGAAAAGTTCCGGAAACCATACGCGAAAACTGGAGGCTCTTGCTCTGGGATATTTCCGCTATGCCCGGGACCATCTGAATCGCTGGGACGCGCTCTTCGCCCTGCGCTGGGGTGCGCAGGAAGAATTGCCATCGGACTATCTTGCCCTGCGCGATAGTCTGGTGGAGCGGATCGGAACGCTGTTTGCCGCCGACATGCCTGTTTCCGCGCAGGAGCGGTCTGTGTTCGCACGCACCATGTATGAAGCCGTGCATGGCATTGTCGTGCTTGGACTCGACCGCAGGCTTGGTGGAAGTCATGAAGATGTTGAAACGCGTCTGCGCCTGTTGATCAGGAAAATGATTGTATCAGAGTAGAGAAAGCTGAAGATACAGACGCTGGGGCTTGCGGGCGGGGGATGTCCGTGGCGGAGAGAGCAAGAGCAGGCTGATATTTAAAAAAGAATTTTATATCAGCCATTCCGAAAATCTGGATATGTCAAAAGATGTCTGGTTGTCAGTTGCTGCTGCGACCAGGCAACCCATCATGTGCGCTGCTTTTCCGGCAGATGCGGTGATCGGGTTGTGCTCTCTCAACGCAAGGCAGTCCGATGAATGCAATCGTCGTCACCGCTCTGCGGCGGCCCTATACCTTCATTGTCCTTTCGATTCTGATCGTCATGTTTGGTCTCCTTTCAATCAGGAAGACCCCGACAGATGTTTTCCCAAATATCAGAATCCCGGCCATCGCAGTCGTCTGGTCCTATTCCGGGATGCTCCCCGAAGAATTTTCCGGGCGCATCATGTACAATTTCGAACAGGGTGTGACCTCCACGGTGGAGGGGATCGAGCATATGGAAGCCGATTCCTACTACGGTCGTGGAATCGTGAAAATCTATTTCCAGCCCGGGACAGATATCGGTGCGGCGGAAGCGGACGTCACCGCCATCTCCCAGACGGTCATCCAGCAGTTGCCGCAACATATTGCGGCCCCGATGATCATGCGTCTGGAAGCGTCCTCCGTGCCGGTGGTAACACTGAAGTTGACATCTGATGTGATGACACCGTCAGATTTATGGAAGCTTGCCTTCATCCGTATCCGTTCTCTTCTGGTCACGGTGCCCGGAGCCGTCGTGCCGCAGCCTTATGGCGGCATGGACAGTTTTGTCATGATTTCGCTGAGTCAGCAGCAGCTTCAGGCCCATCACCTGTCGGCGATGGATGTGCAGAACGCTCTGGACCACCAGAATGTCGTCAGACCAGCGGGTGATCAGAAGATCGGCCCGACAGACTGGATGGTGCAGACAAACGCGACGCCGAGAACTCTTGACGATATCGCGGATATTCCGATCAAGCGTGTCGGAAACGCGGTTGTCTACATCCGTGACGTCGGTCAGGTCTATCGAGGTGGCCATCCTCAGAGCAACAGCGTTCTGGTCAAGGGCAAGCAGGCCGTCATCATGGTCGTCATGAAAAGTGGTGAAGCATCTACGCTGGATGTTGTCGATGACGTGAAAAAGATGATGCCGCGTCTTCAGGCGGTGCTGCCGTCCAGCGTCAAGATCAGCATTCTCAGTGATGCGTCCGGCTTCGTGAAGGATTCCATTCACGACGTGATGCGGGAAATGGTGACGGCCGCCGCATTGACCGGACTGGTTGTTCTGTTGTTCCTTGGATCGTGGCGTTCAACCGTGATTATCGCGACTTCCATTCCTCTGGCCATTCTCTGTTCGATCATCGGTCTCGGCTGGGTCGGACAGACGATCAACGTCATGACGCTGGGTGGTCTGGCTCTCGCTGTTGGTATTCTTGTTGATGACGCAACGGTCATGATCGAAAATATCGACACGCATCTTGAAATGGGAAAGGAGCTGGAAGAGGCGATCATTGACGCCGCCAACCAGATCGTCATTCCGACATTTGTTTCCACCACCTGCATCTGCATAGTCTGGCTGCCTCTTTTCGAGCTGGACGGCGTAGCTGGATGGCTCTTCATGCCGATGGCGGAAGCCATCATCTTCGCCATGATCGCCTCTTTCATTCTCTCGCGGACGCTGGTTCCCACCATGGCGAAATATCTTTTCGCCGGGCATGTGCAACCGGGCGCGCATGGGGAAGAGCATGAAGCTCTGCCGCACGGCAACAATGCCTTCACCCGGTTTCAGAAGGGGTTTGAAAGAAAATTCACCAGTTTTCGTGAGTCCTATGGCGTGGTGCTGGGGAGGCTTATCCAGAACAGAACGGTTTTCGTTGGTATTTTCCTTGGAGTTTCCGTTCTGTCATGCGGTTTGTATACTGTGTCAGGGAAAGACTTCTTCCCGGAAATCAAATCCGGTCAGTTGCAGATGCACATGCGCACTCCTCTGGGCACACGTATCGAGGTTGCGGGACGTATTGCGACACTCGTCAGCGACAGGATAGGCGAGCTTTTACCCGGCAAGGTGGAAGATGTCGTGAGTAACTGCGGATTGCCGGAAGGGGCGCACAATCAGGCGTTTATTCCGACGCCGACACTGGGTGCGCAGGATTGCGATCTGACGATTTCCCTGACAGACGAAGCATCACCGGTTTGGGATTATCGCGCCATTCTGCGGCGTGGCCTCTCGGCGAGTTTTCCGGGAACGGTCTTCACCTTCCAGCCTGCGGATCTGACGGCGAAAATCCTGAACTTCGGTTCACCGTCACCGATTGATGTCAAGATTGGCGGGCCGGATCTGCGTGCAAGCTACAACTACGCTGTCGTTCTCGCCAACAGAATCCGAAAGGTTTCCGGTGCAGCCGATGTTTCTCTCCAGCAGACCATGCGGACTCCGACCCTGTTCGTGGAAGGCGATCGTACATTCGAGCAGGCGACCGGGATCGACGAAGGAAATCTTGCCGATAATGAGCTGATGACGCTGTCAGGCAGTTCGCAGGTTGACCCGCAGTACTGGTTTGACCCGAAAATGGGTGTAACCTTCACGCTGAATACATATGTGTCACAGGACCAACTCACTCATTACAACGATCTTCTGACCATTCCCGTGGATAAGGGCGATGGCGATCCATCGGGGAAATCCATGCAGCTTCTGGGGGCGATGAGCCGGATCAAGGCGATCGGCACACCAGGAGAGGTCTCGCATTATAACTCGATGCCGGCCTTCGATATCTATGTGTCGGCAGAAGGCACAGATCTGGGTTCCGTTCTTGATGGCGTCAAACGTGAAGTGGAACTGACCAAAAAGGATGTGCCGCAGGGCTCCGTCGTGGATGTCGAAGGGCAGGCCACAACCATGAGTTCGGCCTACAAGGAACTGGTAGGGGGACTGATCGTATCCGTCGTGCTGATCTACCTGCTCATTGTCGTCAATTTTCAGTCATGGCTTGACCCGTTCATCATCATATCGGCGCTGCCGGGCGCTCTGGCCGGCATCGCCTGGAGCCTGTTTCTGACACGCACACATCTCTCCGTGCCTGCCTTGACCGGAGCCATCATGTGCATGGGAACAGCGACGGCCAACTCCATTCTTGTGGTTGATTATGCAAGGGAGAGACTGGCCGTGCATGGAGAACCGCTGAAGGCGGCGCTTGAAGCCGGTTACGGACGCATTCGTCCGGTCATCATGACGGCCAGTGCGATGATTGTCGGCATGGTGCCCATGTCCATTAGCAACTCCCAGAACGCCCCGCTGGGTAAGGCGGTCATTGGCGGTCTGCTTGTCGCTACGATTTCGACCCTTCTTTTTGTTCCCTGTGTCTATGCAATTTTCTACAGCCGAAAATCTTCTCGTAAGGAGGCCGTGTGATGGCGCGCTCGATCCGTAAATATTCCGGATTGCTTCTGGTTGCTGGCGTTCTTGTTCTGGCTTCGGGTTATGTCATCGTTGAACGGATGGACGCTGATTATGAGGTGAAGCTGGTCACTGAACACAGCGCCATTCCGGATGTGGAAGTTGTCACGCCGGAACCGGGGGCAAAGACCGTGGCGCTGACCCTGCCGGGAACGGTGGACGCCTGGTATCAGGCGCCGATCTATCCGCAGGCATCTGGTTATGTAAAGATGTGGTATAAGGATTTTGGTTCCGATGTGAAGGCGGGAGATGTTCTCGCCGACATCAATGCGCCCAGTCTGGATGCCCAGTTTGCTCAGGCCAAGGCGGATCTGGACGCTCAGGCGGCGAAATACAATCTGACGGTTGTCAGCGCCAACCGTTGGCATGCGATGGCGCAGTCTCAGGCTGTTTCCGGACAGTCCGTTTCCGTGGCTGATGCAAACAAAAAATCGGGTTACGCCGAAATGCAGGCGTCGCAGCATAATCTGGATCGTTTCGCAGCGCTTGAGAAGTTCAAGACAGTGGTGGCGCCTTTTGACGGTGTCGTGACGTCGCGTGATATCAATGTGGGAGATTATGTCAGCGCGGGTGGCGGTGAGCATTCCGCCAGCGGTGATGCGAACCAGATGTTCGTCGTTTCTGACATGCACAGGATGCGACTGTTTGTGTCCGTTCCGGAAGTCTTTTCCTACATGCTCAAACCCGGTCTCACTGCGACCGTATCCGTTCCCCAGTTTCCGAACCGGACATTCGAGGCGCACTTTCTGACCATCGCCAAGGGATATGACCCGAATACACGTACCGCCGTCACGGAATTTACGATTGATAATCCGGATCATCTGCTCTGGCCGGGAACCTTTGCTTCCGTACATCTGACATCACCCGCGGAGGGGGGCATCTGGCAGATACCAACCTCGACACTGGTGTTTCAGGAAGCCGGCATGCAGGTCGCTGTTGTCTCCAGTGATAACCACGCACATTTCCGGTCCATCACGGTTGGGAGGATGGCTGACACACGCACGGACGTTATTTCCGGACTTCAACCGGGCGATCGGATCATTCGCAATCCTCCTGCCGATCTTCTGGATAATCAGGAAGTCCGTGTTGTCGTTCCCGCCAAAGGCTACGAGCGTGCGGATGAGGAGATCGAAGGATGAAGAAAACGTCGATCAAATCGTCTTCTGTCCTGAAACGGATCATGATGGGGACATGTGCTCTGGCATCAGTCGCGGCCCTGTCCGGATGCGATCTCGCACCCCATTACGAGGCTCCGCATTTCGTCGTGCCGGATAGCTGGACCGGTCAGACGCCTTTTGCGAAAGCAACGCCCGCAGAGCTTCAGATTCCGGTAAACTGGTGGACACTGCTGGGTGATCCCGTTCTGGATAATCTTGAGCAGCGCGCCGTTGAGCAGAATGCGGATTTACAGGCGGCGGCTGAGCGGTTTGTGCAGGCCCGTTCTCTGGTCATGAAAGCCCGTGCGGACCTGTTGCCGCATTTCGGACTGGCGTTCGGCGCTTCCGACAACAAGCAGTCGGCTGACGCGCTGTTCCGCTACAAAGGGGCCACAACCGCGACAGATGAGTTCTATGGTGGCCTTGCGTCATGGGAACCTGATTTCTGGTCGGAAATCCGTAATCAGGTCCGGATGCAGAAATTCGCGGCTCAGGAAAAGGCGGCTGATTTTGCAGGCCTAAGACTGAGCCTCGCGGCTGATCTGGCGTCGGATTATATCGCTCTCAGAGGCTATGACGCGCAGGATGCGATCTATCGTCAGTCCATCGCCTATTACGGCAAGGCCGTGGACATGACACGCACGCAGTTGGATAATCAGGCTGCGCCCCGTCTTGATCTTGCCCGCGCGCAGAACAGACTTTATGTGGCGCAGGCTGCGGAACTGGATGTGCGGGCGCAGCGCGAGGTGACGGAGCATGCGATTGCGGTTCTCACCAACACGGCTCCGGAAAGTTTTCATATCGAACCGCGTGATAGTTTCTCGTTTCGAACTGTGGATGTATCTCTGGGCGTTCCATCGGAACTGCTGCAACGGCGTCCGGACATCGCCGCCGCCGAGCGCGTGATGGCGCAGGCCAACCGTTCCATCGGTGTCGCACGGGCTGCTTTCTATCCGCATATTTCCCTGCGTGCGAATGGTGGTTTCGACGCCAACGGTTTTGATCTCGCAAAACTGGCCAACAGCATGTGGAGTTATGGCGCTTCAGCCTCCATGCCGATCTTTGAAGGCGGGCTGCGTCGCGCGGCGCTCCAGTATTCATGGTCTGTCTATCGTGAGACACGGGATTCCTATCGCTCCACCATTCTCTCCGCGTTCAGGGAAGTGGAAGATGAGCAGTCCCGTGTGCGGTTGCTGCGTCAGGAGGATGCGCGTCTCAAGGGCGCGGTGGGTACGGCCATGGACATGCAGAACATGACGATGACGCTCTATAAAGGAGGGCTCTCGAATTATCTTGAGGCGATCGTGGCGCAGGAAGCCGCTCTTGATGCTCGCATTGCGGAAGTGGAGGTCGCCGTTCGGGCAGAGCAGGCGGTTGTCGGTTTGATCCGTTCCACGGGAGGAGGCTGGAATGACACGCTGCTTCCAACGCCTGACCAGACAATGACCTTTGATGTGCTGCAATATGGCGACCTGCATTATCCCAAAGCGGCAGGCGGTATTACAGCGCAGCCCCCCGAGCAGTTCGAAAATCTGGTAACGGGCCGGTCTGTACAGGGAAAAATCCGGTAATCGAAAGATGACGGCCTGAGAAAGTTTTCTCAGGCCGTGTCTGGAATAATTTCACTTGCTGTCTGTCGGGCATCTTCATCAGCCTGAACGGGTCCATTGAAACCGGATCTGCTCTAACGTCGGATACGGGCAAGCCGTACGGCCGTATGATGCCGTGCAGCCCGAAAGTTCGGCATGACAAGCAGGCAGTGATCATACGGGGTACGGATCTCGTCCGGACCGTCCTGAGCGATGAGCGTGCCCCGTGCGGGGATGATGGTGCCGCTTGCAAAGGTATGAATGAAATGGAAATGCCCTGTGTGAGCGGTGACCCGATGCGTGGTGTCGGCAATCATCAGAGGAGTTAAGGATTTTTCGACACTCTCTGTCATCTCCGAAGTAGATAGAAAACGAAGGACCGTTTCCTTGGTCGTTTCGAGACAGTCCCATGTCCAGTGTTGACCGGCCTCCAGCAGGCAGGCCTGTGCCGCAGAATGCGGACTGGTGAAGTGCGGCATGTCGATCAGTCTTGGTCCGGCACGATGCCCGCCATCCCCGACGATGAGTGGAGGGATGCCGATTGAGGCTGCAAGAGACATGCCTTTTTCGGACGGCCCAGCCAGCATGAGCGGGCCGGCGGGCCATAACATGGAGTGGAGATCAAGAAGTCTGTCGATTGTGCCGATATAGGGGAGAAGCTGACAGACGCGTGTCTGCTCTTTGGAGTGCGAGACCGGTCTGGCGGGATCTGTGTCCCACAGCCGGTTCATATCTTCATCGACAAAACGGGACAGGATCGGGTTTTGCGGAGAGAAGCGGTCGAAAGCGTCCATGTTGAGAAAGATCAGCGACACTGTGCCGCGCCGGGGCACGAATCCCCGTCTGAGCAGATCGGCGAGAACGATGGCCCCCGCGTACTCGTTCCCATGCATCAGGGCCGTGATGGCGACGTGAGGGCCGGGCAGCGGAGCCGTGAGGCGATGGACGCCGGGAATGCCGACATTTCCCTCGCGCCAGAGGGAAAGATCGGGTTGTGGCAGTTCAAGGGGAAGAGAAGGAAGAGCGTGCGACGCAGGGGGGAGCTTTTCGGATAACCGCTTGCCGGGAGTGGTGCGGACTGAAAAGTCTCGACCTGACGTGGGGGGCTCCATGATGCGCGGCGGTCCGGCGTCACATTGTATTGGCGGGAAGAGGCGCTGTGTCGGCAACGCATATGCGACGGGTCATGTCGCGAAGAAAACGGTCGCAGGCGTCCAACTGGCTGCGTTCGATCCATTCATCGGGACGATGCGCCTGCGCGATGCTGCCGGGGCCGCATACAATGCTCGTCATGCCGGCCTGCTGGTAAATGCCCGCTTCCGTTCCGTAGGAGATGAAGCCCTCCGCATTGGTCCCGACGGACTGCCTGACCACTGTGGCCAGCGGATCATTGTTCGGAAGGGATAAGGGCGGCAGTTCATTGACGATTTCAAAATTCAGTCCGCATTCGGGTGAGGCTTCCTTCATCCACTGGTCTGTTCTGGTCAGCGCCTGCTTCATGCGGTCGAGAAGAGCGTGCGCGTCATCGCCGGGGACGGTGCGCCATTCGATCTCGGCCTCCGCATGTTCGGGGATGATATTGAGCGCTACGCCGCCGCTGGCCAGTCCGATCTGGATGGTGGAGTGAGGCGGATGGAACCCGTCAACCTGTCTTCCTTCAAACGCAAAGCGACGCGCCTCCTCAGCGACCCACGCCATGGCTTCGCCAAGGGCATGAAGGGCGTTCACACCATCCGCAGGGTAGGCTGAATGACCAGCCTTGCCACGGGCGGTCAGACGCACCGACAGACGTCCCTTGTGGCCGATGACCGGCAGCATGAGAGTCGGTTCACCCACGACACACCATGAGGGAAGAAGATGATCGGCCTCTGCCTGCCGCATGGCGATCCGTGCGCCGTCGCAGGTGATTTCCTCATCATGGGTGAAGAGCATGTGCACGGGGCGTTTCAGTTCCATGGCGGCCAGATCCGGCACGGCCGCAAGCATGCAGGCCACAAAACCCTTCATGTCGGCGGCTCCACGGGCGATCAGCCGGGTGCCGCTTTCATGGAGCTGGAAGGGATCGGATGACCAGTTCTGTCCTTCGACCGGCACCGTGTCCACATGTCCGGCAAAGGCGAGGCCACCTGCCGTGCGCGGCCCGATGATGGCGTGCAGATTGGCTTTGGTCTTCTCGGGATTATAGCTCAGTTTCCAGAAGACGCCGTGAGCGTCCAGCCATTCACCAATCCAGTTGATGAGCGCGAAATTGGAGAGCGTGCTGGTCGTATTGAAGGACACGATATGGCCGAGCATGGCGACGCTGTCGGTCGAGCCGGGGTGCGGAGCCGGGAAGGGGGCGCGGGCGTCATCCATAGGGAAGAGAGTATTCACGTCTGGGCTCTGGCTGCAATCCCGGATCATCCAGCGATGACCGCCACTAACGACTGGACGTGCCGCTGTTTTTGCGGCACGGGTAGAGTTCTATTCAAGTCTTTGAAAGATTTGAATAAATTTTGAGATTATGCGGATTTTCTGGATTTGAATCCCTTCTCTGACAAAGAGTATCATCCTTTGCACAGCCTGTGGCGCAAACTGCCCGCAGAGCCGCGCAGGCGGGGTGCTGCCGGATTGACCGCGTGGCTGGCGCCGAAAGCGCACTATCCGGTCCCTGTCGCTGGCGAGCATCTGCTCGTTGGAGGAGAGATCAACAGAGCGTCGGGTCTGGGCGAAGGCGCACGCATCATGCTGCGGGCCTGCCGGGCTCTGGGCATCCCGGCCAGCGGCTTTCAGGCCAGCCTGCTTGAAGGAGTGTCGCCGCCTTCGGACGGGCCGACCCGGTCGCCGCTGATACTGCACGTCAACTCACCCTCCCTGCCTTCCGTGCTGTTGAAGCTGGGACGCGGATTTCTGCGGAACCGCCGGATCATTGGCTACTGGGCGTGGGAACTGCCGGTCGTCCCGCCGCTCTGGAAGATGGCGGCAGGGTGTGTTCATGAAGTCTGGACGCCGTCGCTGTTTTCCGCCCGCGCTCTTGAAACGATCATGCCCGGTCGGGTGAGGGTGGTGCCTCATGCGCTGGCTGCTGACCCGCTCCTGCCCTCGCGTCTGGAACGCAGCGCTTTCGGTCTGCCGGATAACGCCGTTGTCGTGCTGGTTTCCTTCAGTCTGGCCTCAAGCTTTGAACGCAAGAATCCACTGGCCGCCATTCAGGCGTTTCGCCGGGCGTTCGGTGAGCGTCCGGACCGGTTTCTGCTGCTTAAAGTTTCGCATGCCGGACATTATCCGGAGGATATGGAGCGTCTGAGAGCAGCCATTGCCGGAGCCGGGAATATCCGTATCGAGGAAAGGGTTTTCCCGGCGGAAGACTCTCAGGCTCTGATCCGGTGCGTCGATATCGTGCTTTCCCTGCATCGCAGCGAAGGGTTCGGTCTTGTTCCTGCGGAAGCCATGCGTCTGGGGCGTACTGTCGTGGCCACCGACTGGTCGGCGACGTCGGAATTCCTGAACGCTGGGTGTGGTCTGCCTGTCCCGTATCGTCTGGTGCCTGCCCGCGATCCCCGTGGTGTCTTTGAGGCGGCGGGAGCTGTCTGGGCTGAGGCCGATATCGAAGCCGCGAGCGCGATACTGTCCCGCGCTGCTGATGACGCCGCCTTGCGTGAAAGGCTTGGAGCACAGGCCATGCATGTTGCAGGCCAACGGTTTTTCGGAAGTGAACTACTGGCGGCTCACTGGGCGCTGACACGTCGTGGGCAGGCGCATCCACACATGCAGCGGGCATCAGAGCAGGCGTCGGCATGATAAAGCGGGTTCTTGTCTGGCAATGGGGACGGCGGGGAGGTGGCCCGCGATTCGGGCTGAATCTCGCTCAGGCGATCGACCGTCTGCCGGGGCGTGAGGTGTTGCTGTGTCTATCCCGCCGTGCCGAAATCCTGACCGCCCCCGGTTTTCCCCGTCATGCGATGACAGTGTGGCAGGTCGAGACCTATGGGAATCTGAGCGGCCTGCTGCTTCGCCTGCTTGGCGCCCCCGTCGTCATCCCGCGATTGTTGAAGGTGCTGCGACTCTGGCGACCGGATCTGGCGATCTGCGCGATGGCCGGGCCGGTCGATCTGCTGATGGCGTCTGCCTTACGCTGTGCCGGAGTGCCGCTGGTGGTCATCGTCCACGACGCACTGCCGCATCCCGGTGATGGCTTTCCCTTCCAGCACACCTTGCAGAACATTCTGATCCGGCAGGCGCAGGGTGTTGTCGCCCTGACGCATCATGTCGCCAGCCAGTTGCGTGAACAGGCGGGAATGCAGGAGCGTGAGATCGTGGTGGCCAGCCTGCCTCCGTTCGACTATCCGGCCATGCAGGGGAGGGCCATTCCGCCCGTTATACGACCGCCGGGCCCTATGCGGCTGCTCATGTTCGGACGACTTCTGGCTTACAAGGGTCTGGATCTGCTTCTGGAAACCCTGAAAGGTTTGTCGCCTGTCTCCGACTATGAATGTCGTATCGTCGGCAGTGGCCCGGACTCGGACGTGTTGCGGAAGCTGGCGGCGCTTCCCCGTGTGTCGGTAGAAAACCGCTGGGTAGAGGAAGAGGAGATTGCCAGCGTCATCGGCTGGGCCGATGTGATGGTGCTGCCTTACCGGGAAGCAAGCCAGAGTGGTGTCGGGGCCGTGGCCGTTGCTGCGGGAAAGCAGGTGTTGGCCACACGTGTCGGGGGGCTGGAAGAGCAGTTTGCCGGACTGCCGGGCGTGACCCTCTGCGATGTCGATGTGAGGGCTCTGACAGACGCGTTGGAGGCGCTGATTCTGGCGGGGCCTACGGTATCGGAAGGACGGACAGGACAGACCGATATCCTGTGGGAGACTATGGCGGCCACCATGCTGTCGGATGTGGAACATTTAAGGCATAATCAGGAGACATCGCAGGAGGAAATCGTTGTGGTGCCGTCTTCGTAAGGCGCTGCTTCTGTCCGCCCGTTGTCACGCCGGGTAATCAGGCCGACATGACAACGGAACTGTCTTTTCGGGGTACGCCAGAACGGCGCGTGCTATTATCCCAGTGTAGGCATGGAGAATTCCGTGCCGTTACGGATACCTTCCGGCCAGCGGCTGGTGACGGCTTTCAGGCGCGTGAAGAAGCGCACTCCTTCCGGTCCGTGCATGTGGTGATCGCCGAACAGCGAGTCTTTCCAGCCACCGAAGGAATGGAACGCCATCGGCACAGGAATCGGCACATTGACTCCGACCATTCCCGCCTGAACGCGATGGGTAAAATTGCGGGCGGTGTCGCCATCGCGCGTGAAGATGGCGGTGCCGTTGCCGAACGGACTTTCATTCACCAGTCTGAGGGCCGTTTCAAAATCAGGGGCGCGCATGACGCACAGAACGGGACCGAAGATTTCTTCCTGATAAATCTTCATATCGCATGTGACATTGTCGAAAAGCGAGGCTCCGGTGAAGAAGCCAGCTTCATGGCCGGGAATCACATGCTCACGTCCGTCCACGACCAGTGTCGCTCCCTGTTCGACGCCGGAATCCACCAGCCTGCACACGCGCTCGCGATGCTGCGCCGTGATCAGCGGTCCCATATCGTTGCTGCCATCCTCGCCCGGACCGATCTTCAGTGTGCTGGCCCGTTCGGCCAGCTTGTTCACGAGAGCGTCCGCCACGGGACCGACAGCGACGGCGACCGAGATCGCCATGCAGCGCTCGCCAGCCGATCCCCACGCTGCGCCCGTGAGCGCGTCCACGGTCTTGTCCAGATCGCAGTCCGGCATGACGATGGCGTGGTTTTTTGCCCCGCCCAGAGCCTGCACGCGTTTGCCGTGCGCCGTGCCCGTTGCATAGACGAGCTTTGCGATCGGCGTGGAACCGACAAAGCTGACGGCCTTGATTTCGGGATGTTCAAGGATGGCGTTGACCATATCCTTGTCGCCATGCACCACCTGCAACACGCCATCAGGCAGGCCGGCTTCCTTGAAAATCTCAGCCAGCATCACGGACGCTGAAGGATCGCGCTCCGAAGGCTTGATGATGAAACAGTTGCCGGTCGCAATCGCCATCGGGGCCATCCAGAGTGGAACCATGACGGGGAAATTGAACGGCGTGATGCCTGCTGCAATGCCGAGCGGCTGGCGGACCGTCCAGGCGTCAATGCCCCGGCTCACCTGCTCGGTATATTCGCCCTTGAGGATTTCCGGCGCGGCTGTGGCGAACTCGATGACCTCCATGCCGCGTGTCACTTCACCCTTTGCGTCCGGAATTGTCTTGCCATGTTCGGCAGAAATCACAGCGGCGAGTTCATCGGCACGTTTTTCCACCAGATCGCGGACCCGGAACAGGATGCGGGAACGGGTCAGGGCAGGTGTGTCTGCCCATTTCGGAAAGACAGCCCGCGCGGCGGAGACTGCCGCTTCCAGATCCGCCGTATCGCCGAGCGTGACCTGAGCCTGCACCGCGCCGGTCGCGGGGTTGAAGACATCCGAACGACGCTGGCCTGCGCCTTCGGTTTTCTGGCCACCAATGAAGTGAGGAATGATTTTCATTTGTTTTGTCCTTGTCAGTAAAAAGTGGGAAAAAAGAGTTATTCGGCGGAGTGGCCGCTGGCGGTGGTCAGGGGTTCGTGGGACAGGGAAATGCCTCTGCGCTTTCCGTCCGCTGCGGCGGAGGGCAGCGTTTCAGGCACGAAAAACAGCGTGACGAGGAAACCGATGATGCAGATCGCGGCGGGATAGAGCAGTCCGGCGAAGACATTCCCGGTGCGTGAGACGAGGCTGAGGCTGATGAGCGGAAGGAAGCCGCCGAAAATGCCGTTTCCGATATGGTAGGGAATGGAAATCGAGGTGTAGCGTACCGCTGCCGGGAAGGTTTCGACGATGAACGCGCCGTAAGGTCCGTAAATCAGCGCGGCGATGACCACGAGAGCGAACACGATGGCGGCGATGGGAGCGGCATCGATTCCACTGTCATGGACACAGGATTTCAGAACCATGAACAGTGGCAGATAGAGGATGGCCGCAGCGGCCATACCGGTCAGGGCGAGCGGCTTGCGCCCGATCCTGTCAGACAGGCGACCGAAGATGACGAAGAACGGCAGACCGCACAGCGCACCGGCCGCCACGGCGAGTGTCGCAGGAAGAAAGGCGACCTTCAGGACGCTTTCAAGAAAATACAGGGCGTAGAACTGTGCTGTGTAGAATGTCACGGCCTGAGCGCAGGCGACGCCGAACAGAAAAGTCAGGATACGGCGCGCATTGCCGGGAATGGTGAAGGCGTCCCGGATGGGAGAAGAAGAAATCTGGCGATTTTCCTTCATCTCCAGAAACACCGGAGATTCGTGCAGTCGCAGACGGATGCGGAAAGACACGCCTACCAGCACGATGGAAAACAGGAATGGCAGACGCCAGCCCCACGCTGTGAAGCTCTCCTCGCCCAGTCCCAGACGCAGCCCGAGAACGATGCCCAGCGCCAGAACGAAGCCGCCGGACGCCATGGCCTGAATATAGCTCGCCCATTTGCCGCGCTCCGTGGCGGGAGCGTGTTCGGCGACATAGGTCGCGGCCCCGCCATATTCACCGCCCAGAGCCAGACCCTGAATGATCCGCAGCGTGATGAGCAGAACCGGCGCGACATAGCCAGCGGTTTTGAAATCAGGCAGCGCACCGATGGCGGCTGTTGAACAGCCCATGATCAGCAGGGTGGTGAGAAAGGTGATCTTGCGGCCGAAGCGGTCTCCGAAGTGACCGAAGACCAGACTGCCGAGAGGGCGGACCGCGAAACCGGTCGCGAATGTCGCCACACTGATCAGCGTGGAAGCCATGCCGTTTCCGGGTGGATAGAACATCTGCGCGAAGAAAATCGCGAGGCAGCCATAGAGAAAGAAATCATACCATTCGATGATGGTGCCGACGCTGGAAGCAAAAACCAGGCCATGCATCGAAGGACTTCTGGAGGAGACTGTAACGCTGCTCATGGTGCGGTCCTCCCTGTTACGCGGCCCAGACGCGGTGGTAGAGCGCGACGATGTCCTGTGCGGTCGGCACACGCGGATTGTTGGCGGGCGACCCGGACGCCAGCGCCTGCTCCGCCATCAGCGGCAGCAGGTTGTCCCATCGTGCGACATCCAGCCCATGTTCTTTCGGCGTCGGAACTCCGATTTCCCGGTTTCTGCGACGCAGCCCTTCCACAAGAGCCTCGCCTGCGGCGTCGTCGGATGTGCTGGCGTCGGCAATGCCCATCACGCGAGCGGCCATTGCATAACGCTCCGGCGCGCCGGACAGGGACCATGCCGTGATCTCCGGCAGCAGCATGGCGTTGGACAGGCCGTGCGGAACATGGAAATGCGCTCCGATGGGTCGGCTCATGCCGTGTACCAGTGCGACGGAGGCGTTCGAGAACGCCATGCCCGCCTCGAAAGCGCCTTGCATCACGGCGGCGCGGGCCTCGCGGTTGCCGGGCTCCTCGCAGGCGATGGGCAGCCATCTCCAGATCCGCTGCATCGCGCTCAGGGCGAGAGCATCGGTGAAGGGAGAAGCTTTTTTCGAAACCCAGGCCTCAAGCGCATGCGTCAGGGCGTCCGTGCCGGTATCGGCCGTCAGCCTGCGCGGCATCGTCAGGGTCAGTTCGTAGTCCACGATGGCGATGTGCGGCTGATAGGCTGGCCCCATACAGAGCATTTTCTCGTCGGAGACTTCATCGGTGATGACGGTGACCCGCGTGGCTTCCGATCCTGTTCCGGCGGTTGTCGGAATGGCGATGATTGGCAGGCCCGGCGTGTTCTGGATATGCGGCACCTTGAGACCGGAGGGTGTCGTGTCATGCCGTGCGAGCACGGCGACCATCTTGGCGGTATCGATCGGGCTGCCGCCGCCCAGCCCGATCACGCAGTCATGCTCACCATCCCGCAGCATGGCGAGGGCCGCGTTGACGCATGCGACGGTCGGGTCCGGAACGGTCTCCGTAAAGGCCCGTATCGTGTAACCGGCCTGTTCCAGAATGGAGCTGACCCGTTCAAGAACGCCGTTCGAAGCCATGAACGGATCGGTGATGATGAAAGGCGCCTTGAGACCGGCCTGCTGAAGGGCGTCCGGTAGGTCGTTCAGCGCGCCGCCCCCAAGCCGGACAAAAGGTGGAAGGACCAGTGCAGTCATCAGATTTTCCCCTTTTCGCGGATGGAGTTCCGGACCTCGGTCCTGCTCCATCTCTCTTGTGCTGCTGAAAGGGACTGGCACGGTCCGGACGCACGGAAAATCTGGTGTTTTAGCCCACCCCATGTGCAAAAATGCACGGATATTTTGAAATATCGGCAATGAGAGGATGAAGCATGCACGGAAGACGGGGGCTGGACTGGCGTGATCTCCAGTATTTTCTGGCGGTTTCCCGCGGTGGATCGCTGTCTGTGGCCGCGCGGGAGCTGGGTGTGGAGCACACGACTGTCGCCCGGAGAATTCAGTCTCTGGAGCAGACAATAGATGCCACGCTCTTTGAACGGCACCCGCGCGGCTATCGGCTTACACGACAAGGTGAACAGCTCATGGCCGGTGTGGAGGCAATGGAGCGGGAAGCGCAGGAGGTGGCGTTCAGCGCTGGAGGGGGGCTGTCGGGCACGGTGCGGATCAGCGCTCTGGAGGGCTTCGGGAACTTTTTCCTCGCTCCACGGATCGGCGCGCTGCTGGAAGCCAATCCGGATCTGACGGTGGAGATGGTGACGATCCAGCAGATCGTTTCTCTCTCCCGCCGTCAGGCCGATCTCGCCATCAGTCTTACCCGGCCATCCGGAGACCGGTTTCATGCGGAAGAACTGACGGACTACCGCCTGTTCATCTACGCCAGCCCGGATTATCTGCGGCGGCACGGGCCGGTGAGAAGACGGGAAGATCTCGCGGATCATCGGTTTGCAGGTTATGTCGATGAACTCGTATTCTCGCCATCTCTGGATTATCTGGCGGAGGTCGGGATCGATTCCCGGCAGGTCCGGATTCAGAATTCCAGTATTCAGGCGCAGAAAGCGGCGGTTCAGGCTGGACTTTGTCTCGGTGTCCTGCCTGCCTTTGTTGCGGAATCAACGCCCGGTCTGGTGCGGGTCCTGCCGGAGAAGATCAGTCTGCTGCGGACCTACTGGCTGATTACGCGGGGAGATGACGCGGGGTCGTCGCGGCTCGGTCATCTGTGCCGGGTGTTACGGAATGAGACCCGCTCCGCTCAGTCGTTCTTCCTGCCGCCGCCTGACTGTCCCTGACGTGTCGGCCGGAATAATCGTCGTCTTGAAGAGGCTCTCGTGGTCCGTTTGCCTGTCGTTGTCAGCGTTTTCGAAATTTTCTGGAATGGAAAGAGCGTTTTTCTCCCTCAGGGCGTCATTTCCATGAAAATCTGGCTTTCCGTGTTGATCCCGTCCGCCGGACGACCGCCGGGTTCGTCAGCGCCCATCGCCCTTACCCCGTGAATCAGGCAATCTCCTTTATGAACAAGGATCGGTTCCTTGGGCTGCAAGGTGAAGGCTGCATTGGGATAGGAAATTCCTTCCCCCTTGAGATAGGCCGTGTGCAGCGTGGTGGTCTGGGGTTCAAACATGAACGCATCCAGCGCCGGATTGTCCGAATAGGTGCCGTCATGTGGAAACTGCGGGCAGCCGCCATGTTCGAGAAAGACGGAATGAGACACGACCCACCAGTGCAGCGGGGTCCGGAACACCACTCCCGGACCGGCGACTGCCGCGACATTGCCGTCGATTGAAAAGATCATCCTGTCTTTGGGTACATGATAAACCTTGTAGGCTGTTTCATGCTTTTGTGGAGACATGAGGAATTCATCCGACATGGAGCCGTTGAGTTCAAAAGATTCCGGAGATGGCTGCGTGGGTGTGGTGGTCACATGCAGATGCGCCGTCATCGTGTAGGGTTTGCCGACAAAATCCGAGCCGTCGAGAATGACGAACAGGCAGTTCTTCAGCGGGAATGGTCTGGCGAGGTGGATATGCACAGGAATGCGCTGATGGTCTGGCGCGTTCTGTTTGACGATGGGAGCCGCCAGCGTGATGTTCGGAAAGTGCGCGTTGATGGCGGCATAATCTCCAACATCCTCTGCCTGTGTCGGACAGGCGGGAGACGTTGCCATATGCAGGGAGATCAGGGCTTCGCTGAATTGTTCGGAAGGAGAGGTGGTTTCCACATAGCCGTCTATCCCGACAAGGCTCTGTCCCGGTTCAAGGTGAACGGGAAAGAGCGGTTTGCGCGTCAGACCTTTGGTGACTGTTGTGGCGGAAGCATTGATCTCCACCTCTGCTGCCTGCGCGCCTGTGCACAGACCGGCGAGCAGCAGGACCGGCAGGAAGGCCTTGAGGGCAGAATCTGGCAGCATGGTGTGAACCTCTCCTCCGGGGTGGGGTGACGCTCACTATAAGGTATACTGCCGGAAATTATACCACCAGTCTTTCGGTCCTGCCGGTTTCCGACGAGGGCATCGTGATGAAGGTTGCTCTGGAGGCCGCAACAGAGGCGAGGGGGCAATGGCATCCACAGATGGTATTGCCCCCCCCCTGCTTCCGGAGGCTGATCGGTGTCGTCCTGATGCGGGTCTCAGGCTAATGGAGAAGCGTGCCCAACCACTGATAGACAATGACGATGACGACCAGAAGCATGCTGAGAGCAATTGAATGCGCCCATGTTTTTCTCAGAACATCGCCTTCACGTCCCTTGAGATTGGTGACGGCGACGCCTGTCGCGATGTTCTGGGGCGATATCATTTTACCCATCACGCCTCCGGCTGAGTTTGCGGCAGCGAAAAGAAGCGGGTTGAGATGCAGGCTTCGTGCGGCGCTGACCTGAAGATTGCCAAACAGGGCGTTGCCGGAGGTATCGCTGCCGGTGAGAAACACGGCGACCCAGCCAAGAAGTACAGAGAGAACATAGAAAAACGGTCCGGACGAGGCGGCTCCGAAGCCGAGCGTATAGGTCATGCCCGAATAATTCATCAGATAGGCAAGGCCGAGTGTAAGGGCCACGGAAACAACGGCGATCCAGCCCTGTCTAAGCGTGATGATGACGGCCTCGACATATTTTCGCGGTGAGATGCGACAGAATACGGAAAACAGTATGCCTGAAATAAAAATTGCCGTTCCTGTACCAAAGGGTTCAAATTTCCATATGGCGGCATAATCAGTGTTGTAGAGAGAAATGTGAACATTCTTGTGCAGGCCGGGCCACGGGATGGAAAAAGCCATTATGGTGTTCAGCTTGAGCATGTCCCAGCCGATGATGACGCAGGTGACGATGATCCATGGCAGCCAGCCACGCCAGAGAGCCCGTGCGGGGTGGGCCGGGGTTTGTGAATCACTCCACGAAATATTGAAAGAGCGGTCTGGTCGGGGTTGCCAGAACTTCAGAAAGGCAACGGTTGCGACAAGGGACACCGTTGAGGAGGCGATGTCGGTAAGACTGTATGAAAGGAAATTGGAAACAAAAAACTGGCAGAATGCGAAGCTGGCTCCTGCGACGAGCAGCACTGGCCAGATGGCCCTGACAGATTTCGCTCCCGCATAGAAAGCCATGACGTAAAACGGCAGGATCAGCGCAATGGGAGGGAGGAGATGCCCGATGACGGCGCCGAGTTCGGATGCTGGCAATCCTGTAACGGACCCGAGAACCGTAACCGGGATTCCCAGCCCGCCAAAGGCAACTGGCGCAGTATCGAAGATCAGCACATATGTCAGGGCTTCAAGGGGGGCAAAACCGGCAGCGATCAGCAGTGAACTGGTCACCGCGACAGGAGAGCCAAATCCGGCAATACCTTCAAGCAGCGCTCCAAAGCAGAAGCCGATGACGACAAGCAGAATACGCCGGTCTTCCGGAAGGTTGGCGGTGATCCATGCCCGGAGCGTATCGAAATATCCTGAGACGATTGTCAGGTTGAAGAGAAGGATTGCCGTCAGGGCGATCCACATCACGGGAAACAGGGAGAACGTCACGCCATATGAAATACTGAGAGCCGCCAGTTTCAGAGGCATGTGCCAGATGAAAAGAGCGATGAGCACACCCGCGATCATCGCGAGAAAGGTTGATTTCCAGGCCGCCCATTTCATGACGCCCATACAGAACAGGGCGACGATGATTGGCGTGGCGGCAGCCAGACAGGATAGCGAAACGCTGCCCATGACTGGTGTCAATTGCTGAACATACATGGTGCCGGTTATCTCCGATCTTATTATTGCTCTCTATTGGCACGGATCATGTAATGTTGCTACTCGCCAGATAGAGGAAGCCGCCAGTGTTCGTCTGTCGTGGTCCGGTTACATTGGTGCGCCGGTTATCCGGAAAACCATTGCCACATTCCCAATATCAGCGGCCCCAGCTTTTGCTATGCGTTCCATCGGCAACGCTCAGGATAGCGTGGAAAGTTTCTCCTCCTGTTTCCGTAACTGCGTCGGTTTTTTCGGTAATGGTTCCACAACAGGTGTCCATGTCGCCTCACATCGCCTGAGACGGTTTGGTGGGACTTGCAATCCTGATTGCAGGAACCAGATGTGATCCAGATCATCAGCCGCGATTGGCTATCAATACTGAAGCGTGCCGGGCCGTTTTAATCATGATGGCGAGTTTGTTCCTGTAACGCGTATGGAAGAAAAACAGAATTTTGAATATTCCTTGTTCTTTCTGAATGATATGAAAATCTCTTCAACAGTTGGGTATCCGTCTGGGTGCTTGCGGGGTAACGTATAAAGCCGCGTGCAGGATCTCCAGTATCGTCCCGGTGCCGCGGGATAACCCGGATTGCGCTGCTGTCATCCTGCGCTAGACTGCGGGCCAGATGTCCGCCGCCTTTCCCTCCCCGTATGAAGCGCCCGCTCTTGTCGCTGGTCATGGCTTCTTCTCCTGCCTCACCGTTGACGGAGAGTTGCTGACGCTCAACCGGACGCGGGCGAAGCAGTTTCTACAGGAAGAGCCAGCGCCACTGGTCGTGCACGCCCCGGCGACGGCCCGGATGCTGGGCATGCCGCCCCCCGGACAACCGGCTCCGTGGTTCGATCTGCTGGAACTGTTCGCCTTCGTGCATCCGGCCCGTTCCGTCGCGCCCACGCCGCGTGGGCTGGCCATCGCACTGGGGCTCGGCGACCTCGATGGACGGCGCGTCGAAGCAAACACATTGCCGGATCTGGCCGCCCGTCTGCTGACTGACCTGCGGGCCCTGAAGAACACACCCGCTTGTCCGTTCCTCGCGGCTCTCGCCACCCGTCTGGCCCAGACCGGCTGGATCTGGAGCGGCGCGGTCATGGAAGCGCTGGAGATCACCAGTCCGTTGTCGCGTGACGCGATGCAGCCCGGTGAGGCGCTGAGAATCTGGGATCAGCTTCCCAAATGGGAGGATACGGCCCGCCGTCCGCCGCCCGGCTCCAACCCCGTCACACCGGCCGAGGCCCGGACCCGGCTGAGTCAGATTCTCGGACCTGATGCGGAAATCCGGGTGGGACAGGCTGACTTCGCCGACGTCGCCACCCATGCCTTCGCCCCGCGCGAGGGGATGGGCTTTCCGCGTGTCGTGCTGGCGGAAGCCGGAACCGGCACGGGCAAGACGCTCGGCTATATCGCGCCCGCCAGTCTCTGGGCCGAACGCAATGGCGGCGCGGTCTGGGTCAGCACCTATACACGCCATCTCCAGCGCCAGATCGAGGCGGAAACAGCTCGCCTGCATCCCGATCCCGCCGTCCGGCGTAACCATGTGGTCGTGCGCAAGGGGCGTGAGAACTATCTCTGCCTGCTCAACATGGAAGAGGCGGTGAACATCGCTCCCACGCGTGGTCCGGGTCCGGTCATCGCGCTCGCTTTGCTGGCCCGGTGGGGGATGGCGACGATGGAAGGCGACCTGTTCGGCGGCGATCTGCCCGGCTGGTTCGGCGATATTCTTGGTCATGGCGTGCTGGCCGCCACAGCCGATCGGCGTGGCGAGTGTATTCACGGCGCCTGCCCGCACTATCAGCGCTGCTTCGTGGAACATTCCATCCGACGCGCGCAGGATGCGGATCTGGTGATCGCCAATCACGCGCTGGTCATGGCGCAGGCGGCTTGGGCGCAGTCGCAGGGTTTACCTGCGCTGGAGCAGGGCGACCAGCCGGAGGCCGCACCGGAAGAAGCTGTGCCCGACGAGGACGGCATCCCCACGCGCTATGTGTTCGACGAGGGGCATCATCTGGCTGACGCGGCGGATGGGGCGTTTGCGCTCGAACTTTCCGGGCTGGAAGCGGCGGAGCTCCGCCGCTGGCTGCTCGGCGCGGAGGGCAGCCGCTCGCGGGCGAGGGGATTGCGCCGCCGTCTTGACGATCTGGTGGCGGGAAATCCGCGTCTTGAGACTCCGCTTGATGCCGCCTTGCTGGCCGCGAAGGCGTTGCCCGCGCCGGGCTGGTCCGGGCGACTCTGGGTTGAACCGCAGGCGGACAGGCCTGAAGAGCCGCCCGAACCGGACGATGTGACGGCGTCGCTGTTCCCTGTACCCGCCCCCGTGCAACTGGTTGAACCAGTGCTCGACAACCCCACTGAGACGCTGCTGCATCTCTTGCGCGATCAGGTGCTGGCTCGAACGGTCGGGAACGGGCCGGTGCGCCGCAATGGCAGCGAGTGTGATCTGCATCCCATGATCGAGGGGCTTGGCGAGGCTGCCAATACACTCGCCCGGGCGTTGGGCCGTATTGCCGAGCCGCTTCGCACGCTCGTCAACCGGCTGGAAGACAAGCTGCGCGAGGACACGGACACTCTTGACACCGCCGCCCGCGCCCGTATCGAGGCGATGATCCGGTCTTTGCAGCGTCGCGCCATCGGGCGTCTCGACGGGTGGGTGTCGATGCTCACCACCTTCTGCACCCCGCCCGACGAGGTGGGGCCGCCTCAGTTCATCCGGTTCATCCGCCTTGAGGCGCGGGAGGGGCAGCGGCGGGGCGAGCAGGATGTCGGCCTGCACCAGCACTGGCTCGATCCGACCCTGCCGTTCGCCGCTGTGCTGGCTGCGCCCGCGCACGGTCTTCTCATCACTTCCGCGACCCTGCGTGACGAGACGGACACGGATCAGTCCGCCGAGGCTGAGCGGATATGGGAGGCGGCGGAAGCGCGTGTCGGCGCGAGCCATCTGCCGTCTCCCGCGTTGCGGGCCTCTCTCGCCAGTCCATTCGACTATTCCCGCCAGACCCGCGTGTTCATTGTCAACGATGTCGCGCACGACGATCCTGAAACGCTGGCTGCGGCCTTTCAGGCGCTTTTTCTGGCTTCCGGTGGTGGAGGGCTCGGGCTGTTCACGGCGATCGAGCGGTTGCGGATGGTGCATCGCAGGATCGCGGCGCCTCTGGAGGAAGAAGGTATTCCGCTTTACGCGCAGCATGTCGATGCGATGGATAACACCACGCTGGTTGATGTGTTCCGCACGGAGACGGACTCCTGCCTGCTCGGCACGGATGCGATGCGCGACGGTGTGGACGTGCCGGGTCATGCGCTCCGTCTTGTCGCGTTCGAGCGTGTGCCCTGGCCGCGTCCGGATATCCTGCACCGCGAGCGGCGGATGCATCTCTCACAGGGCAATCCCCGTCTTTATGACGACCGTCTGGCGCGCCTGCGTCTCAGGCAGGCCTTTGGCCGTCTGATCCGGACGCGTACGGATCGCGGCGTGTTCGTTCTTCTTGACCGCCGCGCACCCTCCCGGCTGCTCAGCGCCTTTCCCTCTGGTGTGATACCGCATCGGCTCGGGATCGCGGCGGCGGTGGAGGAGATTAAAGCCTTTTTTGCAAAAGATGATTGAGCGGACAGGGGGTTCTGTTTCCGCGCGCGTTGGGGCAGCATCGGTTTCAACAGAAACGGTCCGGCGCAGTCTGCACTGACAAGGAATGAATGATGGTTTCCGACAACAGGCGCTTCAAGAACCTCAGCCCTTTTGAGCTGAAGGACAAGCTCATCCGTATGGCCACCCGAAAGTCGGGACGCACCATGCTCAACGCCGGTCGCGGCAACCCGAATTTTCTGGCGACGTTACCCCGGTCCGCCTTCTTTCATTTCGGGCAGTTCGCGCTGGCGGAATCGGAGCGGTCCTTTTCCTATCTGACGGCGGGGATTGGCGGACATGCCCGGATGGAGGGGATCGAGGACCGTTTCGACCGCTTCCTGTCCGAAAAACGCGGGCAGGACGGCATTCGTTTTCTGACCCGTGCGATCAGCTATGTGCGGGATCAGATGGGTCTGTCAGCAGCCGCCTTTCTGCATGAGATGGCGGAGGGTATTCTGGGCTGTCATTACCCCACACCGCCGCGCATGCTGCCGCTGAGCGAGCAGATTACCGGACATTACGTTCTGAACGAAATGACCGGGGGCACGCTGGCGCGGGAGGAGGTGGATTTCTTCGGTGTCGAGGGTGGCGCGTCGGCCATGGCGTATATCTTCAACTCGCTGAAGCAGAACGGGCTGATCGAAAAGGGCGACAAGGTGGCGCTCGGTATGCCGATCTTCTCGCCCTATATCGAAATTCCGCATCTTGAGGAGTTCGGGCTTGAGGAAATCGGCATTCACGCCACGCAGGAGACAGGCTGGCAGTATCCGAAGGAAGAACTTGAGAAACTGAAAGATCCTGCGGTCAAGATTTTCTTCTGCGTCAATCCGGGTAACCCGACCGCGGTGAAGATGGACGATGCGTCCATGCAGGCCATCGCGGAGATCGTACAGAACGACCGTCCGGATCTGATCATCATCACCGACGATGTGTATGGCACCTTTGCCGACGACTTCCGCTCTCTGTTCGCCGTCTGTCCGCTCAATACGATCCTTGTCTATTCCTTCTCCAAGTATTTTGGGGCGACGGGCTGGCGTCTCGGTGTGATCGGCATGCACAAGGACAACGCGATCGACGGGCTTGTCCGTAAACTGCCGGCGAAACTTACCGGAGAACTGGCGGAGCGTTATTCCAGCCTGACGACTGACCCCGGCAATCTGAAGTTCCTTGACCGGATCGTGGCGGACAGCCGTCTGGTGGCGCTGAACCACACGGCAGGCCTGTCCACGCCACAGCAGGTGCAGATGGTCATGTTCTGCCTGTTCTGCCTGATGGACGAGCATGATCACTACAAGCAGACGGTCAAGAACCTGCTCCGCCGTCGTGAGGCGACGCTTTACAGGGCGCTCGGCGTTGCGCCGCCAAACGATCCCAATGGGGTCAACTATTACACCATGCTCGATCTGAAGAGCATCTGCCGCACGCTGTATGGCGATGAGTTTGCCGAATGGATGGCCATACGCTCCAGTTCCAGTGAGGTTCTGTTCCGCATTGCCGACGAGACGGGGATCGTTCTGCTGCCGGGGCAGGGGTTCGGTCTTCAGCGTCCCGCAGCCCGCGCTTCGCTGGCCAATCTGGATGAGTATCAGTACGTGTCGATCGGTCGGTCGCTGCGAAAAATGGCCGATGAGTATTATCAGGCGTTCCTGAAGACCCGTAACTGAGGTCGAACCGGGTTTTTTATGGGTGGGCAGGCCCGACTCCCTGAGGTGGGAGTCCGACTTAACACAATGCTAAGTCTTCTCTGTGACCCTTGCTGTAACGAAAAATCGTTGCCGCAAGGGGTTAAACCAATCCATGGAATTTCAGGATCATCACCCGGACAGCGATGTCCGACAGCCCGCAACCGAAGAACTGGCAGAACTCCGCGCCTGTATCTCGCAGTTTGCCTCAACCGATCCGGTCATCATTGCCTGGGCAGGACAGTGCGCCAGCAATCTGGCGGAAGAGGATCAGACCACGGAAGACATGATCCGTCTGTCCGCAACGGTGCTCAAATTTGTTCTGGACCTCGATCTACAGGCCCGCGCCGCTGTGAAGCAAAGCCTGCCCGCCGAATGGTGTGTGTCTCTCTGAGAGACAGCAGAGTCCCGGGATTGCTGCTTGCAGGACAGGGAGAGAAATCTCTCGATCCCGTCGGATATCACTCCGATGCCGGGCTTGGTTCGGGGGCGGAGGGATAACGGAGGCTTTCCGCAAAGAAGCCCGAGAGTGTGGAAAGAAGCAGGGCCTGCCGGAACGAAAAGGCAGTGACGGCCTGTTATCGTGTGCCGGGATTGAGCCCCGATCTTCCCGCTGGGCTGGAGATCACAGCTTTAATCCTGATATCTGGTGAAGGGGGGGCAGCCTTATCGCCACGCCTGTTCAGGGTAAGACAAGATTATGATTTCTACGGCGACTGTCGTTGAAAACTTTCCTGATATGGAAAGAATTTTCATGTGGTGCCGTGAAATTTCATCGCGAGTTCTGCAAACAGCCCACGGCTTCCCTTTCCGTTCGTCAAACAGCACAGACTGCCATGCTTCCGTCTCTACGGAGATATGCTCCACCGACAATCGCTCTGTTCAATCAGAGCGCGTTTCAGATGTTCTGTTGTTTTATCAGGCGGGATGTTGGGAGGCGGGTGCAAAGGCCGTTGATTGCTGGCGGGTCCCTGCCTGTAAGCTGGAGACTGCCGCGTGGGCAGCCTCCGGCAGGTTTTTTCAGAATTCCGCGGACAATGTGAAGTGATAGACGCGGGGCAGACCTGCATACAGGGTTGATGCTGCGCCTGATGTGCCGCTGGGAGCACCGGTATAGACGGATGCCCAGTAGCGTTCATTCGTCACGTTGCTGACGCCGAAGCGCGCGACCCACGGAAATCTGGCGACATGGAATGCATAACGCGTGCCGAGTTCCAGAGTGGTGTAAGACCCTGTATGCAACGTGTTGGTGACGTTGGCCGCACGATTGCCCATGTAATGAACACCGGCATTGAAGGCGAAGCCGGAGGCGAAAGAGCCAAGGGACGCAGGCAGGCGGTAATCCAACAGGATGCTCGCCTGAAGAGGCGCCGTGCCGACAATCTCTTTCTTGTTGAGGCTGGCGACGCGGGCGTGAACCAGTTCCGCATCCAGCCATGTCATACCGGCAAGAACGGACAGATTAGGTAGAACCTCGCCTGAAATCTGCGCTTCCACACCGTAGTTCCGCTGTGTGCCGCCATACTGATAGGTCTGGCAGTCGGCGCCCGCCGAACAGCCCTGTGACGGGTTGGCTGCGGCGACATACATGGCGTAAGGCGAGGTGATCCGGAAACCGGCGATGTTGAGCTGCATCTTCTGGAGAAAGCGCAGCTTGTAGCCGACTTCATACTCTTCCGAATGTGCGATCGGGAGTGCGATGTTCGTGTTGGTGTAGCTGGCGCTGTTGGGTGTGACAGGCCCGGCTTCGACCGACCGGCCATAGGTGAAGTAGATGGTCTGGTTTTCAGTCGGCTTGTACATCACGCTGGTCGTCGGGCTGAAGGCCGCCGACTTGCTGAATCTCTTGACCAGAGGGCTGGTTGCATTCAGCGCGCCTTCCTGACTGATCCAGCTCCAGGAAAGCGTGCCCATGATCGACCAGTGCTCATTGAGCTTCAGCGTGTCACCGACAATGAAGGACTGGCTGGTCACGCTGCTGGATTTGTAACGCCCGCGATAATAGGGCTGCGTGCCTCCGTTGGGAGAGGCGCCATACATGCTCAGGACACCCAGATTCTGGGCCGGTGTCACAGCAGCGACCGGGTTGTAATTGCCCATCATGTAGCCGTTGGTGCCGATGACCAGATCGTGCCGGATCGGGCCGGTATAAACGCGGCCGTTGAAATAGGCCATGTTGCTGCCGACACGGAAATCATCAGCCGTGGTCGTGGCTGTCGCTCTTGAACTGTACCAGCCGTCGCTGCCTTTACGTCCGCCGCAGGTTTTGCCGCCGTCACACAGCGTATCGGCCACACCGAAGGATTGCCGGGCCGCGTCCTGATACAGGCCACCCAGCGTGAAGCTCCAGTTTTCAGTGATCTGGTGTTTGATCTTGGCCAGAAACGTGTTGGTTTCCATGTGGTAGCCGCTCCATTCCGGAGCGAGGCGTTTGCCCAGATCGGGTGCTGTGGGCAGCCCGTCGCCACCGACGCCGGTTGCCGGAATACCAAAGGCGGGCGCGGTCCCGCGCTGGTCATGGGTGTAGTGGCTGGCATCCAGTTCGATAACCGTTTTGTCATCAAGATGGATGTCGAAGTCACCACTGACCATTTCGCGACGTATCGAACTGCCCTGCGTATAGGCGGTGCCGTCGGCATGCAGCATGTTCAGGCGGTAGCCGAACCAGCCATTGCGTCCCAGACGACCGGAAATGTCGCCGTTCACCGTTGGCGTGCCGATGGAATCCACACCGACAGACAGGCGCTCGGTGCGGCGGTCAGTCGGGCGCTTGAGTGTGTATTCAAAGACGCCAGCCGGGTTCTGGGGTCCATACATCGCGCCTGCGAGGCCGTTCAGAACCTGAAGATTATCCACCCATTCCGCCGGATAGGGGGTGGTGGAAACCACATTCAGCCCGTCCAGACGGGAGTTGGCGACCACGTCGGCCTCAAACCCGCGCGACTGGGGACGAGACGTGTTGGGGTCACCGCGGATTTCAAGCTGTACGGACGGCAGGTACTGAGCCAGATCGTTGAGGGTGCGAATCTGCTGATTGACTATAACATCATGCGGGACGCCCATGATGGAATAGGGTGTGTCCAGCGTGTCCCGGTTGCCCAGCGGTCCGAGATAGACGGTCTTGTTCATATATTTGGCGCCGGTGCCGTCGGCGGCATGGTGGCCGTGAACCGTGACCGTTTCGCCATTGGAACCATCGAGAATTCCGGCAATGGGGGCGGCTCTGGTTTTGTCCCTGCTGCTCGTCGGGCTGTTGCCTGAACCGACGGAGGTGTGAGCGGCTCCCTTGTCGGCGGCCTTCCCGTTCTTTGGAGATGAAACCGGTGTGGTGGCCAGCGCGGATGTCGTCAGCAGGACTGACAGGAATGTTCCCGCGATGAAAGCGCTCTGGAAACGGCAGGGCATGGGCAGACGTGTCCTGAATATGAATGGAGAAATATAATTAGGCCCCTTCTCCCCCCTCGGTGGATGCCTGTCTATATATGCGGGTAGCTATTCATTCCGGGTGGTGGGGATTTGTCACATACTGTTGCCGGAATAATACAGGTTCGAACCGTCCGAACCGCCATCCGGCCAGATTGAGGGATGCGCGGGAGGGGGACGGTTTTGTCCTGACCGGCTCGGAACTGTTTCCCCGAGAGCGTCTCTTTTTAAAGGAGACCGTCTTCTGACCTTATACGATCGTTAAGAACTGCGTGCGAGAGTCCGGGCAAAGCTGATGTGCCCTTTGATGGAATGATATTCGCATGGAACGGCTGTTTACATTTCTTCTCAGTGAGCAGCACGTTCGTTCGCATATGACGGTGATTCTGCAGGCGTTTCTGTTTGCGGCGCTGGCGATCTTCTTTCTCTCCAGAAAAACATGGTCGCTTACGGGCAGGGCGCTGCTGTTTTCCCTGTTTGTTTCCGTTGCTGACCTGACGATCTTTTTTGATACGTTCTGGTCGACCTATCCCAATCTTTCCGGCACGATTCCTCAACCGACAACGGAGATCACGGGTTTCCTGATCTTCGGTTTTGCTGTGATTGCGGCCTATCTTTATCTGGATGTCCGGCGCTCCATCAAAACCGTCATCATGTCCGGCGCGCTTCTGGCGTTCGGTCTGGCGTTTTCGGCTTTTGACATTCTGGTGGCGACAGTCAGTCCCGCCACGCTGGCATATGATCTTTCAGTCGTGCTCGGCGTGCTGGTTGCTGGCGCCACGCTGTGCGCGTTTGCCTTCTGGGAGCTTGGCAACCCTCTGGCGAGTCGTCCGCGTCTGACTGCCAGTATCCTGCTGGCGTTCACGCTGGCTCTGGTTCCGCTCGGGTCCATGGGCTCCATCCTGCCGTTCGATCAGTGGCTTACCGTCATCCAGACGCCAGACAGCGCCCTGTTTTCCCCGCTGTCCGTCCTGTGTCTGTCAGGGGGTCTGGCGATGGTGTTTCTTCTCTGCATCGCGTCCCTGCTGGATATCCGTGTCGCCACGTCCCAGCAGCGGGAAGGGGCGCGGATGCGTCATCTTGCCGACGGCACGTTCGAGGGCATTCTGATCAGTCGTGACAACGTGGTGATGGATGCCAACCAGAGCATTCTCGACATGACCGGTCTGGATCTGAATGACATCAAACTTCTGAAGGTTCCCGATCTTTTTGCCGGTGGTTTCGGGGAGAAGAAGGACACGGCTTCCGCGCTGGCGGAGCGGGTTGGCGCACCTGAGCAGCTTGAACTGCTGGGACCGGCCGGGCGACGCATTCCTGTGGAAGTGCTGTCCCGTGAGGTGCCTTATGTCGATGGGCAGGCCACGGTGGTCGCCATTCGTGACGTGACGGAACGCAAGGCGGCGGAGGATTACATCCGTTATCTTGCGATGCATGACACCCTGACGTCCCTGCCCAATCGCCGGGGTCTGGAGAATGTGCTGGGTCAGGTTATTGAGCACGCCCTGAAGAACGGTCTGGAATCTGCCGTGCTCGGGCTTGATCTCGATGGCTTCAAGGCAGTCAATGATTCCCTTGGCCATCATGCGGGCGACATGCTTCTCAAGGAAGTGGCTGTCCGCTTTCAGGCGCAGTTGCGGGATACGGATTACCTCGCCCGTCTGGGCGGCGATGAATTTGTGATCGTCCTGCGTTCGGTGGCGAATGTGGAAGATGCGATCCATCTGGCGAAAAGGCTGATTGGCTGCCTGTGGCAGCCTTTCACGCTGGCCGGGCATGATGTTTATGTCGGCGTCAGTATCGGTGTCGCTCTTTGTCCGCGCGATGGCGATACGGCCCAGATGGTTCTGAAAAACGCTGATATCGCCATGTATCAGGCGAAAATCAAAGGCAAGGGGCAGGTTTACGAATTTCAGACGGGTATGGAGACGGCCGTCCGGGAGCGGCATGATCTTGAGCTTGATCTGCGTGCGGCGCTGGGTCGGAATGAGTTGCAGATCTATTATCAGCCGCTGTTCAATGTCGCTGGCGTCATTACGGGTTTTGAGGCGCTGGCGCGGTGGCCTCATCCTGAGCGGGGAATGATTTCGCCGGATCGCTTCATTCCTCTGGCCGAGGAAACCGGATTGATTGTGCCACTGGGTGAATGGGTGCTGAAGACGGCCTGCATGGTGGCGGCCGGGTGGCAGTCGGACGTCAGTATTGCCGTCAACCTTTCCCCGACCCAGTTCCAGCGTGTTGATCTGGTCAATGTGGTCATGAAAACCCTTGAGGAAACAGGCTTGGAGCCTGCCCGTCTTGAGTTGGAAGTGACTGAAACGCTGTTGATGGAGGATGTGCCCAAGGCGCTGGCTCTGGTCCGGGATTTGCGGGCGCTCGGGGTTCGTGTGGCGCTGGACGATTTTGGAACCGGCTATTCCAGCCTCGCCTACCTCCACAATTTTCCATTCGACAAGGTGAAGGTGGATCGTTCCTTCATCAACAAGATCACCAATGACCCCAATGCGTGGACCATCGTGGAGTCCATCATTGTGATGAGTCACAAGCTCAAGCTGCGGGTGACGGCGGAAGGTATCGAAACCGGCGCGCAGCTCTCCCTGCTGACGGAGCATGGATGTGACGAGATGCAGGGCTTCCTGCTCGGACGCCCGATGCCGGAGCCTCAGGCGTCCAGACTGATCGCTTCTCTTGAGAATCTGTCACCCGCCATCTGAATTGGGGCTCCCCGGCTTATGGATTCTGTTCGTGGTGTAAGTGGCGACACTGCGGAACATGGACAGAAACAGGAGCGAACCAATGGCGTTTCCGGCCTTCCTCCTGTATCAGTAGCGCCCATGACTGAAATCCGCACCGCCTCCCTGCATCGTGTAACCGCCGAGACCGACATCCGTGTCGCCGTCAATCTGGATGGCAAGGGTGAAGCAAAGGTCAGCACCGGCATTGGTTTTTTTGATCACATGCTGACGGCACTGGCACGGCATGGAATGCTGGATATCGAGATTGCTGCAAAAGGCGATCTGGAAGTGGATTTTCACCATACGGTCGAGGATGTCGGCATTGCGCTCGGGCAGGCTGTAAGGCAGGCGCTTGGTGACAAGCGTGGCGTGCGTCGGTTTGGTCATGCGCTGGTGCCTCTGGACGAAGCCTTGGCGGAAGTGGTGGTGGACCTGTCCGGACGGCCGTTCCTGGCGTGGTCTGTGACGTTCCCGACGGAAAAGATCGGGGTCATGGACACGGAGCTGTTTGAGGAGTTTTTCCGGGCTTTTTCCATGGCGGCCATGATCACGCTTCATGTGACGCAGAAAACCGGGCGTAACAGCCATCATATCGCTGAAAGCGCCTACAAGGCGACGGCGCGGGCGTTGCGGATGGCGGTCGAATTTGACGAGCGTGCGGCGGGTCTCATTCCATCCACCAAGGGGGTCCTGTGAAGGTGTTTTCAGTCTGGCTGCCCGGAGAGGGAAGTGTCGGGAAACGGAACAGGGACCGGCTGCCTGTGCTGGTACAGCAGACATTCCGGTGGAATGTGCTGTTTCTGGGTGGCATCGCCCTGATGTGGTCAGGCGCGTGGATCTCAGGCAGCCTGTTCCTCTCGGCATCCGTCATTCTGACTGCTCTGCTGGGAAAGCTCTGGATTGTGCCCGCACTGATGCTTCCCGCACGCCTTGCGCTAGCGACGTTCAGTGCGGAACTGATGGAATGGGAGCTTCGGCTGAAGGGATATAGGGAAGCTGGTACGGTTGTCGGGCCGGATCAGGAGGCGGCGCTTTTGCGTTATATGGATCGGGCTGGAGATGCCGGGCGGGCAGTTCCGTCTCCAGTTTCGGGGAATTCCATTCCCGACCCGTTTGCGACCGCTTTCGCAAGGAGGGGCTGATCGTGCGGGTGGCTCATCAGTCTGTTGTCGTCATTGATTATGACGGTGGCAACCTGGCGTCGGCTGCGCGTGCTCTTGAGGAAGCCGCCCGTCTTTCCGGGGTATCGGCGACTGTCGTGATCACCAGCGATCCCGGGCAGGTTCTGGAGGCCGACCGGATCGTGCTGCCGGGGCAGGGCGCGTTCGCGGATTGCGCCAAAGGACTGGCGGCAGTTGACGGCCTCCGGTCGGCTCTGGATACGGCTGTGGGCAGAGGGACGCCATTCCTTGGAATCTGCGTCGGCATGCAGTTGATGGCGCAGCGCGGTCTTGAGCACGGCGTGACGGACGGGCTCGGCTGGATTGGCGGAGAAATCGCGCCGATGGAAGCAGCGGGTCTGCGGCTGCCGCAGATGGGCTGGAACGAACTGGCCTTTTCCCGTCCGCATCCGTTGACGGAAGGGCTTGGTCACCGTCCGCACGGCTATTTCGTTCATTCCTATGCGCTGACAGGCGCGCGGGAGGAGGAATTGCTGGCGACGACCGATTACGGTGGCGCGGTTCCGGCAATCGTGGCGCGTGGCAACAGGGCCGGCACGCAGTTCCATGTCGAGAAAAGCCAGACGGTCGGCCTGCGTATTCTGGCCAACTTCCTGCACTGGACGCCGGATGGGGCGCTCTGATGAGTGGTGAGGCGGGCACACCGGGACTGACGGCTGAACGCATTCAGACGTTGAATGAGGATGATCTCCCCGCCCTGTGCGAGTGTGTGGATGCGTCCATTCTTGGTGGGGGCGGCTTTGCGTGGGTCCGTCCGCAGGGGCGATCGGTCCTTGAACGGTATTTCCGTGGCATCCTTCTGGTGCCGGAGCGTCTGCTGTTCGTGGCGCGGCAGGACGGTCTTATCGTGGGGTCGGCCCAGATGGTTAGGCCGTCCCGCAGTAATGAAGCGCAGGCGATGATCGCCAGCGTCACGCAGTTTCACATTGCGCCCTACGCACGGGGGATCGGCCTTGGCCGTCTGCTGATCGAGGAGATCATCAAAGCGGCCAGAGCCATGGGGTATCAGGTCCTCAATCTGGATGTGCGCGAGACCCAGACTGCCGCGATGATGCTTTTCCGGAACCTCGGATTTGAGCAGTGGGGCGTCAATCCTTACTATGCGGCGGGTGACGGCCGGATGGTGCGCGGGCATTATTTCTTCAAACGTCTTCAGGAAAATAGTCGTCTCCTCCAGAATGAGGAGGCTTGTGAACCCGATCATGGAAAGCCTGCCGATATGACCGCCCGCGCTCTCACCCTCTATCCCGCGATCGACCTCAAGGACGGCGCCTGCGTCCGTCTGCGTCGTGGCGAGATGGATGATGCAACGGTCTATTCGGATGATCCTGGCGCGCAGGCGCGGGCCTGGTGCGCGGCCGGTTTCAACTGGCTGCACGTTGTGGATCTGAACGGCGCGTTCGCGGGACGGTCCGCCAACAGTGACGCCGTGAAGCAGATCGTCGCGAATGCGAAGGTGCCGGTGCAGCTTGGCGGTGGGCTGCGTGATCTGGCCGGGATAGAAAGCTGGCTGGAAGCCGGGATTTCCCGTGTGATTCTCGGGTCGGTAGCCGTGAAGAATCCCGATCTTGTGAAAGAGGCCTGCCGTCTGTTCCCCGGACGGATCATGGCCGGGATCGACGCCCGTATGGGGCTCGTCGCGACGGAAGGGTGGGCCGAAGTGTCTGACATGCAGGCCACCGACCTTGGTCTGCGGATGCAGGATGCTGGCGTGGCGGCGATCATTTTCACCGAGATCACCCGTGACGGCATGTTGCAGGGGCTGGACCTCGAACAGACGGCGCAACTGGCGCAGACTGTTTCGGTCCCAGTGATTGCCAGCGGCGGTGTCGGCTCGCTCGATGATCTGGCGGCGCTGCGGCGTGTCGCGGCTGATGTGCCGGGGATTGAAGGTGTGATCGTCGGACGGGCGCTTTATGACGGACGCATCTCTCCTGCGGATGCGTTGAGAGTTCTGTCCTGATGCTGAAACTGCGCGTCATTCCCTGTCTGGACGTGAAGAACGGGCGCGTGGTGAAGGGCGTCAACTTCGTCTCGCTTCGCGATGCGGGTGATCCTGTGGAGCAGGCTGCCGTTTATGACGCGGCGGGCGCGGACGAACTGACTTTTCTCGACATCACCGCCAGTCATGAAGACCGGGACACCATTCTGGACGTGGTGAGCCGCACGGCGGAACGTATCTTCCTGCCGCTGACGGTTGGGGGCGGCGTACGCACGACGGGTGACATGCGTCGGTTGCTGCTGGCGGGCGCCGACAAATGCGCCATGAACTCGGCGGCGGTGCAGCGTCCTGAGCTGATCAATGAAGCTGCGAACAAGTTCGGCAGCCAGTGCGTGGTGGTCGGTGTTGACGCCCGCTCGGATGGCAGGGGCGGCTGGGAAGTCTATACTCATGGTGGCCGCACCCCGACCGGCATTGATGTGGTGGACTGGTGCAGGGATGTCGCGGCGCGTGGCGCGGGTGAGATTCTCCTGACATCCATGGATCGTGACGGCACACGCTCCGGTTTCGACCTTGATCTGCTGCGAGCCGTCAATACGGCTGTCCGGCTACCCGTGGTGGCGTCCGGCGGCGTCGGGGCTCTGGAGCATTTTGTGGAAGGAGCGCAGGCCGGTGCAACGGGCTTGCTGGCGGCCAGCGTCTTTCATTTTGGACAATTCACCGTTCCACAGGTGAAGCAGGCTCTGGCGGATGCCGGGCTGCCTGTGCGCCCGCCCCTTGAAACACTCGATTTCGGCTACTGACCGGGAAGATCATGGCAAAGACACCGACCAAGAAAAACGTGACCAAAGAGGCGCCGGCCAAGAAGCAGCGGACCAGCGGCAAGTCTGACGCGACTCGGAAGAGGGCGGATGTGACGGCGTCCTCTCCGGCTGATCTGAAAAAACGGAATAACCGTGGTGGCAGGCAGGTCGCTTTTCCAAAGCCGGAGAGCGGGCTGATTGATGCGTCTGTTCTCGACAGGCTTTTCGATGTGGTGCTCAGCCGACGGGGCACTGACCCTTCGACCAGCCATTCAGCCCGGCTGCTGTCACGCGGCACGAGCAAGGTGGCGCAGAAGTTTGGGGAAGAAGCTGTCGAATGTCTGATCGAGGCCGTTGCGGGACGCACGCAGGAGCTGATTGGGGAAAGCGCGGATGTGCTTTATCACCTGATTGTTCTCTGGGTGGATGCGGGTGTGACGCCTGCTGAAGTCTGGGCGGAGCTTCAGCGTCGTGAAGGCACGAGCGGCATCGCGGAAAAGGCATCCCGTCCACGTCAGTAACGGACACGGACCTGCCGGGGACTAGAGCGGCATCCGATCAGACGGAAATGTCTGGTCGGATAAAATCGCTCGATAACAATGAGTTAGAACGGCATCCGTGGCCCATTCTGAACGGATGCTGCTCTAGGGGAGACACACATGGCGGTCAGCGGTATCGGGAAATATGATCCCGACAATATCTTCGCGAAGATTCTGCGTGGGGACATCCCGTGCAGAAAGGTCTTTGAGAATGACATGGTTCTCGCCTTCCATGACATCGCGCCGAAAGCGCCGGTGCATGTTCTGGTGATCCCAAAAGGCCCCTATATTTCATTCGCTGATTTCAGCCAGCGGGCGAGTGACAAGGAGATCGTCGCGTTCAACCGGGCCGTGGGCGACATTGCCCGCCAGTTTGATCTTGATGCTCCGGGCTACCGTCTGATCGGCAATGTCGGTGAGAATGCCGGTCAGGAAGTGCCGCATTTCCATGTGCATCTGCTGGGCGGCGGTTCTCTGGGTGCCATGCTGGCCGAGTGACTGTGTCCGGAGGGATCATGAGGGCAGGAAAGCCGCTTTCCTGCCTCGTCTGGCCCTTTTTGGATAGAAGGCTACTTGGCGAAGCTTTTTCAAAAACTTCAGAAAGCAGCCACAGGCGACGGTAGCCCGGCGGCCAGTTCCACGGAACGCCGACGGGCCGCATGGTCGTAAAGCGGAAAAGCCATCATCAGCTCATCGGGACGATGACGCCGGAGAAATTCCGTCAGGCGCGGCAGAGCCGTTTCTTGTGAACCCGTAAACGTGCAGGACAGGGTGTGCTGGAGCATGGCCAGTTCCTGTGACGACAGTCTGGCTTCCAGTCCGGCATCCGGTGGCGGGAAAGTGGTGGGGTGCCCACGCCGCAACGCCAGAAAATACTGATACAGGGATGTGACCAGTGTTCCGGCCTCGGCGGCGTCATCGGCCAGCACCATGTTGACGGTCAGCATGACATGCGGGCTGGCGCACCGATCAGACGGCTCGAAACGGTGACGGTAGAGCGCAATCGCCTCTTCCATCTGGGCCGGAGCGAAGTGCGAGGCAAACGCGTAGGGTAGGCCCAGTCTGGCGGCGAGAACGGCTGAAAACAGTGACGAGCCGAGAATCCAGACCGGCACGCGCAGGCCACAGCCGGGTATGGCGCGCACGGCATGGGGAGTGTTGTCTGCGGGTTCGAAGTAATGCAGCAGTTCCACGACGTCTTCAGGAAAGCGGTCAGGCGCATGCGGGTCTCTGCGTAGGGCCCTGGCGGTGCGCTGGTCCGCACCGGGCGCACGACCCAGCCCGAGATCAATCCTACCGGGAAACAGCGTTTCGAGCGTGCCGAACTGTTCCGCCACAACCAGCGGAGAATGATTGGGCAACATGATCCCGCCGGAACCGACCCGGATCTGCCGCGTCACGCCGGCGACCTGTCCGATGAGAATGGCGGTCGCGGCGGAGGCGATGCCGGGCATGGAGTGGTGCTCGGCCAGCCAGTAGCGCCTGAATCCCAGCCCGTCCGCCAGCCGCGCAAGGTCCATGGTGTTGCGATAGGCGTCGGCCAGGGTCGCGCCCTGTGTAATGAGGGACAGGTCGAGAACCGAAAAAGGAATCATGTTTTCCCCTGACTGCCCGGAAGCTACATCCGCATGTCTTGTGTCTGGAAGGGCGTTTTCTGTTGAACAGGATGTAGCACGGCAGGTTTCTGGCGGGGGGTCTAAAAGCCTTTCAGGAAATCACCTTTTCAGAAGGCGATGCGAGGCTTCTGTTTTGTTTGCCGGTTTGTGTGCCGGTGGATGGTTCGGAAACGGCTCATGAACCCTGAGATTACGGAGTGTCGTTACGGTGTGCGCCCTGCAAGCATGTCGGAATGGCGTGTTGTGATGACGACCGCTCCTATTCGAACGTAACGCCTGTCAGGCGTTCGGAAACCTCCCACAGACGTTGCGCGACACGGGGATCATGAGCGGAGGACGGAATGACGGCCAGGTCGGTCTTTCCGGTGCGTTCGCCTGCTCCATCCGGACCATAATAGCATCCGTCATGCGCCAGAGGTGACGCTGCGGCGTACAGGAACGGCTCGGCGCCACAAGCGGCGGACTGGCCGAACCAGCGAAAGGCGACGCTGGCGCCCGTCTCCACGATCCATGAGGACAGATTCTGCTTTCCGGAGCCGGGGCCGTTCGTGACAAGCTGCGTTCTGGCCCAGCCGGGATGAGCGATGCGGGCATGAATCTTCCATCCCAGACTTCGGGACCGACGGGCCAGTTCCTGACCGAACAGCAGGTTCGCCAGCTTGCTCTGACGATATGCGTCAAAAGGGGAATAACGGTGACGCGACTGTAGGTCGTCAAAGTGGATTCGGGATTTCCATGCCGCCAGACTGGCGACGGCCACCACCACGCCACCGTCTCTGGAAGACGCTTCCAGTAGCGGTTTCAGATGGCCGGTCAGGGCGAAATGACCGAGATGGTTCACGCCGAACTGCATCTCGAACCCGTCAGTTGTTTCCCCTCTGACAGGAGGGGCCATGACCCCGGCGTTGTTGACCAGAATATCCACGGCGCTGAACCGGTCATGCAGGGTGTCGGTGAAGCGTTCGATGGAAGCGAGAGACGCCAGATCAAGCTGTGCGGTTTCGGCGACGGCGTCCGGCACGCGCTCTTGTAGGGTGACCAGGGCGGCGGCGTTGCGTTCCTCGGAACGGGATGCGAGCACGACCGTCGCGCCGAGGCTCGCCAGTCCGCAGGCTGTCTCCAGCCCCAAACCGCTGTTCGCGCCAGTCACCACCGCGACGCGCCCGTCAAGACGGTTCAGCGTATTGAGAAGGGCCGTATGCTGCTCAATCTGGTCAGGCGTCATTCTGCTGCTCTCCGTCATGTGTCAGTTCCTTTTCCATGCCGAAGGTCAGTTCCCGGTCATTTTTCGCGGCTTTCATGGCCTGTGCGATCAGCCGCTTTTCATTTTTCTTGAGAAAAAGAAACACGGTCACGCCGACCAGAGCGGCAAGGCCGGCAATCCCCCAGGCGACTGGCCCGGAGAGCTTCATCGCCTCATGTCCGAGATAGTAGGCTCCCAGTGTGTAACCGCCTGCCCAGCACAGACCTCCAAGTGCATTATGCAGAAGGAACGTGTGCCAGGGCATCCGGTTCGCTCCGGCGAGCAGGGCGACGAAAATACGCAGCAGGGCGATGAACCGTCCGAAAAACACGACGGTCCCGCCATGCTGCCGGAAAATATACCGACCAAGCAGGATGCGGTCCGCGGAAAGACCGACATATTTCCCGTAGCGATGCAGGAAGCGGAACCCGAATTCCTTGCCGATCAGATAGCCGAAATTGTCTCCCATGATCGCCCCGCTCACTCCCGCGATCACGATTCCCCAGATGCTGAGCTTGTGAGTGGTCGCGCTGAGCAGGGAGGCGGTGATGAGCAGACTTTCCGCTGGCAGGGGCAGTCCCATGCTCTCCAGCATGACGACCACGCCAATGACGCCATAACCGTAATGGGACAGTAGCGTGTCAAGATAATGTAACAGGGTGAAACATCCCGGGAGCTTGTAGAGACGCATCAGGAACCGTCTGGACAGGCTCCTGTCAACCCTGCACATCACTATTACACGATATGTCTCAAGCCCCGTGGAGGTTTCATTGAACCGTCAGCCAGCCCCGTGCGGAACATGGCCCTCACCCGTGACGGCGACGCTCGCCGCCGGCAAGACCGTGACCCTGTCAGGCGTCTCCGTGAGCGGTGAGACCGTGCTGTGGCTTGAGAGGCGGCCTGCGGAGAAGGGGCGTACAGCTCTGGTCGTCTGGCGGGAGGGAGCGGAACCTCTGGATGCGACACCCCCGGGTGTCGATGTGGCGACCAGCGTTCATGAATATGGAGGTGGTGCGTTTGCTGTGGCCGGTCGTACCATCGTGTTCAGCAATCGACGGGACGGTGGCGTCTATACGCTGGAACTGGGCGGTGCGGCAGAGCCGCGCCGCCTCGTTCTCGCCGAGGGAGTGCGGTACGCCAGCTTTGCCTTCTCTCCGGATGGACGGCGCGTTTACGCTGTCCGGGAGGATCATCGTGGCGAGGGGGAGCCCGTCGATACGCTCGTCGCCCTCTCCCTGCTCGACGGGTCTGGAACCGTCATCGCGCAGGGAGCGGATTTCTATTCTACGCCGACACCGTCTCCCGACGGCAGCCATCTTGCCTGGATCGAGTGGGATCATCCGGCGATGCCCTGGACCCGTTCCCGCCTGTGCGTCATGCGGCTGAATGACCTGCGGTCCGGAAAAATCCTCGCTGGCGGGGGTGTCTCTTCAGACGGGAAACCAGAGTCTCTCACGGAACCGCAATGGGCCGACAATCACACTCTTTTCGCCATTTCGGATCGGAGCGGCTGGTGGACGTTGTGGCGTTTTGCTCTTGCTGGAGGCGAGCCGGAACCTGTCTGCGATCTTGAGGCTGAAATCGGCCAGCCGCACTGGGTTTTCGGCCAACGCAGCTACAGTCTGCTGCCGGATGGACGCATCCTCGCGCTGGCGGTGAAGGCCGGGCAGACGCAGATGCTTCTGCTGACACCGGGAGCTTCAGCCGACTACGATATTACGCCTGTCATGATGGGACTGCCCGAGCAATGCCCGATCGTGTTTGGCGGCGGGTTCGCATGGCTGGATGGGTCGCCGGACAGGGCGGCTTCAGTCGTTGTGGGATCGCCGGGGCAGGCGCCTCGTGTGCTGCGTGAAGCCACCCCCCTTCCTTTCGGAAAAGATGACATCGCTTTGCCCGAAAGTGTGCTGTTTCCGCTTGAGGACGGCACAGAAGGACAGGCGTTCTTCTACCCGCCCACCAGCGCTCAGTGCTGTGTGCCGGAGGGAGAACTACCGCCGATGATCGTGACCGCGCACGGAGGACCGACCGCCCGCGCGTCTGAAGGGTTCTCGTTCAAGGTGCAGTGGTGGACCAGTCGTGGCTTTGCCGTGCTGGATGTGAATTACAGCGGGTCCACAGGTTTCGGACGCGCCTATCGTGAGCGGCTGGATGGTCAGTGGGGTGTGCGGGATGTGGGAGACTGCATTGCGGCGGCTTCGTACATGGCGGTGAGCGGACGTGTTGATCCGGAACGGATTGTCATCCGTGGCTCCAGCGCAGGCGGCCTGACCGTGCTATCGGCGCTCGCGCATTCGACGCTTTTTGCAGCGGGAACCAGTCTTTATGGCGTGACGGATCTCCGCACTCTGGCGGAAGAGACGCACAAGTTCGAGGCGCGCTATCTCGACAGTCTTGTTGGGCCGTGGCCGGAGGCCGAAGAGGTCTATCGGGAGCGGTCTCCGCTTTTCATGGCGGACCGGATTCAGGCACCCGTGCTTTTCCTGCAAGGTCTGGATGATGCGGTTGTGCCGCCGGAGCAGGCCCGTTCGATGGTGGCTGCCCTGAAGCGGAACGGTGTTGTGTGTCCGCTGGTGGAGTTTGAGGGTGAAGGACATGGTTTCCGTGGTGAGGAGACTTTGCGTCAGGCCTTCAAGATTGAGCTGACGTTTTACGAACGGGTCCTTGGACTTAAGACAGTGGATGTTTAGTTCCTATCACTACAGTTCCTTTTTGTTTTGAATTTTAAATCTATGGGCAGCCCCGATTCAGGATATGATGAGTGGTGGTGCATCTGTTGAAGATACGCTGGATTTATGGGCGTCCGAGCTTCGGGCAGTAAAGGAGCGGATCGCGCTGCTGTCTACGCAGAAGCGTGTTGCGGCTTCTGCCTGTGCCTTCCTTGATGTTCTGATTGGCAATGAACCCCGTAAAACAGGTTGGATGCGTGCGGAAGCGGCTGGAGATTCTGGCCCCTGGCGGCAGCAGGCGCTTCTGGGGCGCGGGCACTGGGTGCCGATGCCCTTCGCGATGTCGTCAGGGATTATGTGATCGAGCATCTGGGGGCTGAAGAGGGCGTGCTGGTCATCGATGAGACCGGATTTCTGAAGAAAGGTCAGGCGTCCTGCGGTGTGGGGCGGCAGTATACTGGCTCTGCCGGCAAGATCACGAACTGCCAGATCGGGGTATTTGGCGCTTATGTTTCGAAACGGGGGCATGCCTTTATTGACCGCGCCCTGTATCTTCCAAAAGACTGGACATCAAAGCTTGAGCGCCTGGAGCAGGCCTACGTTCCCGATGACGAGGTGTTTGCAACCAAGCAGGCATTAGCCTCGATGATGATTGAGCGGAGTATTGAGGTCGGTGTGCCCTTCCGCTGGGTTGTCGCAGATAGCGTGTATGGCGTTGGCGATGTGGAACGCACACTTCGCCGGGCAGGAATTGGATATGTCCTTGGGGTCAGAGGTAATCACTGGTTCGGGTCATGGGCAACAAACCCGCTGATTGCCGGAGAAGCCAAAGACATTGCCGCAAATCTTGCAGAGCAGGCCTGGTGCCGTCTGTCAGCGGGAGGCGGCACAAAGGGCGAGCGGTTATACGACTGGGCATATCTTCCTCTTGCCGATCTGGATGCTGAAGAATTTGACTCCCCTGTAGCCGGACCATGGACACGTGGTCTGTTGATCCGCCGGAACATCGCCGATGGAGACCTTGCCTGTTTTACGACCTGGTGCCCGAAAGGGACAACCATGCAGAAACTCGTGAACGTTGAAGGCACGCGCTGGAGGATCGAAGAATGTTTCGAGACGGCCAAAAACGAGTTCGGTCTCGATCATAACGAAACCCGTTCCTGGTATGGCTGGCATCGGCATGTCTCTCTGGTCATGCTGGCCTATGCCGTCATGGCCAGTGTCCGGTATCAGGCAAACTCACTGAAACCGAAAAAAACACAACGCAGAACACGATAATCGTCGTCCGCTGGTCCATTCAGGAAATCAGGCGTCTCGTCGTAAAGCTTGCACAACGCAAACTATCCGTCCCTCACATCCTCAGATGGTCCGTCTTTCGACGAACACATCAGGTTAGCGCTATCCGCGCTCACTCACGACACAAAATGCAACTGTAGTGCTAGATCGGAAATAAGCGGAGCGTTTCAGCTAAACGTGCAGCTATTTGGCTTGTTCTACGTCCGTTGGAGCGAGCTCCCAGATAAACTCCGGCAGTGACGTTTGGTAATTGTGGCATTTCCATGGCCTCTTGAAGGTCTGGTGGGGTGGTCCGTCGTGCCATGGCGCTGACACCGATGTCTGCCCGTACAGCTGCGACAACACCAGCAAGGCTAGAAGCTGTGTAGATTACGTCTCCCTCGTAATTATTATTTTCGAGATTTTCCAGCATGGCGCCTCTATACAGGCAACCTTCAGGATAAGCTACAATAGGTACGCGATGTTCTTTTGAAATATGTCTAGTGGGAGCTCTGACCCACATGACAGGTTCGGTCCACAATGCAACTGCATGATCAGGTAGAGGCCCTGTGGAGAGTGCTAGTGCGATGTCCAGTTGGCCATCTCGAAGAGCTCGCAATAGCCCGATAGACAAGTCTGTTACAACTTCGAAATGACCTGCTTCCACACTGCCGTCTTCCAGCGCTAACAAGGGGCCTGGCAGATAATAATCAGCAAAATCTGAGGGGAAGCCGATTCGTAAACGTCCGCCTGAGCGATGTGGTGTTAGTCTTTGCAGCATTTTATCGTGGTCAGCCAGAATGCGACGTGCATATCGCAGGCAGGTTTTGCCGCTTTCCGTGATTATAAGGGTGCCTTTTTTACGTTCTAGAAGCGTCGTGCCAAGGGCTTCTTGCAATCTACGGATTTGAAGACTTACTGCGGGTTGTGTCAAGCCAAGAGCTTCGCTGGCACGCGTAAAACCGTCAGCGTCAACAACGGTAACAAAAGCTCTTAGGAGGTCGGTCGGAATGTCACGCATATACTCTAGATTCGATTATAAGGGTCTCTTATGCACCATTTATGAATTTCATTTTCGTTTTGTCAACGAACTGATTATCTGAGATTCCGATTTAAATTAATTTAGTAGGAGAGAGTGATGACGGCAGAAATGTTGCAGGTTATGGAGTGGCATAATGGAGAGCGGGGTTGGACACCTTTTTCAAATGACGAGTTCGCTGCGCGGCACAGTACAATACGCAAACATATGGCAGATCATAATATTGATGCGTGCCTTTTTACGTCATACCATAATATATGTTATTTTTCTGGTTTCCTATATTGTGCTTTCGGGCGTCGTTATGGATTGGTGCTAACGCATGACAATGTGACAACAGTAACTTCAGCAATTGATGGTGGTCAGCCTTGGCGGCGTGGTTCTGTTGGTAATGTTACTTACACTGACTGGCAACGTAACAATTTCTTTCTTGCATGTAAAGATCTGCTTGGAAAGGCCAAGAGTGTTGGTGTTGAGTATGATCAGATTCCTGTTGCACTTTTAAAAGAACTTCAGGAATATTTTCCTGAGATTGTATTCGTAGATATCGGAGACGATGTCATGTGGATGCGGACGATCAAGTCTCCAGAAGAAATGTCGCTGATTCGTCATGGTGCCCAGATAGCCAATATTGGAGGGCGAGCTGTGATGGATGCTGTTCGTGCTGGCATAAGCGAGCACGAGGTTGCAATTTCTGGAACAGATGCAATGATTCGTGCAATTGCAGATACTTTTCCAGATGTCGAGTTGCGAGATACTTGGACATGGTTTCAATCAGGGATCAATACTGATGGCGCGCATAATCCGGTAACGAATAAAATGGTAGAAAGTGGTGATATTTTGTCATTAAATTGCTTTCCCATGATCCATGGATATTATACAGCCTTGGAGCGGACGCTGTTTTGTGAACGAGTTTCAGCAGCACATCTACGTTACTGGGAAAAAAATTGTGAAGTGATGGAAAAAGGATCTGCATTGATAGGTCCAGGAAGGACGTGTTCAGAAATTGCTCTAGAACTTAATGAAATTTACCGATCTTCTCAACTTCTTCGCTTCCGATCTTTTGGTTATGGACATTCCTTTGGTGTGCTGTCTCATTATTACGGACGTGAGGCGGGTGTCGAACTCCGTGAAGATGTGCATACGGTTTTGAAGCCTGGGATGGTAGTCTCCATGGAGCCGATGATCATGATTCCAGAAGGTGAGGCGGGGGCTGGAGGGTATCGTGAGCATGATATTTTTATTGTGACAGAAACTGGTGCCGAGAATATTACCAATTTCCCGTATGGCCCAGAGCACATGATCGTTGGGGGCTGAAGTATGACAAGTGCAACCATGTCGCAGCATGTCACTGTTGATGTGCGACAATTAAGTGCTGTGATAGTGGGGTGCGTGATTGGTACATTTATAGAGTGGTTCGATTACGCGTGTTATGGCTATCTTGCGGCTATTTTTTCGCGCGTTTTCTTTCCCTTCTCTGATGAGAATTCTGGGTTGTTGGCGAGTTATGCTGTATTTGGACTCGCTTTTCTGCTTAGGCCAGTAGGGGGCGTATTATGGGGGCATTTGGGTGATCGGATGGGTAGGCGTCTTGCTTTAACTCTTTCTATCACACTCATGTCAATTGCAACGACTTTGATTGCCATACTGCCTGGGTATGCTTCTATTGGTTTTTGGGCTCCTTTGTTCCTTTTTATCCTCCGCTTAACACAAGGTTTTTCATGTGCTGGAGAATATTCAGGGGCTGCAGTCGTTTTGATGGAAAATGCACCTCGGGGGCGCCGCGGTCTGTTTACGGCATTGGTTCCTGCATCAGAAGCTTGTGGTTTACTTGCTGGTGCGGCCTTAGTGGCTCTTTTAACGTCTCATCTTACTGATAACCAGATGTTAATGTGGGGATGGCGTGTGCCATTTCTTTTTGCGTTACCACTAGGTCTTGTTAGTTTAGTTTTTCGGAAGAAATTATATGAAAAAACAGAAGAAAATTATAAAAATATAAAAAAAGATATGCCTATTAAAATTTTGTTCGACGATTATAAACCTAAAATGTTAATCGGATTTGGTTTTGCAGTTCTTAATGCTGTTGGTTTTTACACTATACTGAGTTTTATGCCAGTTTTTATAACATATTCTGGTGTTATTGGGTTGAATTTAGCTTCAAAATTTCAGATTGTTTTACTTTTATTTTATATTCCAACTGTTTTTTTTGTTGGAGTTTTGGCTGATAAATTTGGTCCTGTTATCTTATTGAGTATTTCTGCTATATTATTTTCAATTCTCTCTATACCTTTATTTTATGTAATTGGAATAGGTAAAAGTGAAATTATTTTATTTATTGAACTTATTTTTGGCGCGATATTGGCTTTGAATGATGGTGCGTTGGCACTGTTTCTTTCCGAAATTTTTCCTAAAAATGTAAGATATAGTGGTTTTTCTCTAATATTTAATTCGGCGAATGCAATATTCGGTGGAATATCGCCGTTTGTTATGACATGGCTTGCAACAAGGATGGGCTCTTCAACGGCATCAGGTTTGTGGGTGGCTGCTTCAGGTGTGGCTGCACTTTGCGCCGTTTATACTTATAGGAAGTGTATAAATAAATAATTTATGAATAAATTTCATAAATTATTTATTTATAATTATTTTTATTGATGAGTTTTCTGTTATTTCACCATAACCTAAGAATAAAGGGAGTGTTATAATGTAGTTTTTGTATTTGTGTAGTTGTTCTTTTTTCTTTATAGACTGGAGAAAGTAATGAAATATATATTTAAAAATAGCACAATGATGTGCAGTTCGTTTTTTTTGTTGCTTTATGCTTTTCCAGTGCAGGAGGCATTTGCTTCAGTATATCATACGAAAATGGATCATCGAATTATAAATAGTAATAGAAAAAACAATACGTCTTCTAAGAAAGTGGGTATTACACATCATCCTGTGCGTAATTCTGTTGTTTCTCATAAGGTTGAAGAGATTGGTGTGGTAGCCCATCCTTATCGCTCTCAAACAATAAAAGTAACTGCACGAGAGTTGCAGCGTGCTATTCCAGGGACTAACCCATTGAAGGTTATTGGTCAGTTGCCTGGTGTCATGTTTCAATCTGATGATCCTCAGGGGCTCGATACATGGTCATCACAGATTATGATGCATGGCTTTCAACAGCAGGAAATCGGTATGACATTGGATGGCATGCCGTTGGGAGAAATGACTTATAGAAACTATAATGGTACAAATCCATTGCAGGCTATTTCATCGGAAAATATTGCTAATTTAGATATATCTCGTTCTGCGGGTGCTGAAACTGTTGCTGCTACCAATAACCTTGGTGGTTCTATTGAATATATTTCATCGGATCCCAAAGATAAGCTTGGTGGTCAATTAAATCAAACTTTTGGAAGTAATTCTACATATCATACTTTTATACGATTTGATTCTGGAAAAATAAATTCATCAGGAACAAAATTTTATGTTTCATATATGAGAAATGAAAATTCTCTTTGGAAAGGTTATGGTAAGCAATTTTTTCAGCAAGTAAATTCTAAATTTGTACAGCCTATAGGAGATCGTAGTAGAATTACAGCATTTTTCGATTGGAGTGATTTACATCAAATGTTGTATCAAGATTACTCTTTCGAAATGCTGAATAAAATTGGCCCTGGGGTTAATTACTACTATAATGGAAAGCTTTCAGGTTATCAGGCTGCTTACAATGCGGCGCTAGCTGCTCAAGGGCTAGGTGGTGGTTCATATCCATCTTATCTCTCGGGATTATCTGATCAAGCTGACGCAGAATATTATAATGGAGCAACTAATAACGTAGATCTTCTCGGTGGATTGAAAGCTGATCTACAGCTGACTGATCGTTTGAAATGGAATACCACATTTTATGGTCATGGCCAAGAAAATCAAACTACTTGGACGACCCCTTATTTTTCTTCTCCTAATGGAGCTCCTTTAAGTGATGCTGTCAAAAGGCCGGAAATTAGAAGATTTGGTGTAGTGTCAGCTATGCACTATAGCATTGCTCATAATGCTATAGGAATGGGTGTATGGTATGAAAATAATAGCTATAATTCTTCAATGTATGCATATGAAGAGCCGACACTTACAAACGGTGTTTTGAGTGGTCCACTTGTAAACGATACCCATCATTTCCGTGATCCATTTGCGGAATTGTTTAACCAATCTTATAATACAAATACATTCACCGCGTTCGTGAATGACACATACCATCCCATACGAACAGTTGATATTCATTTTGGATTTAAATCAGTTCTTAATACAACTCGTGTTGGTAGTGGATATTTGAACCAAAATTATTATGGCAATGTTGGATCGATAACTAGTGGAGAAGGATTGACTGTTGCTAAACCTTTTCTTCCACATATTGGAATTGCATACAGGTTTTTGCCGGGTCATGAGTTATTTGTTGATATATCAGAGAATGTTCATACATATTCTCAGTCTGGATACAAATTAGCCGCTTCGCCTTTCTCGGTTTTACAATCAGCATTTAATAATAGTCATGTGCGTCCAGAAACAGCTTGGACATATGCTATGGGATATAGATTTAATAATAAATTTGTATCTGCAAATGCATACGCATATCGAACGAATTTCAATAATAGATTGCAGCAGGTGACATCTGGAACCCCGCTAAATCCAATATCGGCAGTAGAAAATGTAGGTAACGTTACTATGAATGGTGTCGATGCAGGTATTACACTGCGTCCATTTCGTGGTATTGAAATTTATAATAGCGTAAGTTATAATCATGCTGTTTATGATAAAAATTTAAATGTTCTTGGTGTAAACTACGCCCTAAAAGGCAAGCAGGTGGTTAATTACCCAAGATTTATGTATAAGACACGACTTTCTTACAGTATTGATAAGGCTACTGTTTGGGTTGATGCATCTTATACCGGTGCTCGTAATTATAGTTATACCGGGGATCTCAAAGCACCTTCATATTGGCTTGTTAATCTTGGAGCGGATTATAGGCTTGGAAACCTTGATAACTATATAAAAGGAGCTGGTTTTATAAAAAATGTTATTTTTTCACTTAACGTATCTAATTTAGCCAATACAACATACATAGCTACGATGGGGGAGAACGCAAATCCAATGAGTCTTTCAAGCGGAGCTTATTCATATCAGTCCTTTCTTCTTGGAGCGCCTCGTCAGTTTTTTGGATCGATTCGATCTGAATTTTGATATTAAAAATATTATTTGTATAATTTTGGTTTGCTTTGAGGGTGGGAAAATTCTATAATTCTCATCCTCTGCATACTTCTATTTATGATCAAAATTATTGCATATATTTTGGATGCCTCGAAAAGAGGTCGTGATATTGTGTGTGTGTCTTTCTCGCCTTGCGCTCGATTCTGGTAGGACGCTATTTGGACATCATAGAGATTTGCAGACGCGTAATTGAGATGCGATTATCTGTGCTGGCTTTACTATCTGCGGCAGTGCAGTAGGCAGGCTCTGGTCATCAGCAGAACAAAAAAGCATCTTGCCGCCTGAATTTATGAACGGCACCCTATAAGCGTCTGGATCAATCAGAAGCAAGGGACATGACCATGAGTGACACGCCTGAATCCCGTCTTGCCGCGCTCGGCATCGAACTGCCTACGCCTGCCGCGCCGGTTGCGAACTATGTGGCGACTGTTCGCACGGGCTCGCTGGTTGTCGTGTCCGGCCAGTTGCCTCTGAAGGACGGCAAACTTCTCGCCACCGGCAAGCTCGGCACCGCCGTTTCGCTGGAGGTCGGCACGGAAGCCGCGAAATACTGCCTGATCAACGTGCTGGCGCAGCTCAAGGCGGAAATCGGTGATCTGTCGAAAGTAAAGCGTGTGGTGCGTCTGGGGGGATTCATCTCCTGCACGCCTGAGTTTACGGCGCATGCAGGCGTCATGAACGGGGCGTCCGATCTGGCGGTCGCTGTGTTCGGGGATGCGGGGCGTCACGCACGGTCAACGGTCGGTGTGCCGTCCCTGCCGCTGGATGCGCCGGTTGAAGTCGAAGGACTGTTCGAGGTCGGCTGATGTCTGGATGGACGGTTTCCCTGCATGACCGGATTGCAGCCATTCCTGCTCAGGAGTGGGATGCCTGCGCCGGGCCGGGAAATCCGTTCGTCAGCCATGCTTTCCTGTCAGCCGTGGAGGAAAGCGGCTCGGCTACTCCCTCCACCGGCTGGCTGCCGCGCCATGTCGCGCTGAATGATGGGACCGGGCGGCTGGTGGCTGTGGCCCCCGCCTATCTGAAGGCGCATTCCTATGGCGAATATGTCTTCGACCATGGCTGGGCGCGGGCGTTCGAGGCGGCTGGTGGCAGCTACTATCCCAAATTACAGGTCGCCGTTCCCTTTTCTCCGGTGCCGGGACCACGACTGCTCGTCAAACCCGATGCGCCTGAGGGGACCGTGTCCGTGCTGGGACAGGCGCTGGCTCAGGTCTGTGGCGAGATGGATCTGTCCTCCACTCATGTCACATTCTGCACGGAAGAAGAACATGAGACGCTGGGGCAGGAGGGCTGGTTGCAGCGTCTGGGACTGCAATATCACTGGCACAATCGCGGTTATCAGGATTTCGAAGGATTTCTCGAAGCGCTTTCATCGCGGAAGCGGAAAGCGATCCGGCGGGAAAGACGGGACGCGAACGCGTGTGGTCTGGTGTTCCGTACGGTGCGCGGAAGCGAGATTACTGAATCGCTGTGGGATGCGTTTTTCGTTTTCTATCAGTCTACCGTCGATAAGAAATGGGGAAGCGCCTATCTGACGCGGGCGTTTTTCTCCCTCCTGTCAGAGCATCTGGGTGATCGGGTCGTGCTGATGGTTGCCGAGCATGAGGGATTGCCTGTGGCCGGGGCGCTCAACCTGCTGGGCGACGATACGCTCTATGGCCGCAACTGGGGATGCGTCGGCGAATGGCCGTTTCTGCATTTTGAACTGTGTTATTACAGGGCGATAGAGTTTGCGATTGAGCATGGCCTTTCACGCGTGGAAGCGGGGGCTCAGGGTGAGCACAAGATTCAGCGTGGCTATGTGCCGGACCTGACCTATTCCGCTCACCATATCCGGCATGCCGGTTTGCGACAGGCCGTCTCCGAGTTTCTGGAGGCCGAGCGTGCGGGCGTGTTGAGCGAGATGGTCGCGCTCAGTGAGCTTTCACCCTATCGTGTCGAGAAAACGTGAAGAAATAACATATGTTTTCTGATCAGCCGTTACACCGGATGCTCTCGTTGTGCAGCCGGTGTAACGGACTGCCGCTTGCAGGCAGCCGGCAATCTTCTGCAACACTCCCATGCTGTGTGTGCATTTGTCAGTTTTTCTCTTTTTTGTCATTGGATAATAAGCATGCGAACTATTCGTGTGTGTTCTAATCATGCGATCGGGGAAAGCTTCCAGTGTCCGGGCAGACGCAGGCTGGCAATGTTGCCAGTCAGTCAACAAAGCTTTTAAGGCGTCGGTTCAGTTATCGGCTGGTCAGGCTGGCGACCCAGTGGCGGCGGGAAATCGATCTGGATCTGCGCCAGTTCGGGTTGACCGATGCAACCTGGCGACCTCTCTATTACTTAAGAGTGCTGCCCGGTCCCGTCCGTCAGACGGATCTGGCGCGCGCCATGCTGGTGGAAGCCCAGTCGCTTGTCAGATTGCTGGATGTCTTGGAACGTCGTGGGCTGATCCACCGTGATACGGACCCGGATGACCGGCGCTCCAAATTCGTGACGCTCACCGATGCGGGCGTTGCAATGGGGGAGACAGTTCTGGGTGTGGCGGACGACGTTGCCCTCCGTTTTCTGGAAGGTGTTTCGGACGACGCCCTGAAGGAGTGCGAGGCTGTCTTTGATCAGGTCTGGTCGGGCAGGGGGCATGATCGTGCTTCAGCCGAAACCGCGCCGAAGTCACCGGCTCCTGCGGCGAGTGGGTCGTGAGCGTCTCCGCTTCTGTCATCAGTGGGGTCAGGACTGTTCCGGGCGGCCTGCTGCGTGAATGGCGGTATGAGTGGAGCCGCCTGAGCCCGACGGTTCTGTACGTGGCGCGGGTGTTTTTCGCGATAGGGCTGGCCCTGTGGCTGGCCGGTTTCCTGATGCTGGAAAACCCGATTTCCGCCGTGACGACAGTGCTGATCGTGGCCAACCCGACGCCGGGAGCCCTGATTTCCAAAAGTGTCTGGCGTATTATCGGCACGCTGGCGGGAACCGTGCTCGGGATCGCGCTGATGGCGGCCTTCCCGCAGCAGCCGGTGCTGTTTTTCGGGGGACTCTCCCTGTTGATAGGGCTGGCCTGCTGCGTGGCGACGCTTCTTCGTTTTTACAGGGCCTACGCCGCTGTCCTGACCGGCTATACGATCATCATCATCTCGACGAGCGCGTTTGTCGATCCGGATCGCATCTTTGAAAGCGCGATGTCGCGGCTGTCGGTTGTGGTGATCGGCATCGTCAGCACGGCTTTCGTGTTCCAGATCACGACCCTGAAAAGCCCCAACACGGCGACTGGCCGGATCGAGCAGTTTCTGCGTGACGTCCTCGGGCAGTTCGTCCGGCTGTCGAAAGCGGAATTGCAGGGCGACGCGCCGCGACCGGACGAGGCCGGGCAGGCCGGCGCTTTTCGTGAAATGGACATGTCGGCCTATAGCGAACGGGCCCGTCTGCTGACACAGGCCAGCGCTGTCATCGAGGCGATCGATTATGCGTCCTCGGTCGATTATCAGGTCAATCGCCGCTCCGCCGCGCTGCATGAAGGGGTCGGACGACTGATGGGGTTGCTCAGCGCCCATCATGCTGCCCAGCGCGCCATTCCTCCCGGTGATGCGGGTCATGTGTGGGAGGCGCGTCGTGTTTCCGGTCGTCTGATCGGCGAACTGGCCGATATGCCGATGGAGACACTGCTTCATGGCGACGCCACCCTGATTCGCGACAGGATCAGGCTCGCTATCGGGCAACTGGAAGCGCTGGCGCGGGAAGCGCCGGATCTGGCGGGACTCGCGGCAGTTGATACGGAGCGTGATATTGTCGTGCAGCTTGGACAGGCCGTGGATAACCTCTCCGACGTGGCCTGGCATGAGAAGGGTGTCCGTCTGCTGCCGCTGGTCGAGTGGCCCGCGGCGTTGCGGAACATGGCCCGTGGCGCGCTGGTCACGCTGATGGGGTGTCTGACCTGGTACGTCCTGCACTGGTCGGCGGGACCGAGCGCTCTGGTTTATCTGATCTGTGCGTCCTGCCTGCTTTCGACGGCACCGTCAGCGACGAAGGCGGCATGGCTTCTGGCCTCTGGAACCGCGCTGGCGATTCCCGCCTGCTACGTGTTCCGCACCTTCCTGCTGCCGCAGACGGACGGATTTCCACTGCTCTGGGTTTCCCTGTTTCTCTGTCTGCTGCCGGGGATCTGGATCCAGTTCCATCCGCGTTACGCCTTGCGCGGCTTCGGATATGCCGTCTTTTTCAACATCATCTCGCAGGTCGATAATCCTGTGCCCTATCATGATGTTCCGATGATGAACGCCTGGTTGGCCACGCTGATCGGCTGTATCGGGCTGGTGCTGGTTTTCCGTGTCGTGCTGCCTGCGGATCAGCGTCTTGATGTCGCCCGTCTGATTTCTTCGCTCTGCCGTGCGGTCCAGAGATTTGCGGCTCTCCCCCTGCGCTACAGGGTGAGCTGGCCGAGCTGGGAATATGTGCAGATGCAGCGTGTGCTACGCATGACGCAGCGGCTGTCCTTTGTGGAAGGCAGCGCCCGCGTGTTTCAGGTGACCGATGCGGCTCTCGCGGCGGTGGCGCTGGGGCGTACGGTGATGCGGCTGCGCTGGCTGTTGCGGGAAGAGGGAAGCGTCACGCAGGAGCAGGAGCGAATCGTGGAAAACGCTCTGGCGTCGTTAAAGGGGCTGAGGCGTGACCCATCGGCAACAGCGGCTGCGCTCCGCTGCGCGGCCACGCAGCTTTTGCCGGGTCTGTCCATTGACGGTGAAAGCCCTGTTTCGGCTGAAAACCGGGAAACGGAGACATCGGAGAGAGGGCTGGGCACTCTCAGACGCATGGCTGCCTGTCTTGTACAGGCGGCCCAGCTTATCGACGCCGCGCCCGGTTTCTTTCATAAGGGTGGCCCAATGCAACAAGCGGCGGATCATCCGCGCGCCCATGCGGATTTGCGCCACTTGATCATGCCTCGTGTAAAACGACCTGCTTCGAGATCTGCCTGATGCTGACCGAGTTTAATCTGTTCGGTGTTTTTATGGCGCCGATCGTGGTTTACGCACTGGTGGCCCTGCCCGTCACAATGTTTATCCGGTTTCTCCTCTGGTGGAGCGGAATCATGCGCTGGTTCTGGCACTTCGCGCTGTTCGAAGTCGCCCTGTATACCTGCGTGCTGTGTCTGCTCATCCTCTACGTCTGATTCATTCGTCCTGCTTCAACGAACATAAGGTTTTCAGGTCACAGCCATGCCACTGCTTCGCACACTGATCCGAGTGATCCTGACCCTGGCAGTCGTCTCGCTGGCCGTGGTGCTCGGCGTGACCCTCTGGAACACCTACATGATTGCTCCATGGACCCGCGATGGTCGCGTGCGGGTCTATGTTGTCGATGTGGCGCCTGAAGTGTCCGGAACGGTTGTGCAGGTGCCGGTGGTGGATAACCAGTATGTCCACAAGGGCGATCCGCTCTACGTGCTTGACCCCGTCCGTTTCCGTCTGGCCATCCGCGAGGCGCAGGCCCGTCTGGACGGCGCTCTCGAAGACCTGAAGCTCAAGCAGAACGATGCGAAGCGCCGTATGGGTCTTGCCGGCATCGTCTCGGCGGAAGAGCAGGAGGTCTTCAACTCCAACGTGGCGACGCAGGTCGCGGCGGTGGATGCGGCCCGTGCTTCCCTTGATGTGGCGAAGCTGAATCTTCAGCGCTCGGTGCTCTACTCTCCGGTGAACGGTTTCATCACCAACCTGAACCTGCGTGTGGGTGATTACGCCACAGCCGGGCAGGCGCGTCTGGCCGTGATCGATTCCGACTCCTACTGGGTCTATGGCTATTTCGAGGAAACGAAGATGTGGGGCGTGCATGTCGGTGATGTCGCCCGCGTCAAGCTGATGGGTTACAAGCAGATCATCCCCGGCCATGTCGTCTCGATCGCCCGTGGTATCAATGACACCAACGGTAACCCGGACAAGCTCGGGCTACAGGATGTGAATCCGATTTTCACCTGGGTACGTCTGGCGCAGCGTATCCCGGTCCGTGTGCATCTCGATTATGTGCCTGAAGGCGTGACGCTGGCGGCAGGCATGACAGCGACCATCAGTGTCGGGCCTGAATCACAGAGCCGTCGCGGCAAGCTGACCACCTGGCTGCAAGACCACCTGTAAGGCGTACGGCGGGATCATGGTGACAATGATAGCTTCTGAAACCGTACCGGTTTCCTCCGGTTACGCAAAAGATGGTGGCAGACGGGGTGTCTGGCGACGGATGCTGCCCATGCTGGTCAGCGGGTCCATGCTTGCGGGCTGCACGGTCGGTCCCAATTTCCAGCCGGACCGGATGAAGCTGCCTGCCAGTTTTGCGGAAACGGCAGAGGAAAAACCGGCCACTCCGGAAGAGATCGAGCGCACCAACAGGGAAATGACCGAGTGGTGGGCGAAGTTCAACGATCCGATCCTGACGAGGCTGGTCGAGGAAACCATCAAGGGGAACTACGATCTGCAGGAAGCCGGGCAGCGGATTCTCGCCGAACGGGCTCTGCGCGATAAGGCTGCTTCCGCATGGTATCCCCAGATGGACGCCAATATGGGCGGCGGCGATGTCCGGTATTCGATCAATATCGATAACTGGCCGATCCGTCCCAGCACGCCTCAGCGTCCGGAAGCGACGATGCTGACCTATGGCGCTTCCGCGACATGGGAATTCGATGTGTTCGGGCGCATCCGTCGTGGCGTTGAGGCGCATGAGCATCAGGTCGAGGCGACTGTCGAAGGCCGCCGCGCCCTGCTGATGGTGCTGCTGTCCCAGTTGGCGAATGACTACATGCTGTTGCGTGTGACGCAGTTGCAGATCCAGATCGCCACCGACAACATCAAGGTTGCGAAAGAGAATCTTGATCTGACCAACCGCCTTTATCTTGAGGGTGTGGGCAATACGCTCCAGACGGCGCAGGCGCAGGCGGAGCTGGATTCCCAGATTGCCGCCCGTGAGCCGCTCAAGACACGCGTGTCACAGGTGTCGCACGCCATTTCCGTGCTGACGGGCAAGATGCCGGGCGAACTGGAAGAGGAACTCAAGGTTGTCCGGCCCCTGCCGGTCGTGCCGTCTTTCCCGGCGACCCTGCCGTCGATTGTCATTGCCAATCGTCCTGACATTCGCATGGCGGAAAAGGAATATGCGGTGGCGACGGCGGAAGTCGGCGTGGCTGTCGCTGATCTCTATCCGCACTTCGTCGTGCCGCTGACCTTCAACCCGAATGCGTCGGCGATGTATCAGGCGTTTCAGGTCAATGGCATGAGCTGGCAGTTCCTGATGATGGCCAGTCTCCCGTTGATGCATGGCGGCAAATATACCTCCACCATCCGTGCGGCTCAGGCGGCGGCGGAAGCGGCGCGCCTGCATTATCGCCAGACAGTGCTCAAGGGTTTTCAGGAAGTCGAGGACGCGATGGCGGCCTGGCATGATGACGTCGAATATCAGGAAAAACTGGAAAAGGCGGCTCAGGACAGTGCGCTGGCCCGTGATCGTGCCCGCAAGCTTTACGGTGCCGGTCTGATCGGTTTTCTTGACGTGCTGACGGAAGAGCGGGCGACGCTGAACGCGCAGAATGCCGAGGCGCTGTCACGGCTTGAGCGGCTCAGGGATGCTGTCAATCTGTACACGGCCATTGGCGCCGGGTGGCATGGAAACGCCCTGACCAACTCGTCGCTGCCTGTTTCTTTGGAGACGCAGAATATCTGGGCGCGGGCTTTTCAGCAGTAAACTCGCAGCTTCAGTCATGCGTTACGGCAGAGACGCAACGGATGTTCTGTTCTGACAGGATGAAACCACGGAGGCCACGCAGGACCGATGACAGGCGAACCAGACTATCTCCGGCGGCTTATCCTGATCGGAGCGGGTTTTCTCGGTGGCTTCACGCTGATCATCGTCGATGGCTGGGCTCTGATCATTAATCCTGATGATTCCGATTCATGGCCTGTGTGGCTATTGCGCCGTCTGCCGGTGCTGATTGGAATTTTCTGTGTAGCCGGAGCTTTTTTCCTGCTTCGCAAGCCGGTGGCGAATGATCCCGATCTACCGGATGATGATATCGAAAACATGGACGGAGCCTGACCGCCTGCCCGGTCTGTGTCAGGGGTGTTGCTGGGCTTTGATTTCCTCCACGGCGGCATTGACCTGCATGTCAACGCCGATCGTTCCCAGTTCCGCCGTCGCGCCACGCGGGTCGCCACCATAAACACCGTCCGCTGTCGTGGGTTTGGGGGCGTTGCGGAGGGCTTCGGTCCGGACCATTGACGGATCGACGGCCAGCATGAGGGATGTATCGCTGAGGTCGGCATGGGTGCCGACAGCAGCTCCGAGACCTTTCTGGCGGAGGGCGTCGTCATAGGCTCCGGCGATGACGGTGTAATAGCTATTGATGCAGGCCGCGTGCGCGCCGGTGCCGGACCAGCTCTGGTTGATCTGGGCGACGGTCTTGCACATTTCAGCGCGGTATCCCCCGTGATCGCCAATGAATGCAACGAGCCGGAATCCCTGAACCCTGAAGCTTTCCGCCGTCGCTTTCAGCAGTCCGTCAAACACGGCGGGCGTGATGCTGATCGTGCCGGGAAAACGCATGTGCGACGTGCGGGGTGAGGTGCCGCCTTCCGGGACATATGCAATGACGGGTGCGACCAGCGTGTTTCCAAGTTCATGAGCGATCCGATCCGCGAGCGCCTGAACCCTGACGTTATGTTTGCCGACAGCGATATAGGGACCACTCTGTTCCGTACCGCCAACCGGCACGATGATGGTGTCGTATCCCGCGTGCAGGGCGTCCCGGATTTCCGTCCATGTCAGACGTTGCAGTTCGACTTGTGGAGCAGCTTCAGCGGTTCCGGTCAGGGCGACAAGAGCTGTGGCGGCAGTGACAGCGCGAAATCGGGAACGGAACATGAGGTCTCCTTGGACGATACTGCTTTTCCGGTATCCTGATCGGTAGCTAGCTGCAAGTATCCGGAAATATCTGTGCTTTCTTCGGAAAAACAGAGATGTCAGTGAGGGGCTGTGCTGGTGGGAGGGGGCTGGTTTCTGGATGTTTTGTGGAAAAGAAATTTTTAAAATAATAACCAAAAAATTAACAATTTCTCTATAGGTGGAAAAGAAGTAAAATAACATTTTTGTTGGACCGTATAGAATAAGTATTTTTCTGATTTTCTACCTTGTATAATGATAGTAATGGCTTGAGTTGCGTCGGCAAGGGGTTGTCATGGGTGCCTTTATAGATAAACATAATCTTAATTCGTATGCCTACCTTCCCCGTGCCGTAGCAGAAAATCACGGCCAGTGGCCCGCTCCGAAGTATCGTTTTTCATTGTCCGCATGCGCTCGATGGGAAGCCCGCTATATAAGCGAATGGTTGTCCTATCATCGGTCAATCGGCATTGATCATGTGGAGGGTTCGAAAAACCTTTGATTGACTTCTCTTGTGCCTGATTTCAGGTTTTTAGCGTGTTGACTGCTGCTTCCCTGGTCTAACTTTTACTCTGGGTTTTGAGCAGAGCGATGGTTTCCTGCTCTGGATTGCTACGCGGCGGCGTTAATCCGCTCCAAGAGGAGAAAGCGGCGCATATTATAGACGATATTGGCCAGCCCGACCCTCATGGTGGCCCGCGTTATGCCTACGGTTCGGACGAACAGCCCCGTCTGTGATTTCTGATCGGCAAAGACATGCTCGACACGCGACCGGATAACGGACTTTCCTGCGTTGGATCTCTGGATATGGCGTGGCATAGGCTTGAGATGCGGCTTTTTCCTGTGAACCTTCGAGACAAAGCCCTGCTTTTCCATGAAGTCCTCATTGGCTTTTGAGCGGTAGGCTGTGTCTGCCCAGACCGTTGAAGCTGTATTGCTTTTATCAAGCAGGCCCTCCCTCAATCGCGCGCCATCACTGGCGGCGGCATCTGTCGTCTTCCATTTGCGGATCAGCCGAAATTTCCGGTCGATGGAGATGTGCGATTTATAGCCAAAGAACGGGATGGCCAGATCTGTTGCAGGGATACTCCCGTCCTCCTGTCGCTTCGCTTTCGTGAACTTCAGGGTCCAGCGCGCATGCCTGTCCTTGTGGGACAGCTTTGACGGCTTGTCCTGCCAGTCCTGAGGGATCCGTCCTTCACGCAGATCCGCCTTCTCCGCATTGGTATTGCGCTGCTTCGGAGCCGCTACCAGCGTGGCATCCAGGATCTGGCCTGACATCGGCAGATAACCAGCGTTACGCAGGGTTGCGTCAAAGCGATTGAACAGACCACCAATCGCACCAGCCTGGGTCAGACGCTCTCGAAACAGCCATACCGTTCTGGCATCAGGTACACGGTCCGACAGCCCCAGACCTAAAAAGCGCATGAAGGAGAGACGGTCGTTGATCAGGTATTCCGTCCGTTCATCGGACAGATTGTTGAGTGTCTGGATCACCAGGATCTTGAACATCAGCACCGGATCAAACGGTGGACGCCCGCCTTTGCTCCCGTCTGAATAGGCCAGTGCCTTGTCCAGTTCCGGGCGGAACACCTCAAAATCCACAGTCCGGGAAAACGCTTCAAGCTGGTCGCCAAGACCGCTTAACCGAGCAAGCCGCTCTTCAACGTCAAAAAATCCCGCCTGTTTCATAGCGCCATTCCTCCAACCAGAACCAGAAAAATGGAATCACAGCGTAGGCCTCAATACCAAGAGGTTTTTAGAACCCTCCATGTTTATCTTTACTGCAATGACGATGATCCCTCTGAATTATATCAGGCTGTGCTCCCTTTTTTAAATGGTAATGAACCTTTTGTGACGTTTGTTCATTATCCGTTTCCCGGTCTCCAGTTTCAAATGTATTTTCATTTTGCTCGAAACTATATTCATGAAACAGAGTGGATGATGTTTCTGGATATAGACGAATTTTTATTTATACGGTCAGGAGAGGGGCTGGATCGATTTATTCAGGATTTTCCATCTGACATGGACGCGCTTTATTTTAACTGGTGTAGTTTTGGAAGTAACGGGCATAAGACGAGGCCGATTGGGAGCGTTCTACTCAATTATACAAAAAGAGAGGAAACGGCCACTCCCTTTACAAAGGTTTTTGTGAAATCAAATAAATTTCCATACAAGGAATTTTTTGAAAACAATAGTCATCCAGTGCATCATGACTGCGATAGCATAAAAAGGGATTTGATTTGTTATAACGCCTTAGGCGAGCGGGTGTCGGGTTATTACGATAATTTTCCATGGTCCGCATGGACGCTTCTGAATGAAGACAATCGGAAAGTCCGTATGCTTGATGTGGCGTTTATTGCACATTTTAATATTAAATCTGATGAGGATTTCGATCTCCGGGTGAAGCGTGGCTTACATGGAGATTTTGCCGCAGAAAAAATGTGGGGGGACAAATCGGAAGGTGAAAAGGCCGATTTCCACCTTTTGACTAATGCTGTGGAAGATTATGGACTTCATGATTACTGGCATGAATATCTCTCCGAGAGGGCGTGGAAAACCTCACCTTTCCCGGCTCCGAAATGGCCACTGATCTCAACGCACTGTCAGACCTCCCAGAGTTCGTCAGCCCATCCATGGGGGGCTGACGCGGATTCCCAAAATCTTGTTAACCGTCGTCCCAATGGTCGGTCACAGGCTCATACCGAGAAGGAAGAGCAGCCGTGGTGGCAAATCGATCTGGGATCTGTAAACTGTATACAGGAAATCAGGATTTTTAATCGTCTCGATGTTGCTCTGGAGCGTATGTGCCACTTCAGTCTGTTTTCATCTCTTGATGGAGAAAACTGGAATGAGTTCTATCATCACAACTCTCCTGAAATATTCGGCGGAATTGATGGGACGCCTTTCATCTGGTTTTCTGATGCCGGAGTGAAAGCACGTTTTATGCGTGTGGTGGTAAACGGAGAGCCGGATTACCTGAATCTGGATCAGGTTGAGGTTTATGGCTTGCCGGATTTTTCATGAAATCATTTATTCTGTCATAAAGCTTGTGAATTGTAATCTGTTTGTATTCCTCATGAATAACGTAAAAAGCTGATGATCTTTGCAGACCATCAGCCAGAAAAATAATCAGGGCGCGCTGTCCACCATGACCAGTTCGGCATCCTCGACAGCGTGGACCGTGATGCGGTCTTCATCATGGATCGCCACACCGTCACGAGCGGCTGCGGCCACGTCGTTTACCGTGATCGCGCCTTTGGCCGACACCAGATATAGATACCGGTCCCTGCCGGTCTCATAGGTGATGGTTTCACCGGCCTTCAGGGTTGCGCCAAGCACGCGGGCGTCAGCACCAATCCAGAGCGCCTCGCCGTCTCCTTCCCTGCCGGATGCCAGTGTGACGAACTGACCGGCGCGACCGTCTTTCGGAAACGGACGGGAACCCCAGCGCGGCTTGTGACCGTGCGCCGTCGGCATGATCCAGATCTGAAACAGGGTGGTTGTTTCATCCTCGCGGTTATATTCCGCATGGGTGATGCCGGTTCCCGCGGACATGACCTGCACGTCGCCCGCTTCCGTCCGGCCCTTGTTGCCGAGACTGTCCTCGTGCGTGATCGCCCCTGTCCGGACATAGGTGATGATTTCCATGTCGCGATGCGGATGCGGCGGGAAACCGGTGCCTCCGGCGATGGCGTCATCATTCCAGACCCGCAGCGCGCCCCAGTGAACGCGCCTGGGGTCATGATAGCTGGCGAAAGAGAAGTGATGGTGGGCGTCCAGCCACCCGTGATTGGCGGCACCCAGCCCAGCGAATGGTCTGACTTCGATCATGGTCAACTCTCCCTTTCCGAGGAAGTGGGAGGCGTCACCCGTTGGTGCGCCTGTCTATGACGAGACATGGCGCTTTATGGTGCTTTCGCAAAGAGAAGGGATGGAAAGGGAGCATTTCCGAAAACGGCACGTCTGTCCGTTCAGTTGCCGCGAAAGCCTTTCCACACGGACAGGGCCCGCTCCCGCGCCAGTCTGTGATCAATGACGGGATGGGGATAGTCTTGTCCCAGAACCACCCCGCACGCTTTCAGTATCTCCTGATCCGCAGCCCATGGCTCATGGATCATGGATGCCGGAACATGTTGAAGTTCCGGCACCCAGCGACGGATATATCCTCCGTCCGCATCGAACTTTTCGGATTGCAGGACAGGATTCATGATGCGGAAAAACGGGGCGGCATCGACGCCGGTGCCTGCGTTCCACTGCCAGTTCATCGGATTGCAGGCCGGGTCATGATCAACCAGCGTGTCCGCGAACCAGCGTTCGCCTTCCCGCCAGTCAATCAGAAGATGTTTCACCAGAAAGGATGCAACGACCATGCGGATACGGTTGTGCATCCAGCCGGTGTGCCAGAGTTCACGCATGCCGGCATCGACCAGCGGATACCCGGTGCGTCCGCGTTGCCAGGCTTTCAGATCTTCGGGATCTGTGCGCCACGGCAGCGCATCAAATTCCGGGCGGAGCGGTCGGGTTGCGACATTTGCCTGTCCGAACAGGATCGACCATGCAAACTCCCGCCATCCCAGTTCGGCAAGGAACTTGTCCTTGTTCTGGGCGGAAGCATCAGCCTGCATGACGGCATGCCAGAGCTGGCCGGGCGTGACATGACCAAAGCGCAGATACGGCGAGAGGCGGGAGCAGGCCTCTGCAGCTGGATAATCGCGCTTTTCACTGTAGTCCCGGAGCGTGTCTTCGACAAAAACTGTGAGATGCCCGTGCGCAGCTTTTTCGTCCGGCACCCATGTCTTCCGAAAACCTGATGCCCAGTCCGGTGATGTGGGCAAAAGATTGAACTCTTCCGGATGCAGGCAGTGAAACTGGTCTGTTTTCGGAAAGGGAGCGAAGAACAGCGTGTCTGGTGCGGGAAGTGGCGGGCGCGGATCGCCCAATTTGCGGGCTGCTCGCCAGAATGGGGTGAAGACCTGAAATGGTTGGTCCGCCTGAGTCCTGATGGTCCACGGTTCGTGAAGGAGTGCGCCGGGGAAACTGTGCGCCTCTGTCCCATCGGATTTCAGTTGGGTCTTGATCGCCGTGTCGATAGCGCGGCCTGTCGGATCATAGCGACGGTTCCAGTGCACGGCATTAGCGTTGCAGGCCTTCGCAAGAGCAGGAACAAGGTCTTCCGCCTTGCCGCGCAGGACGTGCAATCGTCCGCCTTTTTCCTGTAGGGCAGTATCCAGTGCACGGATGGAGCCATCCCGCCACCAGTCGTGCGCGGCTCCCCGCTGAGGTTGCGGTTCGAGAATGGTGATGCAGAGGACTGGTGCACCGCCTCGCGCTGCTGCGGAAAGCGCCGCGTTGTCAGCGAGACGGAAATCTTCACGGAACCAGATGATGGTGGGGGAGGTGGCCATGGTTCCGGCTTATCGCCGTTGGGAATGTGAGTCGAGGGAGCTGGGTGGGTGCTGTTTTCAGAGAAGGGCCTTTTCGGACTTCCTGTCGAAATAGGCTGATGTGGAAAGAAACGAGAGATAGGATTGTGCAATGGCGCTGTGCAGCATCAGCAAGGGCTTTTCAACGCTGTTATCATACCCGCGCACCGGATGAAGATGGGGAGAGAGCACCGTGTTCCGCTGTCTGACGGCGCTGTGGCCGTTCTGCAGGAAATTATGCCTCTACGCGATGAGTGTGCTGGTGATCTTGTGTTTCCCGGTCAGAAGCGAGGCAGGCCGTTGTCAGACGTAGCTCTGTCCAAGGCGCTTCACATTGCAGCAGGCACGAAGGACGTCACCGTCCATGGCCTGCGGTCCACGTTCCGCGACTGAGCTGCTGAAGAGACGGACTATCCCAGCGAAGTGGCCGAGATGGCGCTAGCGCACGCCATCAGCAACAAGGTGGAGGCCGCTTATCGACGCGGGGATCTGTTCGAGAAGCGGCGGGAGATGATGGCGGGCTGGAATGGATGGTGTCAGGATTTCAGATAATCAGGCCGGACATGCTTCAGCATCTGTTCCAATATCTGCGAAACTTTTGATCGGAACAGCATGGCCGGGAAACTTTGCTACAATCTGAAGCTCGCCGCCCATTGCCTCAATGTAACTCCGCAGCGTGCTGATATACATGTCAGTCCGCTTTTCCATCTTGGCAACAGAGGCCTGATTGACGCCGAGAAGCTCCGCAATCTGCTTCTGGGACATGACGTGCGCCCGACGCAGTTCAGCCAGGTCCATCGCATCCGCCATGGCCTGCGCTTTCATTGCAGCGCGTTCACGCGATACAGGTGATAATGTGGCCCCGAGAGAGGCCAGTGTCTTACGACCGGTCATATCAGCTTCTCCCTTCTCAATTCATCAAGATGCGCGTCATACAGATCATCCGCGACAGGGGTTAACCGGTCATAAAACCGTTCATCCCCCGTCTTGTCGCCGCCAATCAGAAGAATGGCTGCACGACGCGGGTCGAAGGCGTAAAAGACTCTGATCGGCTTGCCACCGCTCTGTATCCGTAACTCGCGCATGTGATTATGACGCGACCCATTCACTCCTGATGACATTGGAAACCGGAGGCTGGGGCCTCTTTCTTCAAGCAAAAGGCCGGACGCATAGACGTCTTCCTTCTCACTGTCGGACAGAGTAGCGAACCAGCCGCCGAACTCACAGTGTGTTCAACCAGCCACGTCATGGCTTCATCGTATATATGCCTCTGAGTGCATATTCAAGCATCTTGGTGTCTCCGCCGCACCTCAGCACCACCGCCATTCTCCGCAATAACTCGACACCCGCGGCTGCGATGGCGGTCCCTGCCGCAAGGGGGCGCTATTACCGACATCCTCTCGCTCCTCCAAAGAGCCCACCAGAACAAACAGTGCAATGGTCTATGAAGAGCCGTCTTTTATGGGGTGGAGAATGGGTGCGGGCGCACGACCCGGCGCAGATATGGCTTGAGAAGGTAGGAACCAGACCGGGGGAAGGCGCGGTTGGAGCGTTCGCGTTCGGTCGTGGCGTTGGTGTCATCGAGGGCGTAGCCGCTGCCATGGGTAAGCCACTGTCCACAGTGACACCGGCAGTTTGGAAGAAGGCGACCGGATGCCCTGCCGACAAGGGCCGAGCGCGAGCAAGAGCAATGCAGCTTTTCCTGGCGCACGCTGACTAGTTCAAACGCGTCAAAGAAGATGGGTGGGCAGAGGCGGCGTTTATCGGGGCTTACGTCTGTCGACTTAGCCGATAAATACGTTGCTTGTGATACTGAAAAATAGTATCACTTATTCATGAAAGCAAAACATCACCGCACGTTGGAGCTGATCTTCAAGCGCCCCGTTTCCGGCAATGTGCCATGGGCCGACATCGAAGCCCTCTTCATCGTTCTGGGTGGTGAGGTGTCGGAACGGGAAGGTTCCCGCGTTGGTGTGTTTCTGTTTGGAGAAATCCGGGTCTTCCATCGCCCCCACCCCAAACCGGACACCGACAAGGGCGCTGTTGCAGTGGTACGAAAATGGCTTGAGCAGAATGAGGTGACGCCATGAACAACATGATGGAGATCAGCGGTCATCGGGCCGTCATTCAGTTTGATCCTGAGATTGGCCTGTTTCGGGGCGAATTCGTTGGTCTCAATGGCGGGGCCGATTTTTATGCCGACAGTGTGGAAGGTCTCCGTCACGAAGGAGAAACGTCCCTGCGTATTTTCCTGGAGATGTGCGTCGAGAAGGGTGTCGAGCCTGTGAAGCATTATTCCGGCAAGTTCCAGGTGCGTCTACCACCTGAAGCGCACGCCCGGGCAGTCGAGATGGCAGCGGCGCGTGGCGTCAGTCTGAATCGTTTGGTTCAGGATGTTCTGGAGCAGGCTTCGGGCTGAAAACGTCTCTCCAAGCCTCAGAGCGGTGCTCTGAATGTCTGTCCGCAAGAGGGACAACATACAGGACGAACATCTGCTGTAGTGCTATAACTATTTGATTTTATTAACTAAAAACAAGGTAGTTGGCGGAGGGGATGGGATTCGAACCCACGATACGCGGTTAAGCGTATAACGGTTTAGCAAACCGCCGCCTTCAGCCTCTCGGCCACCCCTCCAGACACTGAGACAGTGCGTTGCGGCGGAAGCTACCTCGTTCTCATCCGGCAGTCAATTCCGGATGAGTCAGGAGGATGTCTCAAAAACTTCCTCCATTCGCTGTCATTGCGCCTGAGCAGGCTGATTCCCCATCTGCTGCAACAATGCCCTTACAGCTTCAGGATTCTTCTGCAGAAGAGCGACATTGTGTGGATTGAGATGCGGTGCGTCCTTGGCGTCAGCCTCGTGTGAAGTCACCGCGTAGGTAATGCCGAAGGATGTGAGACCCATGACAAACTGACGGGCCGAAAACCCCTGCGCCCTCAAAACCGGCTCAATACCCTGCACCGATTCAACACGTTTGATCGTGTCATCCAGAGAAATATGCCCCTCCGGAGGGGGCGGCTGCAAACCCGCATCCTGCAACGCCTGTAAGGTCGTGATCATCCTCGGCAGAAAATCATCCGGCAACTGATACGAGGCCGCGACCTGCACATCCTTGCGCATTGCCGCCAGTTGCGCCGCATCCGGTGCCGGAGGCTGCTGGAAATCACCTGATTGCTGGCCAGCCTGCGGCTGACTTGAATAAACCTGCTGGGCCTTGGCTTCCCTGCCCGCTGTGAGCACAACCGCAGCCGACAGCAGAAGAACAGTCCCGATTGTCTTGGGCGAATAGCGTCTTTCCATCACGTTCCATCTCTTTCGGTAAGCTTCAGCTTCCAGCAACAGCCACGCCACGAAGCATGACATCGGCACCAATATCGCAGAACCCTATTCACCGATCATGGCACGGATGCGTCATTCCCCAAATTGCTGAACGCTACTTTTCGCGTCCCGCCGCATACCACCAGCCAGCGACAAGAAATCCGACATAGTACCCAATATCCGCACCTCCAAGCCAGCGGGCAACCGGTCCTGTGTAAAGCGAACTGGTGGAAAACAGCAGTACCGTCAGCACGGATGTCACAACAAAGATCGTCGCACCACGCTTCCATCCCGAAGGCGGTCGCAAAATCTGCCCATACACAGCCCGCGCCGCCGAATGCCCCCCAGTGAGATACCAGTCCGCCAGCACAATCCCGCACCAGGGTGCGATCCAGTACATCGTAACCAGAAGATAGTCCGTATAAAGCGTCGCATACCGGCCCGCGCCAGCAACCGCCAGCCCGTAGCCCAGACTGGCCGTGATGATCGCCGCCGCAACGCGAGGCACATGAATCCCCGCCGAAATCAGACTGTAGCTGGCCGTATTGTCGTTGAACGAGTTCCCGGCAATCGATGACAGGGCAATCGCCGCCAGAGCCAGCGGTCCGAGCGGCCCCATGGCATGTTGCAAGCTGGCGATCACCGCTGTCGGAGAAGGCTCGGCAATGCTCGCCGCTGTGAGAAGCCCAAGAATCTGAAACGGCACAGCCGACAGCAGCAGCCCCGACAGAGCCAGCACGACGACCCGTTTCGGATCAGAATCCGCTGGCAGATAGCGGGTATAATCAGATGAATAGGTCGCCCAGGACAGGTTGAAGCTGACCAGTATCCCGACCGCCAGAAGAAACGTCGCCAGACCGACAGGATGCGTCGCCTGCACGACGCCGCCACCCCTCACAGCAAACGTCACGCCAATGATCGCAAACACGACCAGCAGCATGCCACCGAGATATTTCTGCAATGCCTGCACAACGTGGTGGCCATAGATGGACGCCACCATCTGAATCGACGCCAGCACACCCAGCGCCAGCCAGAACGGGGTCGGCACACCCACCAGCATCAGCAGACTGACCAGCGCCGCCGCTGCGGGAACATTGTTCACCGCGTCCCATCCGACACAATAGAGCCAGTTCAGAAAGGACGGCGGCCTGACGCCGATCGTCCCCAGCGCCATGCGCGAAGCCTCCATCTGCGTCAGCCCCGTCGCCGGACCGATCGCGGCTGCCAGAGCGACAGGCAGGGCGCCTACAAGGTTCCCCACCAGAATGGCCAGCACGCCCATCCTGAAATCCAGTCCGAGACTGACCAGAAGCGCGCCGGTCACCCAGCCGCCCGGACCGAGATTCGGCGAGAAATGGCTCCAGAAAACCCGGTCCATCGCCATCGTCTTGCGGGCAGCCGGGACAGGCTGGCAGACTGACGCCGCCGAAAGGTCTTCCATCAGGCCAGACGGTTCAGACGTCATCCCCGACACTCCACATCATAACGACATCCAGTTGAAACCAGTCATGCATCCGAGGGTTTCCGCACTACTGGCATGCTGCCCGCAGCGCCCGTCGGCTGGTTCTGATAATACCGCTCCGCCAGACCGATCGGCAGCAGATCCATCAGGCGCGATCCTGCCGCGATCCAGCGTGGGAAGGTAATCCGACGCCTGTTCTTCTCCAGACCAGCCATGATCCGTTCCACGGCCTCGGCCGTCTGCACCAGACCCGGCATGGCGAACTCATTCGTTGCGACCATCGGCGTATTGATGAAACCACACACCACGGAACTGAGCAGAATGCCATCCTGCTTCAGATTGCCGCCCGTGGCCACCATCAGACGATCCACCGCCGCCTTCGCGGCGCAATAGGACGGTGTGCCGGGGAACGACACCAGCCCGGCAATAGAGGAAATCGCCGCGATCCGGCCACGGAAGCCATCTGACGCCACAGGCTGACGACGTATTACATCGAGGGCTGGAAAAACCGTATTGAGAACGCCGTTCACATTGACGTCCATCATCCGCCGTACCTGATACTCGGATTCGCAGGGAGCACCATCCTGCCCCGGCCGCTCATGCACACCGCCAGTGATACCGGCGCAGGCCAGCACCACATCGAGCGAACCACCGGATACGCCGATGGCTTCAACCGCCTGCCGCATGGCGGGAGCATCGGTCACATCCAGCGCATGAGTGGACACCCGGGCCCCCAGCCCCTCCGCACGGGAGGCTGTGTCTTTCAACCGGATTTCGTTGCTGTCGATGAGATGGAGCGTCACGCCCGGACGGGCGGAACGCAGGGCGAAACCACGGCCAAGCCCCGAAGCAGCTCCCGTGATGAGAAGAGAATCCTGTTTCATAGTCGCCCCATTAAGAACCTGCTGCTAAAAGGTCGCAACCATCCTTCCGAAAACAGCGGGAGGATCGCTCGATACGGCAGGGAGGCACGAACGCCGATATGACACGCACCGGAACGACCGTCCCGTCGCCCATCACGCGGCGAGGCGTCTGCCTTGTCATTTCCGCCCCATCCGGCGCTGGAAAATCCACCATCGCCAACGCCCTGCGCGCCGCAGATCCCCGGCTTAAACACTCGGTCTCCATCACCACCCGCGCCCCTCGCCCGGGTGAAACAGACGGTATCCACTACCATTTCCGCTCCATGGAGCAGTTCAGGAAAATGGCAGATCAGGGCGAACTGCTTGAATGGGCCTCCGTCTTCGGGCGCGGCTACGGCACGCCACGCGCCCCTGTGGAGGCCGCCCTCGCCGCAGGGCATGACATGGTGTTCGACATCGACTGGCAGGGACATCGCCAGATCCGCACCGCCCTGCCGGATGACGTGGTTAGCCTGTTCGTCCTGCCGCCCTCCCTCGCCGAACTGGAACGCCGCCTGACGGGCCGCGCCTCCGACGCCGCGGAGGAAATCAGGAAGCGCATGGACGCCGCGCTCGACGAGATTTCCCACTGGGAAGAATTCGACCATGTGATCGTCAACGCGGAACTCGACCGCGCCATCGCCGAGACACAGGCCGTGCTGAACGCCGCCCGTCTCCGCACCACACGCCAGACCGGCCTGTCGGAATTCGTAGCCAGCTTCTGGGGCTGAGGCACATCATGGATTTCTCGAACATCACGGTTCTCTGTGTCGGTGACGTCATGCTCGACCGGTTCGTCTATGGCGAGATGGAGCGGATTTCACCGGAAGCCCCGGTTCCGGTCCTGCTTCTGAAAGAACGGCGCGAAATGCCCGGCGGCGCGGGCAATGTCGCCAGCAACATCATCTCCCTCGGCGGTCAGGCGATCCTGATCGGTCTGGTCGGCGAGGATGAGGCGGCAGTCATCCTCCGCAATGCCCTCCGCCTCCGTACGGGCGTTTCCGACATGCTGGTTCCCAGCTCGAAACGCCCGACCATCTGCAAGACCCGCTTCATCGCCTCCCACCAGCAGGTCGTACGCGCCGACGAGGAGAGCCGTCAGAAGCTGCAACCGGAAGAGGCGGAACTGCTCTGCCGCGCCATCGATGCAAGGCTGGATGAGGCTGACGTCGTCATCCTTTCCGACTATGGCAAGGGTGTTTGCGACAGCATGGTCGTCCGGCACCTGATCGGGGAAGCGCGTCTGAAGAATATCCCGGTCTTCGTTGACCCGAAAACGTCCGACTTCCGGCATTATCGTGGTGCCACCTGCATCACGCCCAACGCCAAGGAACTGGTTGCCGCGTCTGGTATTTCCGGCACGGACGATGCCAGCGTGGAACGTGCCGCCCGCAAGGTGATGGCGGAGGCTGAAGCCGACGTCATTCTCGCCACCCGTTCGGAAAAAGGCATGATGCTGGTGCCGGCCAATGGCGAAGCTGAAGCTGTTCCCGCCCGTGCGCGCGAAGTGTTTGACGTCTCCGGCGCAGGCGACACGGTGATCGCCACCATGGCGCTCGCCGTCGGGTCCGGCATGTCCTTCGGCCAGTCCATGCGCGTCGCCAATGCCGCAGCCGGTGTCGTTGTCGGCAAGCTGGGCACGGCCACCGCAGACCTTGGCGAAGTAACGCGCGAGTTGCAGGCCCAGAATACATCCATTGATTCGCCGCATCTGCTGACGTCGCACGAAGCCAGACGGCAGATAGAGGACTGGCAGGCGCAGGGTCTCACCGTGGGGTTTACCAATGGATGCTTCGACATTCTGCATCCGGGCCATATCAGTCTTCTGGCGGCGGCCCGTGCGGAATGTGACCGGCTGATCGTGGCGCTGAATGACGACGACAGCATCAGGCGTCTCAAGGGTGCAACACGCCCCGTCAACACCCTCGCCAGCCGGGCCGCCGTAATGGCCGCTGTCCGGTATGTGGATGCCGTCGTGTCGTTCGCAGAGGATACGCCTCTGGAAATCCTCACAGTCCTGTTGCCGGATGTTCTGGTGAAAGGCTCTGACTACAGGCCGGAAGATGTCGTCGGGGCGAAAGAGATTATCGCCAGCGGCGGACGTCTGTTTCTTGCTGATCTACAGGCTGGGCATTCGACCAGCGCCACGATCGGGCGCATCCTGGGGGCGGAATAATCCACTTATTCCGCCGTCAGAGCCTTTGGATCAGTCGCGAGGGAACGGTGCTCGCCCTGTGGCTGAGCCGTAACGATCTCATGACGCATCAGGCTGATGCCATGAGTCTATACCCGATGCCTGCATCCGGCCATCGCACGTAAAATCCGCTCAATCATCAGGGCCGGGTTTCAGACTCTTTCGCAGCGTCTGATCATTAAATCGAACGATATCGCTGTTTTCACCAGCAGAATGCGTCATAAAAACACTTTAAAAGATATATTTTATTTATATCTTTTTGGTCTGCGGGCATCTTTCAGGCCAGCTCGAACAATCTCCGGCGATCAATGTAAAGTTCGATCATTACGGTTTTACAACCAGAACACCGGATGCATTAATCCCTCCAAGCAGCACTGTCTGGAGAACATCCCATGTCCGAACAAACCGCTTACTGGGGATACCCCACCAACATTCTTCTGGCTTCAGGCTGTTCCGCCGAGGCTGTGACATGGTGCGGCAAAGCCGGACGGAAGCGCCCCCTTATCGTAACAGATCCGGGAGTGCGGGCACTTCCCTGGTTCGAGAAACTCACAGCGACATTGCGCGCCAGTTGCCCCGATCTTGTCATCTTCAGCGAGATCCATGCCAATCCGACGCTGGATGAAGCCAAGGCGGGCGCAAAATTTTTCCGGGATGGGCGCCAAGATTCCATTATCGCAATCGGAGGCGGAAGCGCCATTGACGCCGCCAAAGGCATTGCCCTTGCCTCCCGAAATCCCGACTATCTTGAGCAGTTCGAATGGTCGCAGGCCATGACGCAGTATCCGACGCTGGCCGACTATCCGAAATCCGAACTGCCACCCATGATTGTCATCCCAACAACCGCTGGCACAGGTTCGGAATTGAGCCGTGAAGCCGTGCTCGTTGACTCTGATCTCCATATCAAAAAAGTCATTACCCATGCAGAACTTCTGGCTTTCTGTGTTCTGCTTGATCCTGAACTGACAGTCGGTCTTCCTCCCGGCCTGACCGCCATGACGGGCATGGACGCTCTCGTGCATCATATCGAAGCGCTCTGTTCACCTCTCTTTCACCCCATGTCGGAAGGCATTGCGCTGGAAGGCATTCGCCTTGTCGCGCAGCACTTGCCAAAAGCTTTCACGGACGGGAGCGATCTGACCGCACGCGCTGGCATGCTGATCGCCTCCGCGATGGCCGCAGTCGCGTTTCAGAAAGGACTGGGCGGCGTGCATGCTCTGGCTCACCCCATCGGGGCACGCTTCGGGATGCATCATGGCCTCCTCAACGCCATCCTCCTACCCTACGTGCTCCGGGCTAACCGGAATGCCATCGAACCGCAGATGAACCGTCTCGCCCGTATCCTTGATCTGGAAGGAACAGGATTTGACGCGGTTGAAAGCTGGATTCTGTCACTCCGCAAAAACCTGAATGTGCCGCATGACCTGCATGCAGCCAGTCTGACCGAAGATGACGCCGAGTGGGTCGGACAGCAGGCGGTCGCCGACATCTCCTCTTCCGAGACCAACGCCCTGCTGTTGAACGCTGAACAGTACGCCACAATTTATCGGGCTGCCGTCCGTGGGAGACTGGAGGACGTCTCCTCCTTTTGAGGCCATGTTCCTCTCGCCGGGGAAAATATTTTTCTCAGGTGAGGGGGAATGCCGGAACAAACCCTCTTGACGGACAGATCCGAGAAAACCCTCTCCGCCATTATCCACAGATTCTGAGGATGGTTATGTGAACAACCCTGTGGATAGCGGGTACAGTTCTCCACAGGGAATGGGGACGGGGGTCAACGCAAAGCGGGTATTTTGCAATCAGATAAAATTCCGTCAAAAGTCACCTTGCCCGTTTCAGTCTTTTTCATCCTGCATTTTTGGCCGGGGTTTCTTGCTGTCATCCCTTTTCTCCTGTGACGGCATGCAGCGCCATTCTGACTGATGGCATTGATGGGGATACTGTTTGTTCTCCTGACCGGCATTCCATGGGAGATGTTTCCGCGCGAGATGGGATGTGGCTCAGGAATAATATGTTGGCGGTGGTTGCGGGATTGGCAAACTGCCGGAATTTAGGACAGGCTTCATCGGACATTACTGACCTGCATCCACTGGGCCGGGTCTGTGTGGGCAGTGTGTCCATTGCAGCACAAAAAAGGGGAGGAAGTGAACCCTAAGGATCGCGTCAGACCGGGCCGAAGCATCACATCATCACTGATCGACATGCTATTCCGCTGACCGTCCTGCTGTCCGGGGCGAATGTCCATGACAGCAGGATGCTGAAACCTCTGCTGGTACTCTGCCCTCCATTCAGGAGAAGCCCGGGAGGGCGCGTCAGCGCCCTGAAAAGCTTCACGCTGACAAAGGCTATGATTACAGACATTGCCGTTTCGCATGTCCCGCCGTGGGATCAGGCAGCGTATTGCGAGAAAAAGCATCGAAAGCGGCTCACAGCTCGGAAAGCATAGCTGGGTCGTCGAGCGCATATTCGCCTGGATATCACGTTTCAGACACGTCACCGTGCGCTGCGAACGAAGGGTCAACATCCATCTGGTATTCACCACGATCGCATGCTCACTCAATATGCTTTCAGGCACTCAAAACGTGGTTTTGAAAGTCGTTCTTAATGCAGAAAAAGTCGAATGGAGGTTCTGAGAACTCTTCAATAGATTATTGGATAATTCCTCCACCTTGGCTGAGATCATAGCTTGGTAAAGTAAGAGTGGTCATTGACAAAATCCATGTATCGTTGAGATTATTGAGAGCCATAATTCTATTTGCCTGTGTTGCGTCACCTAAATATTTTGCTGCGATATGCCATAGTGAAACGTCACTGGCGCTTACATTGATAATTTTTCCTGTTTTCATGTTGGCTTTATGACAATATATTTGAAAGAGAAATGTTGCTAGATGAGCGCTTTAGGTAGGCGTTATTGAGAGATGATGCCGCTAAAATCCCCGAATGTGCAGTTGCAGCGATCAGAGCGGAAGAACCTGAGACTAGATTATCTCCTGAATTAGTCGAAATAGATGATATTTCTGCATCTGAGGCGTTGATTACAGAAGAATTTAAATTGATTGACGACAAGATATTGTTTTGTAAATCTGTAAATTCTAGGTTGGAAGTTAAAGATGATAGAGCCCCTGCTTGCGTCGATAGACCGGAAAGCTTTCTGTTCAAAATCGACATTTCTCCACCTTCTCCAATTAAGTTGGCTAGAGGAGTGAGTTCTCCTGCATAGGTGCTGGCTGTGTTTGTTAGATAATTTGTATAATAAGTAACATTTGAAATAATTCCTGTTATTGTGGAGAATGCGCTTGAAATATCAGAGTTAACTAAATTAGAAAGAAAAGATAAAGTGGATGATGTATTTGCAGTTGTCTGGGGAATAATCTCGCAAAAAATTTCGTAAGGAATGATTGTTCCGCAAGTTGTGTAGGATGCTTGAAAGGCCGTAATCACAACTTTTCGTGAAATACCACCACCTGAAAAGCTGTAGGAGTTGCCGCTGCGAGCCATGGCATCCAGTGTTCTTGCTTTTTGAAGGGCAAAATTGCCACGAAAAATGCCACGCCAAGTCAGCGGTTGGTCATAATATCCATTGAGAATAACAACTTTAGCGCCGCCAATCTGATAAAAAATTTCTGTTGCCTGATGCCCTCCCCAGAATAATTCAGAAGGCACTTCAGTATCCAAAAAATTAATTGGACCTAATGTAAAATTCTGAGGGCCAATCGCGGATTCTATAGAAGAAACAATTCCTAAAAAACTCATTAAATATGTAATCCAGGATAGCTTGGAACACTTTGTACCCATGACATTAATGAGCCATTAGGAGGAGAACGAAGTGACTGGTTGAGTTGAGATTCAACCATGCTTGCAATGTCATGAATGTCTAAATTTTTATCATATTTTCTTATGGAGTGATCTGTGTTAAGTTGTGAACTATATAAATGTGTATTGTTATCAGATTCAGACGATTTGAGAAAAGAAAAATAATTTGAATCTGCCCGTCTTTCTGTAAAAAATTCGTTTTTTATTAATTTATTTAAAAGTGCATTTTTTATATTTTGAGAAGTATTTTTTATTATATTATCAAATTTATTAACTGAATTTGATGAATTTTTATAAATTTTATTTTTATCAATATTATTGTTATGAATATAATAATGAAAAGGAAAATAAAAAAGTTTTTTGAAATTATCCTTCTTTAAATTGATGTGTTTCCTTTTATGTAGTTTTTCTACTTTTTTTAAAAAGCTGCATAAATTATTTTCAATATAATTTTTAGTTTTATTTGTATTTTTATGTATTTTTTTAATATAATTGTTTATTTTATCGCCTGAATTTTTTTCTATATTTATTTTATGGCTTTTATTGTTGTAAATGTTATTTAAGCTGTGAAAATAGAATGCTTGAGATGTGTTGGAGTAATTTATTCCATGGCGTGTATGATTGTTAAATGCTCTTGAATATCTTTTAAAATTTGTAATTATTTTATTTTTTAAATAAAAATATATATTTTTAGTATGTATAGGGTTTCGCAAAAATATATATTTTATTTCATTGTTTTTTCTATATAAATTTACTCTTATTTTTGTTCTGACCACTGAAGGCGTTCCCATGAAAAATCCCCTCCATCCATTTTCCCTATGACGACAATAGCGGCAGCCCGCAAACGCCAGTCCCACTGCATGATCAGATCATAGGGAATATTTGCCTTTAACAAAGTAATTATTTCTGATAAAGATGGAGAGGAAGCTAGTTTTTTATTACATCAATATCGTTATTTTTATTGTCTTCCATAGAAATAAGATGCTCTTCGATAGATTTTATACCATCCATACCGATATCATTAGCGAGAACGTCGAGCATGGTTTTATTTCTTGGGAATGGAACGGGTATATTGTTAATAGAGCGAATTGAACACCATTGCTGAACTATATTAATATAGGTTTCGTTTTTTGAGCCATCCGGACCGCACAGCAAAATGATATCGAGCATTTCACTTGGTGTTATTTCTTTATAAATAAGTTCTTTTCCAGATTCACAAACAATTTTAATTACATTATCTTGCATCGATCATATAGCTCTTCGTAGACTGGCAAAAAATGTTACAGATTGAGACACAACATTTTCGGCCGTAAATTTTCCTGCGTTTGAAAAAGATAAACTCAAGCCACTATATTCAAATTTTGAAGTGCTCCCGTCACTTTCTTGAATATAACAATACAGTACTCCAGATGAAATAGTGTTTGAGTTCCAGAAAGCAAGTTCATCTGTGTTAAATAAATCATCTAAAGAAGAGTTTCCTCTATCTACTGTGAATGATCCTCTCCATCCTGCTGGTGTATTGAATTCAACAGGAGGTTTATTGAGTGGAGAAACTTTCTGCACTCGAACTTCTTGATGGACATTGAAATCAGTAACATCCTGAATATCAATCCTGTTTCCATTCCAGATCAGAATGATTGAGCCTTGTCGACCAAGAGTGTATGTAGTAGCCATTAGTTGTTTGAAACCGTAATGCCGGCCCCCCCAGTAATATTAACAATAAATTTCTTGTTAATTCCGAAATAAGTCACGCTGATATCTGCCTGTAAGAATCCTAAGGATGTCCGAGACTGAGGGTTGTTTTTTGTAGAACAGATAACAGAGTAGGGTGTACTGCCAGAGGATGTACCTATGACGCCTTGCTGCTCTAAATCAGAAAGGAATCCGGTTAATGTCGCTTCAATGTCTGTGAATAAAGATGGGGATATTGGTTGACCAATATAGATTCCCATACCGCCGGCGAGGGTTTCACTTATGAAATTAGTGGTTCTTGTGTATTCATCTCCGCTATTCGTTGAATTACTTGAAATGTTGATGCCTGCTCTTACTGTCCAGTAACTTCCTCCAGGAGCAGGATTGCAAATAACGTCAATCCCATTTGTAAAAAGAGAAGTCAACTCAGCAGAAGAGTAAGTTAGGTTTTGTCCAGAACTTACAAGCCCAGATTTTTGACTGCCAATGACACCGTATATCTGTTTGTTGAGGCTAGGAAGTTGAGGAGAAAGCGCTGCCAAGCGTCCTGCGACGAAGCCTGTAGGAGGCACCAACCTCGTAAGAGAATTTTCACTATCGTACCAATAAAGCCAGTCACCTAACATAGCTTTCAGGCTATAATTGTCGACGCCGATTGAACTCCGTTTTATTGAAGCTGTTTCGATAGATTCACCTGAAGCACCGGATGTAATCATGTAGATACCTTCCGACAAACCAAACTCGGCCTGAGTAGACCAAGTTGTATCATCTGTAACACCTGAAAGAACGCCTAGGCTGCATTTCTGTCCTCTGAGGGCATACATACCCGTCCGAAGAATACCATCGGTGCCTAATAGTGTATTTGCTGTTACGGCAGAATTTCCATCGGTACCACCGACCAGTGCAGTTGTACTCACGGCACTGGGAACTACATCAGTGGCCGTACCTAATGTTGCAGTGACTACTGAACTCGGTCCACGAGAAGATGATTGGCCATTGTTTATTGCAGAAACAAGATTGTTCCAAAATAAATTATTGTCTGATTGATATGTGATATTATCAAATACTTCTGGTAGATAATTCGGCATATTTACTGTTATTTTCCAGCTTTTTGGGGCAGATCCAACAGAAATATTAAAGGTGATATTGTTTGCTTCTGATCCAGTGTATTTTGAACTGATTAAAACCGGATACGTTTGGTTTTCATTCTGAAGAAGAACGGGCGCAGAACCAAATGTGTCTGTTCCGTCTGTAACCCTTACACCAACAAAATTTGAGGCACCTTGTAAAATAGCAGTGGATGATATGGTTGCTAAATCAAATGGGCTATCTTGCATTGACCCAAAATAGGCAGCTCTGTCGGCTGAAGTTCCAAAAACCAAGGGGGTATTTTTAGGCCCCCATGAACAAGTTCCGACAACGCCGATAATGTCAGTTTGTGCACCAGATAAGGAGGTGGTGCCACTTGTCTGAATTTGAATATAGAGATCTGGAACAGAAAGAGAATTTGTATTCAATGTCCCAGATTGAGTTATAATTGTCATTTATTATCCTGTACTATGTTAATATAATATATTTATGTGATTCCTATTATTTCTAGTGCATTCACATCAGCGGAAGGCCATAATAATGGAGGGCAGGAAATCGTAGATATAATTGAAAATTCTATAAACCATGTAAGATCGATGCGATATACGTTAGCATTTAAATTATTGTCGTATAATTTTCTATCCCTAAAATTTATAATACCTCTATCAAATTTGGGGTTTGATAAATTTTTCGAAGATGGAGGGTTCTAAAAACCTCTTGGTATTGAGGCCTACGCTGTGATTCCATTTTTCTGGTTCTGGTTGGAGGAATGGCGCTATGAAACAGGCGGGATTTTTTGACGTTGAAGAGCGGCTTGCTCGGTTAAGCGGTCTTGGCGACCAGCTTGAAGCGTTTTCCCGGACTGTGGATTTTGAGGTGTTCCGCCCGGAACTGGACAAGGCACTGGCCTATTCAGACGGGAGCAAAGGCGGGCGTCCACCGTTTGATCCGGTGCTGATGTTCAAGATCCTGGTGATCCAGACACTCAACAATCTGTCCGATGAACGGACGGAATACCTGATCAACGACCGTCTCTCCTTCATGCGCTTTTTAGGTCTGGGGCTGTCGGACCGTGTACCTGATGCCAGAACGGTATGGCTGTTTCGAGAGCGTCTGACCCAGGCTGGTGCGATTGGTGGTCTGTTCAATCGCTTTGACGCAACCCTGCGTAACGCTGGTTATCTGCCGATGTCAGGCCAGATCCTGGATGCCACGCTGGTAGCGGCTCCGAAGCAGCGCAATACCAATGCGGAGAAGGCGGATCTGCGTGAAGGACGGATCCCTCAGGACTGGCAGGACAAGCCGTCAAAGCTGTCCCACAAGGACAGGCATGCGCGCTGGACCCTGAAGTTCACGAAAGCGAAGCGACAGGAGGACGGGAGTATCCCTGCAACAGATCTGGCCATCCCGTTCTTTGGCTATAAATCGCACATCTCCATCGACCGGAAATTTCGGCTGATCCGCAAATGGAAGACGACAGATGCCGCCGCCAGTGATGGCGCGCGATTGAGGGAGGGCCTGCTTGATAAAAGCAATACAGCTTCAACGGTCTGGGCAGACACAGCCTACCGCTCAAAAGCCAATGAGGACTTCATGGAAAAGCAGGGCTTTGTCTCGAAGGTTCACAGGAAAAAGCCGCATCTCAAGCCTATGCCACGCCATATCCAGAGATCCAACGCAGGAAAGTCCGTTATCCGGTCGCGTGTCGAGCATGTCTTTGCCGATCAGAAATCACAGACGGGGCTGTTCGTCCGAACCGTAGGCATAACGCGGGCCACCATGAGGGTCGGGCTGGCCAATATCGTCTATAATATGCGCCGCTTTCTCCTCTTGGAGCGGATTAACGCCGCCGCGTAGCAATCCAGAGCAGGAAACCATCGCTCTGCTCAAAACCCAGAGTAAAAGTTAGACCAGGGAAGCAGCAGTCAACACGCTAAAAACCTGAAATCAGGCACAAGAGAAGTCAATCAAAGGTTTTTCGAACCCTCCAGATAGTAAGGATGCCATCACGGCATTTTCTATATTATCCCGATTGATGATGGATGAAGAAAAAATCGAAGTGCAGAATGTTTCTTCTAACCTACTAATTTCCTGATACATTGTGGTATTTTTTCCACAAAACCCCTTTATAGGTAATTCTGTTTTTGATATTATCGTTGAACCATCCAACGAAATTTTTCCGGAATAATTTTCTTGAATTGTTTGATATATATTTTTTGCAATAGTCTGAGAATTTTGCCCAGATTTAACGGACACTGGGTATGCAGATTTATCTATAACTATTCCAGCTAAGCCATCATGAATAGATAAACCATTAAATTGAACATAATATGCAGAATCTATAAAATTATCTAACGTTATACCAAATGAATTTTCTTCATCAAGTAACTTCCATTTTCTTCCATATCGTGTTTTATTTTTTGTTTGCCCATATTGTTGGTTTACAACTATCCAAGATATTTCCGATGAAGACATCAAGTCTCTAGATATCTCAGCTTCCTGTGGCCAGCCACGTGAAATTTTTACGTCTTGATTAATAGATGAGCTAAGTATCCCATTAGAATTGTCTGGATAGATATAATCGTATATCTCTTTGCAAATGATGTTCTCTATTTCAGAAGTTGTAGCCATTATGCTTGATCACTTTTTACGATTAACCGCAATCCAAACTGCGTTTCCTCAACAGTGAGTATATGGTAGCAATTTTGATCCATATCCTTAATTCTTAGTCCTTGAGATAATGTTACATCAGGAATGCGTGGCATGAGTATTTCCCAGTTACCGACAGAAAGATCGGTTCCTAGCCCTGTAGGGGAGCGTCCTGACGCTGATATTTCAAGCATTGATACTCGATAATTAGAGGCTATCTGAATGTCGTTTTTCCAGACAGGACCTGATGGTGGACGTAAGCCGACTAAATTATTATCAGAGGATACATCAGATTCATAGAAAGATATGGATTTGTTTGTTTGAACTATAAGTAAAGGTTTCCAAGGTTCAAAGCGAGCAACAAAATAAATATCTATGGAAATATTACATATATTTAAATCTTCTTGAACCTCAAGATAGTCACCTATTTTTACATTTTCAGTGTCAATTGCGCAAAATAAAATTTTATGTCCCCAAATTATTGGAGATAGACCAGAAAATGATGGAGATGGATCAATAAGGCATCTGAGTATAGATATTTTATCTGAAGAAGTAGGCATAGATGAATTTTGAGGTCGTATCTGAATGACAGAAAAACCTGCGATATTCGCTGCTTTGTTAAATCCAGAAGCAACTTTTTTTTGTATTTTATCTATATCCATTATACGGAAAATTTTATTGATAGAGACTGGAAGCCTGGTCCGACATCAATCCCTATAAACTTAACTAGTTCAAGCCTTTGTTGCTTAAATAAATTCACCCTATCGGAAAACTCATTTTTATTGTGAGTCCAGACTGCTGCTTTATATGTATCTAAATTATCAGCAGAGGAGATAGGTCCTTTCTCAAGAATTGAAAGGTTACTTAACATAATACGGATTATTTTTATTTCTTCATTTGAAAAATTGCATAACCTATGCTCTAAAATTCCATAATGGGAGAAATATAACCAACTTCCAGAGACATGACTATTTCCACGAGCGGGATACCAGCAATACCGTCTTACATTGACTTTTTCTGTTTCGCTTAAGGCGTCTTCCAGCATAGAAATAGACTTTCAAATGTGACCCAGAAAATATCTGGGTCATTTTAACTACCTAGAGACTTTCGATAATAACACCACGTTTTAGGTAGCTGTTCGTTGATGTCGGAATAATTGAAGGATTGACTGTAGCATCTGTTGGAAGAGCAAAGCCGCCAATCCAATACCAAGACTGAGCAATGATTTGTTTTAGACGATCCAAGGGCTCTCTTGTGATCATCATGATTCCATCAACATTTTCGACGAGAGCACGATCACTATCCGGAATATCAACTGATCCATTGTAGTCGCCTTCAATTAAGGCGCCTTGACCACAGACGATAGCCCGATGGATGACGCCACTACCGAGTGATGCTTGTAGAGGAGCTTCAGTAGTGGGAATAAATCGTACGCCTAAAAGTTCTACAATGGAGCCTGAGCGATATGCTTCACTGCCATAGGCACCACGATAAAGATATTTAAAATCGCCATCACGAAAAAGACCGAGCATCTGCTGGTCATCAAGATAGCAGTGATATGCCCCGTCGATAGTTGGCACGTTATTCATTCGCAAAGCGGCAACTGCAGAAAGAACAGTCTGGATACCAAGAGTATCACCAGTAATGTAATTGCTCGAGCCGTAGTTTCCTTCCGGTGCAACCAACTGTGCTGTAGTAAGCCGATTGTTAGGGCGAAGAACAAGGGGAGCAGTTGAAGCGACTACTGCATTCCCTTCGGTTCCATCGCTCACTGAGACTGCCGTAGAGAACGTCAGGACTCCGGATATTCCCAAGGGAGCAGTGGAGGTATTAACAGAATCGTATGTGGTACTGATGAGAGTGTAGGCATTGCTTCCAACGGTTACAGTCATGCCTGACGATTGAGCGACTGACACTACTTGGCCTGTTGCGTTGAGAACTCGTTCAAATCCACGGACGTCGTCGACCGAAATCTGGGTGCTGGAGGCGCTGATGGAAGATGTTACGCGAGTGTTTCCACCCATATAGCCGCCAACACCGGAAGATGGTCCAGAGAAAAGTGTATTTCTTGCAATTCTATCTAGTGATTGAAGGGCTTGGATACCATTTGTGTTTGCATTGGCGAGAAACTGATCACTGATTCCAACACCTTCGCTAACAACGTTAAGATCAATAGTATCACCATATTGGTTTATTGTTAATGTGTACTGTTCAACGGACCAGGTCGAAGGTGTAAGGCCATTATCAAAATTGGTATTTTGTGATGGGCTCATTGGAACTGTAACTGGTGCCTTCAAGCCTTTGCGAGTTTTAGTAATACTTTCACCAATTCTGTTGGGAAAAATTTCTCTGTCTGCAATGGCGCGAAAAGCGATTCGAGACTGTAGACCAGCCGAAAATTCGCGTGCCAGGTAGCCTTCCTGGATAATAGGTTGCAGTTGAGCAGGAAAATTATCAATAGCCATTAAATTTCGACCTCAATTGTATCTACGAGCGTATGAAGGGGCTACTTTTTTCAAAGAGCGTTTATATTCAGATTCGGACATATCTTTAACTGGCAAGGCTGTGTTGGCTTTAGCTTTTGGAATAAGTACTGAACGAGATGTGCTATTGTTTGTTCCAAAACGAGCGGTATCAGAAAAAAGAAAAGGTTTTTTTGATTTTAAATCAGCTATGGCAGAATCAATTCCAAGAATATTGCCATTTTCATCTAATTTAATTTCTGAGGAGTTCAAAAGTGGCAAGCAATCCAAATCGATTAGTCCAGAGGAAATAGCCTGTGATTTTATTTCAGAATCAATTTTTATTTTAGAAATTTCTTGTGATTGCTTGGCGACCATAGTCGCAGTTTCAGCTTTTAGATTGGCCAATTCTGCCTCGACAGAAACGGCATATGCTTTGGATGCAGCGAGGTCTGCCTGAACTTGAGCAAGTTGACTTGAAAATGCATTGGCGACACTGTCGGCCGCTGATCGAGGTGCATTGAATGCTTCATCTGATGTATTATTGCCCATGCTTTCAGATGAGACAGAGTTTACGTCCATTTTTTCTCCACAGCGGCATTGATTTATTGTCGTTAAGATAATTCATTGTCGTTCAATATTTTTTTTATTTCTTCAGTAACATGTTGAACATGCGTTGCAGGTTTCATCATTCTGACTGCGGTATCCATTGACACAACCCCAGATGATTTTGCTGACTGCACCGCATTGGCGATAGTCTGCATGTCTCCAAAGGTCGGTTCAAACCATGCAGGCCAGACTAACGAAATATTTTTTACCTGAAGCGCTCCATAACTATGTCCTGAAATTTCCAAATCTGAAAATTTTTGAGTAAATAGAACAATCAGTTTTATAACGGAAACTAATCCACAGTCACCATAAGATCTGCGTAGTCGGCCTACCAGCCATGTTAAACCGAGGCACATCAGTTCCATTGCCCGTCCTGATTGAGCCGCGCTGACCCGGTCTCCATGTGCGCGGTTACCGTGCATTGCTTCTAGAGCAAGAGAGCGTAAGGCCTGCCACATATTGAGAGCAGCCGCTGCTCCGGTTCCATTAATTTCGAGAAGTTTGGCATCACTACCTTGCGGCAAAGCGATTGCGTGGGAGGCATCTTTTGTAAACGATGAAGTCAAACCATTTGAGATTTGATATTCATCAACAGAAAGCACCATTGTTGGATCAGAGGAGTATCGTAGACCTCTTACGGTTTGTGACAGGAGATAATCGGCATCAATCATCGCATCAATGCCAGCACTAAAAGTACATTTTCCATCTGCGGCATTTGGATCTGCTGACGGAAGGTTTTTGATCCAGACAATAGGTACAATACCTAATCCATGTTGGGTGCAGCGTTCTTCGTCTCTTGTCAGAGATATATTTTTTTCTGTATTGTACTCTACTCGTACGGGATCGTACCAGACAGTTTCAAATTCGGTAAAATCTCTTGTAAACCAATAGTTTCCATCAGGAAATTCGCCGAATCCGGCTTTCTTTAATCCCTCGGCATCGACAATATACTGCTCTCTTACATGAACAAGTTTTCTTGGGTCAAGAAGTGAGAACGTAGGTTCCAGAAAGCATGTTCTTTTCAGCTCAATGACAAGCTCATTGTCTATGGCCTGCACTAGAATCGCAACTGAACCGACAGCGCCGATTACAGCGGCCTGTTCCATGAGGGAGGGCAGGTTGAGATCAAAACAAATTTTTCTGATTTTGGCTTCTATTTCACAATCTTCGTTTTCTGTTTCATTTTGTATGTGAATGGAAGGCCAATGTGAAGCGCTGAAAAGCAGTGAGACAGTGTCATCAACGACGATATTACATAAATGTGTTCTGATGGATGGTCGTCTTTTGTTGATAGGAATATAGGAACCATCTCCGCCACAGGTTTTAAAAAAAGGATATCGAATGTGATCGTAAAGACTACCATTTAAAATTTTTTCTAGAGCAAGAAGATTTTTTGTTCTTTCACAGTATTGTGTTGGAAAATTCATGCTTTTTTTTAATTCATGCCAGTCCATTTTCTTTTCCTATCTATCAAGAATTTTATTTGTTTTTATGTCAAATGTATTTTCAGAAAACCTGAAGTATAAATAGTAACCACTGGCGTCTACAAGATGGTCATATCCTTGCTTTTTATCTGGCTCAGATGTGCCTGGTATAAAAGCGTAACGTTCATAGCTTTCTATGCTTTTTATACATTTGGAAGAAACAAAAGCTTTTTTTTCTTTTAATGAATTTTCAAACATGGAGTTCATGAAATTCATCCTGTCACGCACTCGTGGAGACTGTTTTCTTGTTTTTATATTTATTCCATATGATAGGAGTATAGATATATCGGTTTTTCCCGAAGCTGATGTTTTGCGGGCCTGCCCTGCGGGATCTGGATATACTGTGATGTGTTGTGTAGAATAATTTTCTGATCCAGAAAAATCTATTTGTTTTGTTCCGTATCTTTTCAGAATTTCCTGTGACATTTCGTCGGTATTCGATGTTTGTATAATTATTTCGTCTACTTGTGTCGTGGTTAAATTTCCATTGTTATCAGTTGTTTCCTGCCAAACTGTCGCCGACATCGGATTTATGTTGAAATCCATACCTATATGGACATGTTTTTTTTCATCATAAATGGTATTTTTAACAGAGTGTTTTCGTGAAAATGCATATAGGCAGCGCCCGCAGAATGTTTCAAAAGAGGCTTCATATTCCTGTCGGTAGACACGAATATCCAGACTGCCTTTTGCATTACTGAGTTCTTCAGGCGAGACATTGCCACCATCCAGGGTGGTGTAAGAACATGACCACCAACCGTTTTCATGCGTTTTTCCCTGCTGGCCTTTCAGGTAAAGATCATAAAAATGATCTTTACCCTTGGGTGTGCCGATAAAGAGTGCGTGACCCTCGCATGTCGAAAGCATTGGACGGATTACTTCAGTCCAGGCTTCAGGTGAAGTATCTGCCCATTCATCACCTAAAAAAAAAACAAACCGCTGCCGCGCAGTGAGTCGTAATTTTCTAATCCTACAATGCGTATAATATGCCCCTGTGGTCCGACTTCCAAGGAAAGCTCTGTCTCTCTTGGAGGGCGGATAAGCCATTTTTTGGGGATGTTGGCTTTCAATTTTGGCCAGAATATTTTTTTTGCCTGTTTGTAGGTTGGTGCGGCATACCATATCTCATTATCAGGGCTGATATTTCTGGAAACTGCATTTTTTACTGCGCGACGGATTTCCTCCGCAGCTTCAAATGTTTTTCCGAATCTTCTTCCGCAGGCTGCGACACGAAATCTTGCGTCTTTTTTCCATCCTTGCTGATATATGCTCATTTGAGGTGGTGTCAGAGATATTCTGTCTTCAATCTTCATAGTGATCTTTGTTTTTCGTATTGCTTTCCTTGGGTGGTGGGTCTGAAACTATTTCATCCCTGAGTCTCGTGTTCCTTTCTTCTGTTGAGTGTTGGTTGGAATTTGAAAGATCTGCTTTTTCAGCCCGGGCGAGGCGACTTGAATGATCCCTCAGGAGTGTTGTAATAAGACGGGTGTCTGGAATTCTATCGATGATAGGTTTTCCTCGCTCATCTATAACAATTTTTCCTTTTTCTGTTCTTCTTATTTGTGGGATGCCGCCGAAAGCGAGGTCGTGGACTGCGGCGGTCATTTCATCGTGAAAAAAAGTTCGTGCTATTGTTAACCTCTGGCGTTCGTCGGGATTTTTCTTTAAGTAATAATATAAATCGCTAAGAGGGCGGTTAGCGAGTCTCATACAATTTGAACTGTTGCCTGTTTTTGACACGCAATCACAGATGGAAATAAAGTCAGCCCTGGTCATGGGCTTCTGTTTTTTTGTCATTTAATTTTCGTTTAGATTGTATGTGATTCTTTTTGTGTTCGCTTTAATTTTATAGCATCCCACGAAATTGGGTTGCCGGGAGCAAGAGGTTCCCATCCCGCTTCTTTACGCCTTTCACTGGCCTGTTTCATGGAACCTGAAGAAAGTGCTATTTTGATCGATAAACGATGTATATAGCTTCTGCTTGCGCCAGTTATTTTTGCAATATTTCTTATGGAAAGACCTTTTTTTTGAAATTCTGAAATTTTACTATAGACTTCTTTGCTGTAATTTTCGTCGAATTTTTTTGCCATTTACTTTTTCAATGTATTTTTTGAAATTCTAATTTTTTACTGCAACACCGAGTGAATCTGTCCATGTTGATCCATTCCACCACACAGGAATGCCTCTGTTGGTCGATGTTGAAGCGCTGGAGTAACAATCTGAACAATAACGCTGATCACCAGAGCTCGTGTTTGTAGTAGGCAATGAGCTGTAGGTGTTGCTTGGTGCATTTATTGCGCCATTTGATTTTAGTATTGCATCAATAACGAATGTACTCTTCGTGGGACCGTTTACACCCAGAACATGCATGTTCCCATCCGTGCTGGCATAAAGATAACCGGCAAGAGCGTTGCTGGCATTCATCAGGATAAGTGATTTTCCGCCATTGATAACAAGATTATCGTCGACTTCCGGGGTTCCCTGTCTGTTTACGGAGAAGCCGCAACCTGTGTAGCCACATAGGCTGATGCCATTGGGATAATTGGCGGGATTAAATTCCAGATGTTCCTGAGTCGTTCCATCCATGGAAAGTTGGTGCACGTCGTTGTGCCCATCAATCTGAACGCCCATGCTGGTGGTAATGTCGTTGTAGTCATTCTGATTGCTGGTATCGTCAGCGTTGCGGGTATTCCAGATTGTCAGACGTATATCATGTGAATAGGCAGGCCATGTTGTATCCG